>JBOFCU010000049.1:0-42870 GCA_051646285.1 Beijerinckiaceae bacterium
GAATACCGTGGAAAAATTCTCCACCGTCGGCGTAAACAGGAACGTCAGGGAATAGACGTCGCGCGGCTGTTTGAATGCGGTCAGAATCATCCAGCCAATTGGAAAAATGATGATGCAGAAAAACAGCAGCAACACCAGACGTGACAGCAAGAAATGGCCCGCTCGATGTCTCATGACACTGCACCTTCGCGGCGCGGCAGGACAAGCCGGATGTAGAAAATGCCAATGGTCACGAGAATGGCAGTCAGCACCACGGCCAGCGCTGAAGCCAGCCCCATATCATAGTGAACGAAGCCAACGGAATACGTATAATGGGCCAATGTTTGCGTGGTGATCCCGGGGCCGCCGCCGGTCAGTGTCGCAACCTGATCAAACATTTTCAGTGCGAAGATTGTTTTCAGAATGACGGCAACAGCGATGATTCCTCTCATTTGCGGGAGCACGACGAGAAAAATCGATTGCAATGGCGATGCGCCATCCATTTCGGCGGCTTCCTCTGTTTCCTTCGGAATGGCGGCCAGCCCGCCAAGAAACATCAGCGTCAGATAGGGAAACCAGTGCCAGACATCGGAAAGGATGAGCGCCGCCATCGCATAACCGGGCGCCGCCAGCCAGACCACATCGGAAAGCCATGGCACTGCAGCAGCAAATCCCTTCGCCAGAACGCCATGCTCGCCATTGAGCATGAACCGGAAAGACACACCGATCAGCGCCGGGCTGACGGCGAACGGCAAGATGAGAACAGCACGCACCAGGCTTTGCAATACGCCCGCCTTGCGCAGCAGCAGCGCGAGCAGCAGCGCAACGCAGACCGTAACAATGACATTGAGCGAAACAAAAATGGCCGTGACACTGAGCGCATTCCAGAATTCCGGCTCTTCCAGCGCGATCAGATAATTATCGAACCCAACCCATTTTTGCGGCACGGGGCTGCGCTTCAGGCGCCAGTCGCGCAGACTTGTCGTGATTGCCGACACAACTGGCCACAGCGTTGTGCCCAGCACGAGCACAAGCGCCGGGATCAACAACAAATAACGAATGGAACGATCGGATTGCGTCATGGCGGATTGACCCTGACCGGGTGCGGTCAGGGACGTTATGTTTCAGCCGCGCCGGACAATGCGGCGGATGGCGGTATCGGCGGCCTTGAACGCATCAGGCACCGTTTTTGCGCCGGACGCCGCTTCCGACATGGCTGTTTCCAGCGCCTCCATCATCTGCGGCCAGTCAGCGGAATAAGGAACGACCTTCGTGTTCTGCAGCGCCTCGGCCGCAAAATGATGCATGCCGCCGAACCGCTTGTTCACATCCGCGTCGCGCAGGTTGGGATATTGCACGGCCACAACATCGCTTTCCTTCGGATCGAGAAGAATATCACGCTCGACAGATGGATCGGATACGAATGTCATGAATTCCATTGCCGCATCTTTGTTCTTGGAATTTCTGGTGATTCCGTAAATCCAGCAATTGATATAGGTCGAGCTTTTTCCTCCGGGATAGGTAGGCATGGGTGCATGTCCCACCTGATCTTCCGTCAATTTTGAAACTTTCGGATCCAGCAGACCGCCGCGCACCCACCACCAGACCGGCACCATGGCCGCATTGCCGCCGCGCATGGAATTGACGGCATCCTGTTCGGTGAATGAAACAGCTGCGGCCGGCGTCACCTTGTGGGTGCGCAGCATATCAATGTAATCTTGTGTGGCTTTCAGGCCAGCATCTGTTGCAAAAGCTGGCATGCCCTGTGCATCGAAGACATCGGCACCGCGGCCCCACAGGAAATTATACCAGACCATCAGGTTCTGACCGTTGTTCTTGCCATACGGCAATGCAATGCCGGCAATATTGTCCTTCTCTTGCAGGACCTTTGAAACTGTAACGACATCGTCCCACGTCTTGGGCGGCTGCAAATTATTTTTGGCAAACAGATCTTTTCGGTAGAACAGCAACTGCACATGCGCGCGCGTCGGCAATCCGAGCTGCTTGCCTGCGACCTGACCCAGCTTCAAATACGCTTCCGGATAGCGCTTGATGTCGATTTTTTTGTCAGCAATGCGCTGATCAATTGGATCGAGCAGGTTGGTGAGCGACGGCGTCCACTGGTCCATAACGACCACCATATCATAACCACCGGTGCCGCCCACCATTTCCGCTGTCAGTGCTTCGCGCATATTGGCAAAAGGCACATAAGTATATTTCACGCCGATTCCGGTGGCTTCGGTGAAAGCAGCAGCGCGCGCTTCATGAGCGCGGAATTGCGTTGCCACGACACAAAGAATTTTAATTTCCGCGCCAGCATGGGGTTTGCCCGGCTTCAGATTGGCCAGTGCCGCAGTCTGCGACCAGGCCTGCCCCGGCAACAGGCCGGAGAGTCCGAGCATGGCGGCGCTGGCGCCAAATGTTCTGCGCGTGATGGTCATGATGTCCTCCCTTTGTGCAAGCTCTGCGGCTTTTGCATTCGTATGCATCCTGCGGCCAAAACCGCGCGCGGATAAGGCGCTTTTATCCCGTCTGCAAGACAATTTGCTTCCAGACCGCCGTTTCATCATAGAGCACCCATTCGCGGCGCAGACTGCCGGCATCGCCGCCGAACGGGCCAAATTCAGCATGGCTCAAGCCCATCACATGCACGGCCGCACCGGATGGTGCGCCGAATGCCCCCCAGCCCGTATGCTTGCCGGTGAGCGACCAGCGCAGCGCAGCCCGCGGCGGCATCATTTTATCCTCGCGGCCGATAACGTGATGAATTTCGAACTGCGCGTCAGGAAAAGCAGCGCGCAGGCCAAGCCAGAAACGATCAGCATCAGCCCAGCCATGGCCGGTGACGCCGCCAGGCAATTCCAGATGCGCGGCGCGGTCATATTCCCGGCCAATGACGGCAAAATCCGCGCGCATGATCCGTGAGAGAATATCGGCATAGCGCGCCCCGGCGTGATGCTCATTGCCTTTGCCTGTATAGGGGCCAGCAATATCGTGTGCCGGCGCAAATGGCTGGATGCAGGCATCCGGCCCGCCTTCGCGCGCAATCAGATCAGCAGCATATGATTTCGGCTCCCAGCCCAGTTGACGCACGATGGCGCCCTGATCGCGGATCAGCCATTCATCGAAAATCTGGTCGGCCCGCGCCGCGCAATCCGCAATAATCCGGTAGCGCAGGGTTTTACCCGTCGCCTTGCCATAAACACCATCCCGCGCATGCGTCGCCGTGGAAAAAAGGCGATGCGATGACAGCAATCCGGTGCTGTGCTCGCTCCAGATCACATCTTCTCCAAGCAAAGCGCGATCGGGAAATTCCGCCAGTGTCGCCATGGTCGCGGCGATTACACCCTGATTGCCGCGCACAACGGACGAGGGGGAACGCACGATGATATCCGGTGCATAATAGCGGTGGAGCGTGGCGATGCCGCGGTCTTCCCAGATTTCCTTGGTGATTCCGAGGATATAGTCGGGGAAATCTTTCCATTGAGGGCTAAAGCCCGGAATTGTCATAGCCATCGCTCCATTTATCCGGCCGTCCAGCCACCATCAATCAGCAAGGCTGCGCCGGTAACCAGTGCTGACGCATCGCTGGCGAGAAAAACTGCTGCGCCCATCACATCCTCGACCTCGCCAAGCCGGTCGAGTTTTACCTTCGATTGGATCCAGGCCAGCCGCTCCGGATTGTCGAACGTGGATTGCGTGAAAGCGGTGCGAATAAATGTCGGGCAGATCGTATTGATGCGGATGCCCTGCTTTCCCCATTCGATCGCCATGGATTTCACCATGCCCTCGACGGCATGCTTCGACGCAGAATAAACAGTGCGGTCGATGCCGCCGATATGACCCATCTGCGAGGAAATATGGATAATCGACCCGCGCTTGCCGTTCGCCATCATGTTACGGGCCGCAGCCACGGACAGAAAATAAGCAGCCCGCACATTCGTGCTCATCACCGCATCATAATCAGCCGCTGATTTATCAAGTGCCGGGCCATGGCGGGCAATGCCAGCGGAATTAAGGACAATATCGAGCGGGCCCACGGCATCGACAAACGCCGCAGACGCAGCCGTATCATCCATATCAAGCGGACGCGCTTCAGCGGAAAAGCCGGCGGCGCGCATGGCGTCAACGGCTTCATTGAGAGCCTGCAATCCCCGCGCTGCGCATATAACATGGGCTCCGGCTTCGGCCAGCGCAACAGCGCAGGCCAATCCAATGCCGCGTGAGGCCCCGGTCACAATCGCGCGGCGGCCATCGAGCCGGAAAGAGGGTGTGCGGGGAAGATCGATCATTCCGCAGCCTGCCCATATGGAATATTGCGCCCGCCGTAACGGCGCACCCGGATATTCGCCTGCTCGGCGTGGCCGACAAATCCTTCCAGCATGCACAGGCGCGAACAATATTCGCCGATAAGCGCCGATGCTTCATCCGTCAGCACGCGCTGATAGGTATGGGTCTTGATAAATTTTCCGACCCATAATCCGCCGGTATAACGTCCGGCGCGCTTTGTCGGTAGCGTATGGTTGGTGCCGATCACCTTATCGCCATAGCTGACATTGGTGCGGGCTCCCAGAAACAATGCGCCGTAGGAATGCATGTTTTCCAGGAACCAGTCATCGCGGTCCGTCATCACCTGCACATGTTCCGACGCAATGCGGTTGGCTTCGCTGAGCATTTCCTCATAGCTGTCACAGACAATGATTTCGCCATAGTCGCGCCAGCTCTGCGCGGCTGCGGCAGCGGTGGGCAAAATCACCAGAAGACGTTCGATCTCACGCATGGTCTCGCGCGCCAATTTCTCGGAATTGGTGATGAGCACTGCCGGAGAATTGACGCCATGCTCGGCCTGTCCGAGCAGGTCGGTCGCGCATAATTCACCGTCCACAGTTTCATCGGCGATGACCATGGTCTCTGTCGGACCGGCAAAAAGATCAATGCCGACACGGCCGAACAATTGCCGCTTCGCTTCAGCAACGAAGGCGTTGCCGGGGCCGACCAGCATATCCACAGGCGCGATGGTTTGTGTGCCCAGCGCCATAGCACCCACGGCCTGAATGCCGCCGAGGCAATAGATTTCATCGGCGCCGCCCATGTGCATGGCAGCGACGATGGCGGGATGCGGGGCCGGACCGCCGGCGCTGGCCTGTGGCGGCGCAGACGCAATGATCCGCTTCACGCCCGCAACCTTCGCCGTCACCACGGACATGTGGGCCGACGCAACCATCGGATATTTGCCGCCGGGCACATAACAGCCAACGGATTGCACCGGAATATTTCTGTGCCCGAGCACGACCCCGGGCAGCGTTTCAACCTCGATATCCTTCAGCGCATTTTTCTGATGCTGGGCGAAATTGCGCACCTGCGCCTGTGCAAAGCGGATATCCTCAAGATCGCGCTTTGAGACGGCTGCCATCGCCTGCTCAATTTGCTGTTGGCTGAGGCGAAAAGCGGGCGGGTCATATGCGTCGAACTGGACGGAGAGCTCGCGCACGGCTGCGTCGCCGCGCGCCGCTATGGCGGCGAGGATCCCTTCAACGGTGGCGCGCACCTTTGCATCATCGTCAGCGCGGTCTGCCTCGCTGCGGGCAGTCTTGAGATAGCGGATCATACCAGAATTTCCGTGTCGTTTATTGTTGTGGGAGAGATCAATAGCATCATGGATTATCCCTTCACAGCGCCGGCGGTAAGGCCGGATACGATTTGCCGCTGAAATACGATCACCAGCAGAAAGAGCGGGGCCGTAATTGAAACCGCCGCAGCAATGGCTTCAATCTGATCGGATGCGCGGGTATCGCGATTGAGAAATTGGGAAATGGCCGGCACCATGGTTTGCGATTGCGCATCGAGCAGCAACGCCGTGACGAGATAATCATTGTAGGCCAGAAGAAAGGCAAACAGCCCTGTCGTGATCACACCCGGCCACATCACCGGCATGATGACGCGCCAGAACGCGCCAAAATGCGTGCATCCGTCGACACGCGCCGCTTCATCCAGCTCATTGGGAATATTCATGAAGAAGGAGCGCATCATCCAGATTGTGAAGGGCTGATTGATCGAAACGAGAACGAGAATAATCGCCCAGGGCTGACCATAAAGCGTGGGCGGCGCCGCTGAAAACAGCCGGAAGAACCATCCGGTGAAGCCGCTTTCCCACAAGGGCATGAGCAATTCCCGCGAGTTCAGGAATGGCGGCAGATAGCCCGTCACCAGCACGGAATGCGGCAATGCGCGGAAAATCAACGCCAGGATCAGCAGCCAGAAGGCAAGATCGCTGTTGGCCCGCGCCAGTCCATAGCCCGCCAGCGTTCCCACTGTCAGTGAAATCGTCACGACGCCGGCCGTGACCAGCATGGAATTGAGAAAATTGCGCCAGAAGCCGTGCGTCACCCAGACCGCTTGATAATGTTCAAAGGTCGTCTTGCCGAAAACGACATCAAGCGGATTGGAGGACATCGCATCCACCGGCGTCCGCACCGACATCAGCCCGATCCAGACAAAGGGAAACAATGCCGCCAGCAGCCACAACAGGAGAAATCCGTTGCTGGTCAGACGCAGCCAGAACGGCGGTCCCAATGTGCGGCTCTGCATCATGCTCACCTCCGGCTGGCGCGATGCATGCGCCATGTGCGTGTGAGCAGCGGAGCCAGCAGCAAAACGATGCCGATCATCGTCAGCATCGACGACGCAGCCGCACGCGAGACGGCCCTGTTGCCCGTTTCATCAGGCATCAGGAATGAGTAGGTCAGATATTGCAGCGATATGACATGCGCCTGAGACGAAAATCCGATCACTTCGTCAAAGACGCGGTAGCTGTCCATCAGATGGATCAGCGCCACGAAAATAATCAAAGGCGTCAGATGGGGCACGATCACGTAACGCAGCCGCTCGAAACGCGAAGCGCCGTCCACAATCGCCGATTCCAGCGTGTCCTGATCAACGGTTTGCAGGGCAGCATAAAAGACAACGAAGGCGAACGGCGCCACATGCCAGACCTTATAGACCAGCATCATGATCTCAATGGTCCAGCCCTGCGCAAACATCGAGATATCACGCTGCAGCAGCCACTCCAGCGCCCGTGTCAGGACGCCATCACCGAGAAAAAGCCAACGGATGGACAAGGCGCCGATCACCGGCGTGATGATGAAAGGCAAGAGCGTGACAAAAATCACCGGGCCGCGCAGCGATCGCACGAGATTGTTGACGCACAACGCGATCAACAGGCCAAGCCCAATGACAAGCGGCAGCGTAATCAATGTGAAAGTCAGCGTGAACCGCAAAGCCCGCCAGAAATCGATCTGCAGCAGGGAAGACATGCCGCCGCCGCCTGATGCGAAGGCGCGTGCGACGGCGCCCGTTTCAAGGACGCGCCGGTAGACGTCCAGCCCGACAAAGATATTCTCAGTAACAGGCTTGCCATCTGCGCCCAGCAGCGGCATGGCCCGCGTCTCGCGGGTGCAAACCGGCGCAAGAAAGCCTGGTGTGCAGTTTTCAACCGTGACCTGCTGCACAACCGCGCGCGTTTCATAAAAGCTCTGGCGGAATACAAGCGCCAGCGGCACGGCGATGAAGACAAGCATCATCAGCAGTGATGGCGTGACGAACATGAGAAATGCCCGGCGCTTCATTGTCTGTTTGCCCGCACAGCGCTGCTCTGTTCTGCCCCGCTTACTTGATCAAGCCCTGCTCCTTGGCCTTGACGAGATAGCTTGCCTCCATGTCAGCCAATGTTGCCTTCGCATCCTTGCGCCCGGCCATGAAGTCGGCAATTTTTTCGCCAACGGCGGAATGGAAAAGCCCCATGGCCGTGGTCGAGGCATAATTCGGCGCGCCACCCTTGGCCGTTTCAATGGCACCTTGCGCCATTTTGCCGGGCACATATCCCTTGATCAGCCAGATCGCGAGCGCGTTGTTGGCTTTCACCATGTCCTCGTCCATGCCCTCCATCGCGACACGGAAGGCCGCTTCCGCTTCCGCATCGGGAATATTTTTCGCAATCACAATGCCGTCCCACCACAAGGTGGAAGAGGCTGGTCCGCCTTTCACGGCCTGTGGCGCAGCGGCGACGCCAAATTTTCCGGCATGCTGGCTTTCCTTCGCATCATCGAGAGCGCCGAGACGCGAGGCCCAGAGATTGGCCATGGCAATCTTGCCCTGCTGGAACTGCTTTTGCACAAAGGTCGATTCAGAAACCAGAAATTCCGGGTCCATGTAGGCTGACAGTTTTTTCATCATGTCCAGCGCCTTGACGCCAGCGTCGGAATTCATGCCCGGCGTATTGTCCGGCTTGACAAAAGCGCCGCCAAAACCAACGAACATGTTGTTGAAATCCTGAGCCAGATCCCAGCCCGCCTTGAATGTGCCCCCGAGCGGATACTGCACCTTGCCGGACGCCTTGATTTTCTCGGCGGCGGCAACAACATCATCGTAGGTCTGCGGCGGCGCGATGCCGAGTTCCTGAAAAATGTCGGCGCGGTAGACGAAATGCTGAGCATTGACCATCATCGCCACCGCAACGGTCTTGCCATCGATCTTGATCAACTGGTTGGGCGACAGGTGCTGACCGTATTTCGCAACCAGATCGTCGAGGGTGCGAATGACGCCGGTATTGACGAGCGGCGTCAGCGTGCCGTTGGCGACGCCCCCGATATGATAAAGTGACGGGTTAGCGGCGAATGCCGCAGGCTGCTTGGTGCGGAAAGTCTGGTCGAGTTCCGCCTGCACATTGCCACATTCTGCCATGGCGCCCGTCACCGCCTTCCATGCGTCAAAGGCAGCAGAGAGCGACTTGATCGGGACCGTGTTTTGAAATCCGCACGCGGCCTGCGCCGATGTTGCAAGCAGCAACGACAAGGCAGAAGCAGTCAGAAATTGACGGAACATGGTAATTCCCCCGTGGTTGGAGTTGGGCTTGTGGCGCATTTTCATTGTTGACCTGAAAGATTGATCCGCTCACCCGTTTGCGGACTAAACAAATGGCATGCCGCGGGCGGAACGCGGAACCCGATCGGCGCGCCAATGGTGCTGCGGAATGTTTTCGGGGCTTTCGCTGTGACCAGCGCTTGGCCGATGCGGACGCTGACCATGGTCACGTCGCCAAGCAACTCGATGGCATAAACGGGCGCGGCGACATCGTTCGCTTCAGCGCCGACCTCGGCATCCTCGGCGCGAAATCCAAGAATGATCCTGCCGCTGATGGTCTGCGGCAAGCCGGCTATACGCATATGCGGTGCAGAAAAGACGCCGCCTGCAATCTCGCCATCAATCAAATTCATGGCCGGAGAGCCAATAAATCCTGCGACAAATGTATTGGCAGGCCGGTCATAGATATCCTGCGGCGTGCCGACCTGCTGGAAGGTCCCCTTGTTCATCACCACGACCCGATCAGCCAGCGTCATGGCCTCGATCTGGTCATGCGTCACGTAAATGGTCGTGACCTTCAGTTCATGCTGGAGATTCTTGATTTGTGCCCGGGTTGAGACCCGCAATTTCGCATCCAGGTTGGACAGCGGCTCATCCATCAGGAAAACCGCCGGTTCGCGCACGATGGCGCGCGCAAGGGCGACACGCTGGCGTTGGCCGCCGGAAAGTTCGCGCGGCCGGCGCGACAGCAGATCGCCCAGTTCCACCAAACCCGCCGCCTTGCGCACCCGCGCATCATGGGTGGCGGCATCAACCCGGCGAACTTTCAAGGGAAACCGGATATTCTCATAAACGGTCATGTTGGGATAAAGCCCGTAATTCTGGAACACCATCGCCACATCGCGATCCTTCGGTTCCAGATCATTGACGACGCGGCCATCAATGCGGATCTCTCCTTCCGTCGGGTCTTCGAGTCCGGCGATCATGCGCATTGTCGTGGTTTTGCCGCAGCCGGATGGACCCAAAAACACCATGAATTCCCGGTCGCCGATATCGAGATCAATTGCGCTGACGCCTGTGAAGGCACCCCAGCGTTTTGTGACGCCGCGCAACGAAACCTCGACCATGCCGCCAGTTTCTCCCACTTGCCCGGCGCAATGCGACACGTCACCTTACCGGCTGCCCCGGCAGGTTGACAGAGAATGAATACGTATGCAAGGCCAAGCCGCTGCGCGCCTTCCGGGGGCGCAGCGGCCAGATAAACGGAAGTCCTGCCATGACGCCGACAGATATCACCGCCGCCAAGCTGCATGTACGGTCAACCCTCGGCGCAATCGCGGAATCGACCCCCGAGAGCGTTCTTGCGCGGCTTTCCCAAGCCTATCATCCGCAGGCGGAATGGCGCGGCTCCTATCCCATGAATGAATTGCGCGGCGTTGAGGCGATGGCGGCGGCGGTCTGGCAACCGCTGCTCACTGCGTTTCCCGATCTGGAGCGGCGCGACACGCTGCTCATCGGCGGCCGCTGGAATGATGGCGATTGGGTCGGTGCTGTCGGCCATTATTGCGGCACCTTCCGGCGTGACTGGCTGACAATTCCAGCGACGGGCAGGCCCATCTATATCCGCTACGGCGAATTTCACCGTGTTGAAGCCGGCAAGATCATCCAGAGCACGGTACTGATGGATGTGCTCGACGTGATCCGGCAGGCCGGGTTCTGGCCGATTGCGCCGAGTCTTGGCACAGAAGAGCAATGGCCCTGCCCCTTCACCGGCAACGGCATCGTCCTGACGCCGCAAGACCCGGCTGTGTCCGCTGCAAGTCTGGCGCAGACGCTGGCCATGCATAAAACACTGGGCGATTATAATGACGAGGACCAGCGCGGCCGCGATGGTTTGCTCGCGATGCCGCAGAAAATTCACTGGCATCCGAAAATGATGTGGTACGGGCCGTGCGGCATCGGCACGACCCGCAGTTTGCAAGGCTTTGTCGACTATCATCAACTGCCGTTCCGCATCGCGTTTCCGAACCGGCGCGGCGGCAATCATTATGTGCGCATCGGCGATGGCGCCTATTCAGCGACCGCCGGCTGGCCGAGTGTGTATGCAAGGCATCTCGGAGGTGAATTTCTTGGCGTCGCGCCGACTGGACGCGATGTCACGATGCGGGTGATGGATTTTTATCTGCACCATGAAGGGCTGATCCGTGAAAACTGGGTTCCCATCGACATCATTCATCTGCTGAAGCAGATGGATGTGGATGTATTTTCCCGCATGCGCAGTATTTTCCGGCGCGGCCGGCTTGACTGAGCCTCATTGAAATCACTGCGGTGGGAGACGCGCGGAGCTACGCACCACCAGTTTTGCCGGAGCGACTGCGGCCTTGCGGCGGACCTTCTGCCTGTCAATCTGGGACAGCAGAATATCGATGGTCGCCGTGACCATTTCATTGAGATTTTGCGAGACGGATGTCAATTCATATCCGCCCCACGACGCCTCCGGCACATCATCATAGCCCACGACGGAAACATCCTGCGGAATGCGCAGTTTTAATTCGTTGCGCAACACGTCCATGACCGCGAAGGCCATGTGGTCATTGGCGACGAAAACCGCATCGGGCCGGACGGAACAATCGAACAATTCCCGCGCCGCCTGCGCCGCGCCGTCAAATGTGTAGCCGCCCACGGTGCGCGCGGTCAGTGTCAGGCCACGCTCCGCCAGGCCCTTGCAAAACCCCGCTTCCCGGTCACGGCTTGTCGATGAATTTTCCTGCCCGGCCACAAACGCGATACGCTGGTGGCCGCCATCAGCCAGAAAATGCGCTACCTGCCGGCCGCCCTCCAGATTATCGGATGTCACGCTGCTCGCTGGCAGCCCCGGCACGTAGCGGTTGAACAGCAGCACAGGCGTGCCGGTCGCCGCACATTCCCTTGCCAGGCTCGATGACAATTCCGCCGACAGCATGATAATGCCTTCAACCTGATATTGCAGCATGGTTTGCACGACCACGTCCTGATTGCCGGTATCAGTCATGAAAATCAGAATCTGGAAGCCGCGCGCCTGCAACTCACGCGACAATTGTTCGAGGGCGAGCGGATAAAACTGGTTGTCGAGATAGGCGACCAGCACAGCCACGAGACGCGACCGGCCGCTGATCATCGCGCGCGCAATCGCGTTCGGACGATAGCCTAAGTCCTGCGCCGCCTTCAGAACCTTTTGGCGGGTGGATTCCGCAATGCTGGCATTGGGCGAAAACGCGCGGCTGACAGCAGACTGCGATACGCCTGCGCGGATCGCGACATCCCCGGAGGTAACAGATGGCTTGTTCATTGGCGCCTGCATACATCACCGGCTAACGGGATACCAGAAACCGCCCCCCAACACTGAAAGACATGCTTGCAGATGATGGCTTGATGCAAAGGCAGCGCGCCGTTCGCAGCCGCATCACAGGGTCATGCTATTGCTGCTCGCGCTGCCAATGGTCATGGACGCCCTCTTACGCCATCCAGAGCGACGGCATGGGCCGAGCCTTGCTGAGCTTGCATGGTCATGACCGGCCGCCTGCGCCGTTAGATCATTACACAGCTTCTGCCCTGCCCTCTCATCGGCGGCGTCCAACGATCCACGCACGCGCCTGGCGTCTCACAGATCGCATGTGGAACGCATCAGCGACGGTTGCCGATGTCTGCCTGGGATGGCGTGAAACTGGTCACGACATCAAGGCAATTGACTCCTCAAATCGTTTCGGATCAAATTTCAAAACGATTTGGAGACATCGATGGCGACCCTACGCAATCTTGCAAACGGTTTAGGCCTATCTGTCACGACCGTCTCCCGGGCGCTCGACGGCTATGAGGATGTTGCCAACAAGACGCGCGAGCGCGTCAGGGCGGCAGCGGCTGCCGCCGGCTACCGGCCAAACTCTGCTGCACGGCGATTGCGGAAGGGCGCGAGCGAGACCGTTGCGCTGGTGATGCCGGCTGAGCCGGGCCGCTTTCATGAGCCGGCATTTGTCGAGTTGCTTGCGGTGCTGGGGGAACGGCTGGCGGCGCGGCATTTCGATCTTGTGCTGCTGGCCGCGCGCCCGGGTGCCGAAGAACAGGCCGTTTACCGGCGCATGATCAAGGACAGGCGCGCCGATGCCTTCATCATCGTGCGCACAAGGCGCCATGATGAAAGGATCGCCCTGTTGCAGGCAGCAGGTGTGCCTTTTGTCTGCCATGGCCGCAGTGAAACACAGACACCCTATGCCTTTGTTGATGGAGATGGGGAAACCGGCTTCCACGATGTCACCAGCCGGCTTGTCGGCCTCGGCCACACGCGCATCGCCCATATCGCCGCGCCCGATGTGTTCACCTTTGCAGAAATGCGCGCCCGAGGCTGGCATTTGGCCATGCGGGCCGCCGGGCTGGCTGATGATCTCAAAATGGTCTGTGCTGCGACCGAGGAAGCGGGTGAGATGGCTGCAAGCGCCCTGCTGGCCAGTGCCGCGAGGCCCACGGCTCTGGTCTGTGCGACAGATCGCATGGCGATAGGCGCAGTAAGGGCCGTGCAGGCTGCGGGCCGTGCAGCCGGACGCGATATTGCGGTCACCGGCCATGACAATATTCACGCCTCCCGCTTCACGCATCCCGCCCTGACAACCATGGAACTGGACGTGCAAATGGCGGGGACGTGTCTGGCGGATAAATTGTTTCAACTCATCGATGGCGGAGCGCCCGAACAGCAGGGGAGCATTTTTCCGCTGCGTCAAATTCCGCGCGCGTCATCAGGCGAAAGCGGCTTGAACTGAAGTGACCGGAAAAACCGGCGCAACCAAACGAGGGAGACGACCATGATCAGGCTTAAGCAATTATTCACATCCACCGCCTGCACGGCGGCAATGCTTGCCGGCGCAGCTTTTTCCAGCGCGCGGGCGCAGGAAACGATTTTTCTCTCGACGCAACTGCGGCCTGTCGAAGAAGCGACGAAGGTGCGCCAGATGATTCTGAAAAGCGCGCCGGGGCCGGTAACATTTATTGTCGAGGAACCGTCGCCTTTCCAAACCCGCATGGATGCGGAAACGCAAGCCGGCAAGCGCACCATTTCCATGGTCGGCGCGCTGCATGGTGAATTATCGCCGCTCGTCAACAGCAAGGGGCTCGATGCCGTTGATGACCTTGCCGCCAAAGCGAAAGAACGCGGTGTGCCGGAGGCCATGCTGACGCTCGGCAAGCTCGGTACGGCCAAGCAGATGTATATTCCCTGGATGCAGGCAACCTACATTATGGCGGCCAAGAAAGAAGCCCTGCAATATCTGCCAGCCGGCGCAGATATCAATGCATTGACTTACAGCCAGCTGAAGGACTGGGCAAAAAACATTCAGGACAAGACGGGCAAACGTGCGCTTGGATTTCCCGCCGGGCCGAAAGGACTGATGCCGCGCTTTTTTCAGGGCTATCTTTATCCGTCGTTCACAGGCGGCGTGGTTGCGACATTCAAGAGCGCTGAGGCGGAAGCGATGTGGGGCGCGTTCAAGGACTTATGGGCGCATGTGAATCCCAACTCGGCTTCCTATGATTTCATGCAGGAACCCTTGATGGCTGGCGAAGTGCTGATCGCCTTCGATCATGTTGCGCGCCTGAAAGAAGCGCTCGTCGCCGCGCCAAATGATTATGTGACATTCCCTGCGCCTTCCGCCGCAAAGGGGCGCGGATTCATGCCGGTCGTTGCCGGTCTTGGCATCACCGCCAATGCGCCGAACCGCGCTGCGGCGGCGGCAACCATCGAACATTTGTTGAAGCCGGAAACGCAGGTCACAATGGCGCGCGAACTGGGATTTTTTCCCGTGGTGAAAGCCGATCTTCCGGCCGACCTGCCGGGCGGCATCAAGCTGCTGGTCGAAGCCGTCGCAAAAACACAAGGCGCACCAGACGCGCTGGTGTCGTTGCTGCCTGTCGGGCTTGGCGCGAAGGGCGGCGAATTCAACAAGGTGTATATGGATACGTTCCAGTCCATCGTGCTGCGCGGTGCGCCGATCCGCGCGACACTCGATGCGCAGAGCGCAACACTTCAGACCATCATGAATGAAACAAAAGCGCCGTGCTGGGCACCGGATAAAACCTCTGCCGGTGCCTGCCAGATTAACTGACGGGCATGAGAGATAGGCCGGGCGCGGGAGGGACATCCCTCTCCCGCATCCCGCCGCTTTTCACCGGAGCGCCAAGGCCATGACCAACAAAAGGCTGCTGCCCTACCTGCTGATCGCACCGGCGACGATTTTTCTGATTTTGCTGTTCGTCGTGCCGTTGGTGCAGACCATCGCGCTCGCTTTCATGGACAATGGCGAAACCTCGCTCAACAATTTCCGCAAGATGATTGGCGACCTGAATTTCGGCCTGTCGCTCCGCAATACATTCCTGCTCGTGCTGGCGGTTATTCCGCTGCAATTGGGTATGGCGCTCGTCATGGCCATGATGATTCAGAAAATGGGAAAGGGCCGCGATCTGGTGCTCTGGATCTGGATCATTCCCCTCGGCATTTCCGATCTTGCGGCAGGCTTGGTCTGGCTGTCTATTTTGCAGGATCGCGGTTATTTCAACACCATTCTCGCCATGGCCGGCCTCGTCGACGGGCCGGTGAATTGGCTGTCCTACGAAACGCCGCTCAGCCTTTTTATCAGTGTCGTGCTGGCAGAGCTATGGCGCGCAACGGCGATTGTTCTGGTTATACTCGTTGCGGGTCTGCAATTGATTCCCAAGGAGTATGGCGAGGCGGCAGAGATATTCGGTGCCGGTCCATGGACGCGCTTTCGAAAAATCACGCTGCCGCTCCTCAAGCCGTCTATCCAGAGCGCACTGATTCTGCGCACGGTGCTGGCTTTTGAAGTGTTTGCCGTTGTGTACGCGCTGTCGGGGCGGAATTTCCCTGTTCTCGTCGGCGAGGCTTATGCGTGGCAGCATGTGAACCAGAATAACGGTGTCGCGGCGGCCTATGCGATTCTGGTCATGCTGATCTCGCTGGCCGCGACGGTGATTTATATCAGGGCCTTGCGCACCCCTGCGGAGATGCAGCCATGAGCGAAGCCATTATATCGCGCCGCCTGCGCCGCGTGCTGTTCTGGTCGGGCATTGCTGCGCTCTGCGCCTGGGTGCTGGTGCCGATTTACTTGATTGCGCTCGGTGCGTTCGGCGCACGCGCGGGCGTATTCCGCTGGCCGAAAAATCTGCTGCCGTGGGATTCGAGCCTTGCGGCCATGCAGACTTTTCTCGCCATCGAAGGCGTGTGGAGCGCGGCGCTGAACGGCGCGCTGGTCGCTTTTCTCACCATGCTGTTGTCACTTCTGCTCGGCGCGCCCGCAGGCTATGCGCTGGCGCGATACAGATTTGCCGGGCAAGATGCGTTTCGCATGCTTGTGGTGCTGACGCGCGCATTTCCGCTGGCAATTCTGGCGCTGCCCCTCACTGTCACCTTTATCCGGACGGGTCTTTACGACACACCCATCGGCGTGGCGCTGGTGCATACGGCGCTGGCGCTGCCCTTTACTGCGCTCGTGTCCTCCAGCCTTTTCATGGGAATTCCGCGGGAGCTTGAAGAGGCTGCGTGGGTTTTCGGCTGCACCGGATTTCAGGCGTTCCGGAAAATCGTTCTGCCGCTGGCGCTGCCTGGACTGGCGGCGGCGGCGATCTTTTCGTTCGTGATTTCCTGGAACGAGGTTTTTGCAGCCTCCGTGCTGACGGTCCGCAACCGCACGCTGACCGCTTATCTGTTGACCGTACTCGCCGAATCCCCGCTGCATTTCCGCTTTGCCGGCGGCTTTTTGCTCATCCTCCCTTCCGTGATCTTCATATTCGCTGTGAGAAAATACCTCTTCGCGATGTGGGGCATTGCAAACCGCTAGGTGCGTTATGGCCGGAATTACCATCGACCGGATTGAGAAGACATTCGGCGCCGTCACCGCGCTTCAGCAATTGTCGCTGGATGTTGCAGATGGCGAATTCATCGCCCTGCTCGGCCCATCGGGCTGCGGCAAAACAACGCTGTTGCGGATTATTGCGGGTCTCGAGAGCCAGAGCGCCGGGCGTGTGCTGATCGGCGGCCGTGATGTATCGGACCTGCCGCCGCGCGAGCGCGGGCTCGCCATGGTGTTTCAGAATTATGCCGTGTTTCCACACATGACCGTTTACGAAAATGTCGCCTTCGGCCTGCGCATGAAAAATGCCAGCGACGCGGACATTAAAAAGCAGGTTGAGCGTGCGGCAGGCCTGCTGCATATCGAGCCATATCTGGATCGGTACCCGGCAAAATTGTCGGGCGGCCAGCGCCAGCGCGTCGCCGTGGCGCGCGCCCTCGCCGTTCAGCCCGCCGTGCTGCTGATGGACGAACCCTTGTCGAATCTCGATGCGCTGCTGCGGCTGGAAATGCGCTCAGAATTGAAAGCCGTGCTGAACGCCTCCGGCACAACCACGGTTTACGTCACCCATGACCAGACCGAAGCCATGGGCCTCGCGGACCGGATCGCGGTCATGCACAAGGGCATCATCGAGCAGATCGACCATCCGCAGGCGCTTTATGAACGGCCGGCAACGCGCTTTGTCGGCGGATTTGTCGGCTCGCCGCCGATGAATTTTATCGATTTGCCTGTCGCAGCTGGGATGGCGCGGCTTGGCGGATTTTCCAGCCCCGCACTGGGAACCGGCAATAAAATCACTGCGGGCATCCGCGCCGAGGATATGGTGATGACTGAAAAAGACGGCCTGCCCTTCGATGTGATCGTCTGCGAACCCCTCGGATCGACACTGTTAGTGACCGGCCGCATTGCCGGGCAACTGGCGCGCGTCGCCGTGCGTCCGGATGCGCCTGTCAGTCCCGGCGATCGGCTGAATCTCTTACCAAATCCCGGACGCATCGTCTGGATCAACCCGGATAACGGCCAAGCAATCGGAAAAGCGGCGTGAACCAGGATTTAATTGTCAGAGCAAAAGCAATTCTCGCTGCCAATGATCGCGGCGGTTACACCGTGCCGACCCACGGCCTTTATCCTTTCCAGTGGAATTGGGATTCCGCCTTCGTCGCTATGGGTTTTGCGACCTATGACATCGACCGCGCCCTGCGCGAACTGGAACGGCTGGCGGAAGGTCAGTGGGCGGACGGCATGATTCCGCAGATTATATTTCACGCCGCGTCGGATACATATTTTCCAGGCCCGGATGTCTGGGGCACACAGCATCGTGTGGCGACGTCAGGCATCACGCAACCACCGGTTTTCGCCATGGCGCTGAAATTTATTGCAGCGCGCGCCGGCTTCCGCTTTGCGCCACGTATCCGGGCATTATTTTCCGCCGCTGACCGTTACCATCGCTGGTTCGCGCAGGCGCGCGATCCGGCACAGACCGGCGTTGTGGCAACCCTGCACAATTGGGAAACCGGCCGCGACAATTCGCCGGAATGGGATATTCCATTTTCGCGTGTACCCGAAACAACCACGACGCCGATCAGGCGCCGTGATACAGGCCATGTCGATGCATCCATGCGCCCGACGGATGCCGATTATCGCCGCTATATTCATCTCGTGGATCTTTATCGCAGTCTCGACTGGCATGCGCCGGCCATGTTCAGGGCCGCGCCGTTCCGGGTCGCGGATATTGGCACCAACGCCATTCTGCTGGCGGCGGAAGACGCATTGTTGTCGCTTGCAAGCGCCTATGGCCCCGATGATGCCGCGAGCGCCATTCAGACGCGCATCAATCAATTGTCGCAGGGACTTTCGGGACTGTGGGACGGCGACAGAAAATGGTTTTTGTCCCGCGATCTGATCACGCATGCGCCCATTGCCATCCGCACCTCGGCGGGATTTCTGCCTTTGTTAACGGCGGTGCCTTCACCGTCGCAGGTGCGGCATTTGCAGGCCGAGGCAGAGGCGCACCTCAATGGCGTGGCTTTCGGCATGGCTTCGACCTTGCCGGGCGAACCCGGCTTTGAGCCACGCCGTTATTGGCGCGGCCCGGTATGGGCGGTCATGAACTGGATGATTGCAGAAGGGTTTTCCCGCCATGGCTGCAAGGCGTTGGCGGCGCGCATCCGGAAGGACACGATGACCGCCATTGCCCGGAATGGCTTTGGCGAATATTTCGACCCCCGCACGGGTGAATCTCTCGGGGGCGAGGCCTTTTCGTGGACCGCCGCGATTGCGATGCTGATTTTGGACGGCTTCCGGCAAACAGACACCGGATATGCAGGCTGATCACAGCGTGTGCCGAAGGATCCCGGCCGGCACAAGCGCGACAAGCCCACCTGGCTGTCATGCAGTCGCGGGCTGCATGCGCGAGACGATCACGCGCTGCGAATGTGCAGCATGGCCAAGTGCTTGATTGAACCGGCACGAAACTGTTACGCCATGATGATGACCTTCAGACCATGGTCCCATGGATGATCGGGTTTGCAGCTTTGATGGCTGCGCTTTTTTGAGTTGCGCGCGCATGCCTACAGAATATGTCGATCCCCGCTTTACTGATCTCGATGCGTGGCCCTTGGCCAATGCCATTGATGCCATGTGGGAAGGACAAATGGCAGCCGTTGGCGCCGTGCAGGCAGCCTTGCCAAGCATCACGGCAGCAACACAGGCGGCGGCTGACCGGCTGAAGTCCGGCGGCAGGCTGATTTATGCTGGGGCTGGCACATCAGGGCGCATTGCCGCGCAAGACGGCGCAGAATTGACCCCGACATTTGACTGGCCCCCGGCCCGCACGGTTTTTGCGCTTGCCGGCGGCGCGGCCGCTTTGCTGGCCAGTGTGGAAGGGGCCGAAGACAACAGTGCCGATGGGGCCCGCCAGATCGACGCAGCGGGCGTGAACGCCAGTGACGTTGTGATTGGTGTTGCGGCCAGCGGCAAGACACCATTCACGCTCGCGGCCATCCAGCGCGGGGCCGAACGCGGCGCGCTGACCATCGGCATCGCCAACAATGCCGCCACGCCGTTGCTGGCCGCAACCCACCACGCCATTCTGATCGCGACAGGGGCCGAACTGGTGGCGGGCTCCACACGCATGAAAGCCGGCACGGCACAAAAAATTGTCCTCAATCTCATTTCAACCGGAATCATGCTGCGGCTGGGGCGCGTGTATCGCGGCCTGATGGTGAACATGCAGACCGCAAATGCAAAATTACGCAGCCGCGCCGAAGATATTGTGATGCGCATCACCGATTGTGCGCATCCGATCGCCGCCGAGGCGCTTAAAAAAGCCGATGGCAATATCAAGCTGGCCACGCTGATTGCACTGGGCCGCACGCGCGCCGATGCCGAGGCCATGCTTGCCCGCCACGATGGCAATTTGCGCCACGCGCTCACGGCCTATGGCATAACCGGCTGAAGCAAACGGGCCTATGCCGGCACGGGGCTGCCAGGCGCGTTTGCGCGCGGCTTGCCATACGTCACAAAGGCGTAACGGTGTCCGGCAAAGTCTCGCTCATAAGCGCCAGATAAAATCCACCCTGCCCGCTCATAGAACCGCCGCGCGCGGTGATTGTCGCGAAAACATTCAAGACTGACAGCGCCGCGCGCTTCGGCATCGGCCAGCAGGGCCTGCGCCAGCCCATGGCCGGCAAAATCAGGCGCGACAAACATCATATCCAGTTGGCCTTCGCGCACCTGAGTCATACCGATGCAGGCGGGACGGCCACACGCATCCTCATGCACGCAGGCGATCTGCACCGACGGCCATTGCGCCGCAAACCGTCCGGCAAAAAAATCAGCCCCGCGCTGATCCAGCGTGGCTGCATCAAGAATATCCGCAAAGCCGAAGCGGTAACTCGCCGCCACCATTGCCGACAATGCCGGCACATCGGCCGGGCTGGCCGGGCGGATCATCCATGCCGGTCGCGCCCCGCTCAAGGCTCACCACGCAAACGCGGGTCGAGCAGATCCCGCATCACATCACCGAGCAAATTCAGCGCAAACGCGACAATCAGAATGGCCGCGCCGGAAAATATCGCTGCCCATGGCGACAGCAGCAGCACATTGCGCCCTTCCGACAACATCATGCCGAGGGATGGCGCAGGCGGCTGCGTGCCAAGCCCAAGGAATGACAGCGAAGCCTCGACAAGGATGGCCGCCGACAATAGCAGGCTGGTCTGCACGAGAATGACGCTGGCAAGATTGGGCAGCATATGGCTGAAAATAATCCGTGCATCAGATGCGCCAATCGAGCGGGCGCTCATCACATAATCACTGGCCGCAACAACCAGCGCCGGGCCGCGCAGCAGGCGCGCAAAGATCGGTGTGTACACAACGGCAATCGCAATCGCCGTGGGTTTCGATCCCGGCCCCAGCATCGCAATAATGCCGATGGCCAGCAGCATGACAGGAAAAGCAAACATCACGTCCATGATGCGCATGACAATGCGGTCAGTCCAGCCACGGTAAAAGGCCGATAACAAGCCAAGCGTGCCGCCGATCACCAGCGCCGTGAAAACCGCGCCCGCCGCAATGCCAAGGGATGTGCGCATGCCATACAGGATACGCGAGACAATATCGCGCCCAAACTGGTCAGTGCCCAGCCAATGATCAGCTGATGGGCCTTTGAGCCGCGCCAGAATACTCTGTTCGAGCGGATCGTAGGGCGCAATCCATGGCGCAAACAAGGCCAGCACCGCAATCACACCGACAAAGACCGACACAGCCTTGACCAGAAAAGGCAGCGGCTTTTTCGTCGACGAGAGCGCAGGCGCAGTCACCGCGCTCATTGCCGCACCCGCGGATCAATCACTGCATACATCAGATCAACGACGAAATTCACCAGCACGAATGTAAAGGTGACGACAAGAATGGTCGCTTGCACCAGCGGATAATTGCGCTCCGCAATGGCACCCAGAATGAGCCGCCCCAGACCGGGAATGGCAAAAACCTGCTCCACCACAATCGCGCCGCCGAGCAGATAGCCCGTCATGATACCGACGCTTGTGACAAACGGGATCAGCGCATTGCGCAGCGCGTGCTTGAACAGAACCGACATTTCCGATGCGCCGCGTGCACGTGCCGAGCGGATATAATCCTGCTGCAAGGCATCCAGCATGGCAGAGCGGATCAGCCGCGATAAATTGGCAAGAATGGGCAGCGCCAGCGCAAAGGCCGGCAGGATGAGCCGCTTGATATTGCCGAGCGGATCTTGCGAAAATGGCACATAGCCAAGCAATTGCAGATCAGGCGCGAAATGCGCCAGCACCAGCACCATCATGATGCCGAGCCAGAAGGATGGAATGGTGAGGCCGGCAACAGAACCAATCTGCAACATCACATCCCAGCCACGCCCGCGCAGCCGCGCCATCAGCACGCCCAGCGGCACGGCCAGCCCGGCCCCGATCACCAATGCAAAAACTGTCAGTTGCAGAGTCGGCCAGACATGCGCGGCAATTTCAGTGGCGACAGGCCGCTTCGTCCAGATCGAGACGCCGAGATCGCCGGAAAGAATTTGGCCAGTCCAGGAAAAATATTGTGTGATCAGCGGCTGATCAAGCCCAAGCCGCCCGCGCAATTCCGCCACACGTTCAGGCGTCACCTCCGTATTGGCACCGAGCATGATGGCAACGGCATCACCGGGAATGAGGCGGATCATCATGAAGGTGAGGATCGAGACGCCGATCATCACCAGGCACAAATCAATCAGCCGCGTGCGCACAAACCGCATGGAATCAGCTTTGCTGCATCAGCGCGGGGCCACCCTGTAAACGCAGCCCCGCGCGATGTTTCACTTCGCTACAGACGTACTGGACAGCGACACCAGCGAACGGTTGGCGATAATATCAAAGCCTTGCACATTCGCGCGCGTGGCCGTGAAAAGCTGGCCATAGGTCATGAATGCAACTGGCCCGTCACAGGCCAGCATGGTTTGAATTTTATTATAGGAGTCCTTGCGCTCCGCCTGCGTGCCCTGCGTGCGCGCCGCATCGAGCAATGTATCCAGCTCAGCATTGGAGTATTTGAACACATTGGTCGAACCGCCAGTGCGCAATGTGCGGTAGAATGTATCATCCGGATCAACCGAACCGGCATTGGTGGACACGAAGGCTTCAAAATTCGAGTTGCGCCAGTCTTGCACGAATTGGCCCAGCTCGGGAATTTTCAATTCCACCTTGAATCCTGCCTTGTTGAGCTGCGCCTGCACCACCTGTGCAATATCGCGAATATCCTGACGCGGCAGCACCAGCATGGTGACAGCAAGCGGCGTTGTAATGCCAGCCGCCTTCAACAATTCCTGCGATTTTGCGGCTGAGGGCGTGTAGCAAGGGAAGGATTTCGTATCCATCGCCCACTCTTTCAGGGCCGGTGACAACGGCCCGCCGGCAACGCCGGCACCAAACAGCGCCGCCTGCACGATTTCATTGCGGTTCAGCGCATAATTCAGCGCCTCGCGCACCTTGGGATTATCGAAGGGAGGCTTGGATGTATTCATGCCCACAAGCGTATAGGCCAGTTCAAGCGTCTCGCTGAGTTTCACATTCGTCTTGCCGCGCAATTGCAGCGCCGTGGCCGCATCGATATTCGGCAGCATCGCATATTGGCCATTGGTCAGCCCGACCTGCCGCGTGGCAGATTCCGGAATGATATTGAACTTCACGCCTTCCAGTTTTGGCAGCGCCTTGTTCCAGTAACCGGCATGCTTGGCGAGTTCAATAAACCCGTTCGGCTGCCATTCCTTGAACTTGAAAGGCCCTGTGCCAACCGGCTGCCGCTGCAAACCATCCTTGTTGGCTTCAAAGGCGCGCGGCACAATGGCGATGGAGGCCAGTGCCGACAAAAACGGCGCTGAGGCTTCTTTCAGCGTGACAACAACCGTCCCGGCATCGGGCGCGGACGCCTTGTCCATGGCGGCAAGGCGGCTGGCAAGCGGCGACGCAATATCCTTGCTCACCACGCGGTTGAAGCTGGCCACAACGTCTGCCGCCTCCATGGGCGTGCCATCATGAAATGTCGCGCCAGAAACCAGCTTGAAGCTGTAGGTTTTGCCATCGGGCGAAATGGTCCAGGATTGCGCCAGCGCCGGCACAACGCGCAGATCCTTGTCGATCATCGTCAGCCCCTCGTAAATGGTGCCGTTGACGACCTGAAATGACGTGAAAGCCGTGATGATGTGCGGATCAAGCCCGGCCGGGGATGCATCAACAGCAACATCCATCACCTGAGCCTGCGCGCCCGATGGCACGATGGCCACGCCTGCAAGCAGTGCAACCGCCAGTGCTTTCACCATGCTGGTCTTCATCGTCAATTCCTCCCTGTCTTGAATGGCATATCATGGGCGCAGTGCGTGTGGCCGCCTGGCCCTTGCGCATCCCCATCCCTTGAAGAACATTCGCACTTTCCGTAGTCCTGCGAAATCCCCCTTGCAAGCGAGTGCCATGCCTCAACCCTTGCCGACCCTGATGGCCGGAGCACGGCACAAAGCGCCAGTGCTGGCGATTGAGGGCCTGACGCTGGCAGCAGGCGGCCTGACACTGGCCACTGACGTGTCGCTGACCATTCAGGCTGGCGAAATGGCTGGGCTGGTGGGGGAATCCGGCTGCGGCAAAAGCATCACCGCACTGGCCATCATGCAGCTGCTGCCGCGCCCGCCGATATCCATTCGCAGCGGCAGCATTCTTTTTCGCGGCATGGATCTGGCCAGTGCCTCGCACGATGAAATCCGGACCTTGCGCGGCAATGCCATCGGCATGATTTTTCAGGAGCCGATGACCTCGCTCAACCCCGTCTTTCGTGTCGGGGACCAGATTGCCGAGCCGCTGATCATCCATCGCGGCCTGACAAAATCCGCCGCGCGCAAGCGCGCAGCAGAATTGCTTGATCTGGTCGGCATTGCTGATCCGCATCATGCGGTGGAGCGGTATCCGCATCAATTGTCGGGCGGTCAGCGTCAGCGCGTCATGATCGCGTCTGCCATCGCCTGCGAACCGCAATTGCTGATCGCGGACGAGCCGACGACAGCGCTCGATGTCACCGTGCAGGCACAGGTGCTGGCCCTCATCAATGATTTGCGCAAATCCATGGGCATGGCCTGTTTGCTCATCACCCATGACCTCGGCGTTGTCGCGGATGTCTGTGACCGTGCCAGCGTGATGTATGCAGGCCGCATTGTTGAAGAAGGCCCTGTCGATATTTTATTTTCTGACCCGCGCCACCGCTATACGCGTGCCCTGATCGATACAATTCCCGCACGCAACACGCCGGGGATACGCCTGCCCGCGATCACAGGCGTTGTGCCGCCACCGGGCGCACGCGGCGACGGCTGCGCCTTTTTCGAGCGATGCCATGCAAGCCTGCTACAGTGTCAGATGCAAAGACCTGCCTTGACACCAATCGTTGGCAATCGTGCCGTAGCTTGCTGGAATTGCGCATGAGTGCCGGCCATCATTCCGCACCTCCGCTGCTGCGCGTCGAGGGGCTGGTCAAACATTACAAAGACCCCAATGGCCGCACCGTGCAAGCGGTGAACGGTGTGTCATTTCACATCAATGAAGGCGAAGTGCTCGGCATTGTCGGCGAATCCGGCTGTGGAAAAACCACGGTGGGCCGCATGGTCATGCGCTTGCTTGAACCAACAGCGGGCCGTGTCTTTTTTCAGGGCAGCGACCTGATGGCCATGAACCCAGCAGCGCTGCGCCATGCGCGCCCGAATATACAAATGATTTTTCAGGACCCCTTCGGTTCTCTCAATCCGCGCCATACCGTCGGTCATATTCTGGCCGAACCGCTGATCGTGCATCGGCGTTTTGCCGGTCACGCCCAACGGCAGGCCCATGTGCGCACGTTGCTTGACCGTGTCGGCCTGCCGCAAACGGCGGTTGATCTCTACCCGCACGAATTTTCCGGCGGCCAGCGCCAGCGCATCGCCATTGCCCGCGCGATGGCACTGGAACCCCAACTGATTGTTGCTGACGAGCCTGTGTCTGCTCTCGATGTGTCCATCCAGTCACAGATCATCAATCTGATCAGCGATCTGCGCGCGCAATTCAATCTCGCGATGATTTTTATCAGCCACGACCTGTCTGTCATCCGCCATGTCAGTGACCGCATCGCCGTGATGCATGCCGGACAGATTGTTGAAATCAATACAGCACCCGCCCTGTTTGAAAATCCGCAGCATGACTACACACGCACGCTGCTCAACGCCATGCCGCGCTGGTCAAAAATAAGTCAGCAATAAAATTCAAACGGCACCGGAAACATCAATAGTCGACACGGTCAGCCTTGCCCATCCAGTCGGCAAAAACAGCCTTGGCTTCGGTCAATGGCACATGCCTGGCCGGCAGGCTGCGCTGCTCGGCCGGCAAAGGCAACTCACGGTAAATCAGATCATCATCAAACCCGATGGCCGCAGCCTCATGCCGGTCATTCGCAAAATACACCGCATCAAGCCTTGCCCAATAAATTGCGGCCAGGCACATCGGGCATGGTTCGCAGCTCGCATAAATCACGGCACCGCGCAAACTGAAATTCCCAACAGCTTCACAGGCGCGCCGGATTGCAACGACTTCAGCGTGCGCCGTCGGATCGTTCGATGATGTCACTTCATTGCCTGCTTGCGCAAGAACAACGCCGTCCTTCACAATGACAGCGCCAAATGGCCCACCCCTGCCGCTCTCCATAGTGTTGCGTGAGACGGCGACGGCCGCCTGCAAATATTGCACATGCATGGCGAGGCGCTTTTGATCAGGCATTATCATCTCCGGAATTTTCCAGCCGCCGCATCAGCAGATCAGCTGCTATGCTGGCCGCAATCACCGCCGGCTCCTTGCCACGCAGGCCCGGCACCCCAATCGGGCAAATCAATTGGCCGATCATACCATCGGAAAAACCGGCCTTTTTCATCTGGGACGCAAAGCGGGCGCGTTTGGTCTGTGAACCGATCACACCAACATAGCGAAATTGAGTGGCGCCAATCGCTGCCGATGCAATGGCCAGATCTTCAGCATGCGCATGCGTCATAATCAAAACAGAAGCACCTGCCGGTGCGTTTGCCAATTCTTCAACCGGATGAGCCGCATAAATACAGCGCACATGTGCAGCAACTTTGCCGGGAAATGCGTCCTTCCGGCTGTCAATCCAGCGCACCGAAAAGGGCAGCGGCGTCAGTGCCAGCACAAGGGCGCGCGCCACATGGCCTGCACCAAACAAAAGCAGCGGCGCAGGTTTCGCGTCATAATTTTCAATCCAGCCATCCCGGCCGGATATATTTCCGTTGTCATGCACCTGCCGCACAACACGGCCATCCGGACCAATGGCCGCAGCCAGCGGCGTTGATGGCGCAAAATTCGCAAGATACACAAGCTGCGCTTCATCCTCGGCCAGAAACAATTCGAAATGCAGCACCACATGCCCGCCACAGCATTGCCCGAGGGATGGGCCCAGCGCTTGCGCGCGCGACAAAAATCGCGCATCACGCGCCTGGATCATCCTGCGCGCCTGTGCTTGCGCATCCCATTCCAGCGCACCGCCACCAATCGTGCCATAAAATGCGCCTGATGGCTGCACCACCATCCACGCATTTTTTTCACGCGGCACAGAACCGTCATGATCAGCCACGCGCACCAATACGGCAGCACCGCCATGCGTGACACTGTCGAGAAGACATTGAAATACAGTCACGCCGCAGATCTCATGCTTTCCACTGCACGCAAAATCGCTTCCGGCGTTGCTGGCGCATGCAAATCAGCCTGCCGTCCCGGCGCCAGCGCATGCACCGCATCCAGTATGGCGCAAAAAACAGAAATGGCCAGCATCACCGGCGGCTCACCAACCGCCTTGGAGCGATACACCGTATCTTCGCGGTTCGCGGCATGGAACAAATCCACCCGGAAATCCTCGGGCACATCCGATGCAACCGGAATTTTATATGTTGACGGCGCATGCGTCAGCAGCCTGCCATCATCGCCATACACCAATTCTTCAGTTGTCAGCCAGCCAAGCCCCTGAACAAATCCGCCTTCAATCTGTCCACGGTCAATGCCGAGACTTAAAGACGGGCCGACATCATGCAAAATATCGACGCGCAGCAGTTTCATTTCACCGGTGAGCGTATCAATCGCCACCTCAGAACAGGCTGCACCATAGGAGAAATATAAAAAGGGACGACCCGTTTGTGTGGCCCGGTCCCAGTCAATCTTTGGTGTTTTATAAAATCCGGCTTGCGACAGTTGCACGCGGGCCAGACGGCATTTTTTGGCCAGTTCAGCAAATGGCATGGACAGCATACCGGCAAACACATGCCCGTCACGAAATGCAATGGCATCAGCGCTCACATTCCATTCCAGCGCCGCCTGCTGCACCATACGTGCACGAATGGCGCTGGCCGCATGATGCGCCGCCATGCCATTCAGATCCGTTCCCGATGAGGCGGCGGTGGGCGACGCATTCGGCACCTTGCCGGTATGCGTTGCGGTGATGCGCACACGATCCAGCGCCACGCCGAATATGCGCGCCACAATGGACGCCACCTTGGTATGCAGCCCCTGCCCCATTTCCGTGCCACCGTGATTCACATGAATGGAACCATCCTGATAGACATGAATAAGTGCACCCGCCTGATTGAGATGTTTCAGCGTGAAGGAAATACCAAATTGCACCGGTGTCAGCGCAAGGCCGCGTTTGATATAACGGCTTTGCGCATTGAAATGTGCAATCGCAGTGCGCCGCGCCCGGTAATCCGATGACACTTCGAGTTTTTCCAGAATATCTTGAAGAATATGCGGCTCTTCAACGCGCATGCCATAAGGTGTCACATCACGCCCCGGCCTGTAGAGATTTTCCTTGCGCACATCCAGCGGATCACGCTGGAGCGCTTGCGCAATGCCCTCCATGACACGCTCCACCGCAACCATGCCCTGTGGCCCGCCAAAGCCGCGAAAGGCTGTGTTGGAAACCGTATTGGTTTTCCAGCGCCGGGAACGGATCGCCACATCCGGCATGAAATAGCAGTTGGCGGCATGAAACATGGCGCGATCAATAACACCGACCGAAAGATCAACCGAGCAGCCACAGCGGGCATTCAGCGTCACGTCGTAAGCGGCCAGCCGCCCGCTCACATCGAAACCTGCACGCCATGCGCTGAAAAAATCATGGCGCTTGCCCGTCACGATAAAATCATCATCCCGGTCAAGCACCAGCTTGCACGGCTTGCCGGATATTTTGGCAGCCAGTGCGGCGGCCGCAGCGGTCTGGCACGCTTGTGTTTCCTTGCCGCCAAAACCACCACCCATGCGCCGTGTCTCTACCGTCACATAAGCGTCCGGGCAGCCGAGCACACGCGCAACGATATGCTGCACTTCTGTCGGATCTTGCGTGGAGGAATAAACATGCATATCCCCGCCCTCGCCGGGAACCGCCAGTGCAGCTTGCCCTTCAAGATAAAAATGCTCCTGCCCGCCAATGGAAAATGTGCCATCCAGTGTGAGAGCGGCAAGGCGATGCGCATCGGCCGCATCTCCGCGCAAAAAATCATAATCGGGCAGAACGCGTACCCCGGCGCCGGCCGCCTGCTGCGCCGTAACCACGGGCGCTTCGGCTTCGATAATAATTTTTGCAAGCCGCGCCGCCCGCCGGGCCTGCATCCGCGTTTGCGCCACCACAGCAAACACGGGCTGGCCGTGATAAACAACGCGCTCACTGGCAAACAATTCATCATCACCAAATGCTGGAGCGATATCATTGCTGCCAATGCAGTCCGCCGCCGTCATCACGCGCACCACGCCGGGGGCGTGGCGCACAGCATCAAGCGCGAGCGAAACAATGCGGCCGCACGCATGGGGAGAAAGCCCGAGCGCGACATGCAAACATTCCGCTGGTTCGCGGATATCATCAATATAGGTGGCGGCACCGGTGACGTGCAGCCGCGCAGAATCATGGGCAATATCCACGCCCGCAGCCACATCTGTTTTTGCCGGATGTATCATGCTGTTCATTCCGCCGCTCGCAAGTCATGCAACCGCGTCGCCGATGCCGGCTGCGCCAGTTCGATGAGGGCTTTGCGCAGAAGATTTTGCGCCGTTGTCATGCGATAGCTGGCGCTGGCGCGCTGGTCACTCAGCGGTGAGAAATCAATGGCCAACGCTTCGATCGCGGCGTCCCAGCCTGGTGCATCGTCCAGTGACAGTCCGCACAGGGCCGCTTCAGTGGCCGGCGCGCGCGCGGGTATTGCGGCCATCGCCCCGCAGGCCAGCCGTGCCGATACAATGGAGCGGCCCGCGAGGCTGAATTTCACCGCCAGGCAAACCGTGGAAATATCCTCATCCCGCCGCTTCGAGACTTTGAATGCGCGATACTGTTCGTGCGCCTGCAAGGCCGGCACGATGATGCGTGCAAGATATTCATCCGCCGCGCGGTCCTGCTTTTTATAGCCAAGGAAAAATGTCTCCAGCGGAATACGCCGCGTATGATGGCCACGCCGCAATTCAATGTCAGCGCCAAGCGCCATCAGCAGCGGCGCAAGATCACCCACAGGTGACCCATTTGCGATATTGCCGCCGGCCGTGCCAGACGCGCGCACCTGCATGGACCCAAAACGCTGCATGATCTCGGAGAGATCAGGATGGAGAACGCCAAGCGCATCTGCCACGTGCGCCAGAGGTGTGGCACCGCCGATGTCAAGCCCGGCATGTGTGGATTTAATTTTGGCTAGTGAGCCAATGCGGCCGAGCCATATTATTTTCCCCGGCTCAATCAGTGCCTTTGTCAGACGCAGGCCGAAATCCGTGGCGCCCCCGATCAGCGTGGCATCCGGGTGGCGTTGCAGCAGCGCCGAAAGCTGGCTTTCATCGAGCGGTGCAGCGAAAAAAGCATCCTCTGTGCCGGAAAAAAGGGCGCGGCCATCCGCAAGGGAGCGTATCAGGGCGTCACTGCGCTGGCGCTGCGCCACCATCGCCGCAGGCACCGGCATGGCACCGGCAGCCAGCGCCGCATCGATGATGGGGCGATAGCCGGTGCAGCGGCACAAATTACCAGCCAGCGACTCCAGCACGGCCGCACGCGTCAATGGCCGCGGCGCTGTTTCATGCAACGCCAATAAACTCATGGCGATGCCCGGCGTGCAGAAACCGCATTGCGAGCCATGATGGTCAATCAACATTTGTTGAACGGGATGAAGCTGATCCGCCACCATCATATCTTCAATGGTGAGAATTTCCGCACCATCGACCTGCCCCAGCAATAGAATGCAGGCATTCACGGGTTGAACGATGATCTGCCCATCAACAATCCGCCGCAGCACAACTGTGCAGGCCCCGCAATCCCCCTCCGCACACCCTTCTTTGACGCCATGGGCGTGCCGCTCACGCCTCAGCCAGTCCAGCAGCGTTTGCGCTTGCGGAAATTGGGTGAGGCGAACCACCGCGCCGCGAAAAACGAATTGAAGGGCTGCGCGCGCATTATCCATCTGGTCTGCTTGCATCCTCTCGCATCTGCCGGTCACGGAGCGATGATGGCGCGCGATTCACGCCGCGCAAGCAAAAAAAAAGCGCGGGGCATGCCCGCGCCTGCATTGGCCTTGCAGCCCAAATCGATCGTGCAACGCAGAAGTCAATCCTGCAAATCAGAACCGAGAATGGCCATCTGGAATGCGTAATCACGCTCGCCATCCTCGGCATCAAGAGAAATCACGCCAATAAATTCTTCACCCACATAAACCTCGGCAGAATCATTCTTCTTCATCCGCGGCGCGACACGGATGGCGGCATTGCCAAAGAGCTGCCGCAGATAGGCCTGCAAACGGGCGATTTCAGTCTTGTCCACGAGAAGCTCCTGCCAAATGTGACGCGTATGCAAATGGATGATCAGCCCCGATTGCCACGCACAGCGGCAGGCCGCAAGTGCCAATAATGGGTGCCGCGCGCTGCCAGAACACAGCATGCCGAGGCCTGGAGATCGGCCGTGCCAATTTAATCCATCGTCAGATCAGACGCTGATCAGACACCCGTCAGCCAACGAGGAATTTCTCGGCGATAATCTGATCCATGCTGCGCGCAGGCTCGGCACAGCCGGCTTCCCCCATCACCACGGCGGGCACCCCGGCTACGGTCACATTCGGAGCCACAGGCTTCAGCACGACCGAACCGGCCGCGACACGGGCGCAGCGCCCGACCTCGATATTGCCCAGAATTTTCGCCCCCGCCCCGATCAGCACGCCACGGCGGATTTTCGGATGCCTGTCCTCATTTTCCTTGCCGGTGCCGCCCAGCGTCACCCCGTGCAGCATCGACACATCGTCCTCGATCACCGCCGTTTCACCCACGACAATGCCCGTCGCATGGTCAAGGAAGAGGCCGCGCCCAAGCTTCGCTGCCGGATGAATATCGGTCTGGAACACCTCGGAGGAGCGGCTCTGCACATAAAGCGCGAAATCCTTGCGGCCCGCCTCCCACAGCGCATGCGCCAGCCGGTGCGCCTGAAGGGCGTGAAAACCCTTGAAATACAAGACAGGATCGAGAAACCGCGTGCAGGCCGGGTCACGGTCCGCCACAGCCATAATGTCAGCCCGGAAGGCCTGACCGATCGTGGCATCATTGCGCAGCACACTGCGATAGACCTGCACGATGAGGTCAGCCGGAACCACCGAGTGATCCAGCCGTGCGGCAATGCGGTGCACAACCGCCTCCTCCAGCGTGTCGTGGTGAAGAATGGAGCGCAGCACGAAGCCGGACAGGGCCGGCTCCCGCTCGACAATCTCTTCTGCCTCCGCCCGTATATGCGACCAGACAGGATCAACGGCCGCCAGCCCTGCCCGCGTCAACGGACGCTTGGAGGAAGCGTTGGAATTGGAATAGGACATGAACCCTCACTTCGGATGATCAAGGCACCCGCGCGACGCACGTCACCCTAATATAGGATGATTTGAGGGCTCCGCAAAGCCTTGCAGTCTTGAACTTCCGGCTGACCCGTGCCGCATGAGACTGTACAGCCTTGGCGGAGATTGACGCTGGATCAGCCGCGCATTGCCAGCACGGCCATGCAGCCCCATCTGTCAGCTATGGTCAACGAAAGGATATCTGCAATGCCCGCCTATCGCGCCACGCCTGAAGCCATTGCGGCGCTCACTCCCGAACAATACCGCGTCACCCAGCAGAGCGGCACCGAGCGCCCCGGCACCGGCGAATATCTGCACACCAAGACCCCTGGCATCTACGTGGATATTGTAACCGGTGAGCCGCTGTTTGCCTCCAGCGACAAGTTTGACAGCGGCTGCGGCTGGCCCAGCTTCACAAAACCGGTCGCGCCGGTCCATGTCACCGAAGTGCGCGACACCAGCCACGGCATGGTCCGCACCGAAGTGCGCTCGGCCGGCGGTGACAGCCATCTCGGCCACGTCTTCAATGACGGGCCGCGCGATCGTGGCGGCTTGCGCTATTGTATCAACTCTGCTGCCCTGCGTTTCATTGCGCGGGAGGATATGGAAGCGCAGGGATATGGTGCGTATCTTTCTCAGGTGGAGGGCTGATCATGACGATGGAAAAGGCAATTCTCGCTGGCGGCTGTTTTTGGGGGATGCAGGATCTGATCCGAAAAATGCCGGGTGTGGTGGGCACCCGCGTTGGCTACACCGGCGGTGATGTGGCCCATGCCACCTACCGCAATCACGGCACGCATGCCGAAGGCATCGAAATTATGTTCGATCCGGCCATCATGAGTTACCGCGATCTGCTGGAATTCTTTTTCCAGATCCATGATCCGACCACGCCAAACCGTCAGGGCAATGATCGCGGCGCGTCCTACAGGTCCGGCATTTATTATCTGAGCGAAGCGCAAAAGGCAGAGGCAGAACGCACCATCGCCGATGTTGATGCGTCAGGCCTGTGGCCGGGAAAAGTCGTCACCGAGGTTAAGCCCGCTGGTGATTTCTGGGAAGCGGAGCCGGAGCATCAGGATTATCTGGAGCGTGTCCCCAATGGCTATACCTGCCATTTTGCCAGACCGGGCTGGAAATTGCCGAAGCGGGCAGCCGCATAAAGATGAAAAGGCCGCGCACAGCGGCCTTTGTCTTGTGGGGGCATAAAAGGTCAGCGCACAAACTCCTGCTGCCTGATGCGCGGGGGCACGCGCTGCGCCGGGCGCGCCGGCTTGGCCCGCAGGATCGGCTGGCGTGGCGGTACACGGATCACCGGCGCGCGCGGCGGCGCGGTCAGATGCGGCGGAACCCGCGGCGGCCCCGTCCGTACCGGACCAGCAGGCGGCAGCACTGGGCGCATCGGCACATCTTGCGGCCTGAATGCGCCGCGAATGCACAGGGTCCGTTGCTCGTTCGCCACAAATCCGCGCGCGCACCGGATGCAACGGGACGGATCACGCGGATTGTTGATGACGTTGGCACCAAGTGCGCGGCAATCGCGCCATACGATGGTTTTTTGGGGGGGCACGCGCGGCACCACAATCGGCGGTATCACCGGTTTATCGATCACGCCCGGACCGTCAACGCATTTGCCATCGCGCAGATGCTGATGGACGGGACAGCCGCACTCGCGCCCGTTGAACGATATCTGTCCCGGCGGGCAACGCCGGCAATCTCCAACGCTGCTCCCGCTCACCGGATGCACCGCGATGGAGCCGGACGGACAACTCTTGCAGGATTTTGTGGCGGCATCAAATATCTGCCCGTCATTGCAGGCTGGCAGGCAAGAGGCATGCGCAGCATCCGCCTTGCGTCCCGGCCCGCAGGCAACGCAGGTCCGGCTCGCCGCATCGTAGGTTTCATTGGCGTTACAGAAACGGCACAGGCCGCTGTCGAGCTGTTGGCCCGCCGGGCAAGCGCACACGAATTGCCCGTTGATGCGCTGCACCGTCGTGCCGAAAATCGGGCATTGGCAGGATTTTTCCCCGCCGAAATAGAATCCTTCCTGCAACGGCGAAGGACACATGCAGGACAGCAGCGTTTTCTTGTTCGACGGTCCGGTCTGATAAACCGGCTGGTAGCCGTTCTTGCAACCGCATGTGTCTTCGCCCGCACCGATACCGTTCGGCACCGCACTGCAGGGCGTGCAGGCGCGCCAGGTGCGCCAATCCGTCGGCTTTTTGGGATTCATTTTTCCCAGCGGCGTCGCATTATGCCATGCAATCCATGCGGACGACGGGCCGCATTGTTCACCTGAGGCGCAATGCGCATTAGCGGAATCCACGGCGTCGTAGCACACTTTATCTCCCTGATTATTCGGATCGGGATAGACGCAGCGCGCCGGCAATGGCTCGGTGCAGGCAAGAACAACTGGCGGCGGCGGCGGCGTGCTCGGCAGATCACCCGTGTCCGTCGCCAGTTCCCACACCGATTTGACGCCGTCGACAAAATCATTCGCAGCCTGGCTCAACCCCTTGCCAATTTCCTTGGCGGCATCGACAATCGCGCCGGCAATATCCGACAAAACCGCCCCGCAGGATTCCGCCGTCGATTTCAGATTATCGAGGGATTTTTCCAACCCCTCAATGCCATAAACCGCGACCGCGCAGCCGCAGCCTAATTCCTGCAAAATGGTTTGCCCCAGCGCCTCCTGCTGCACCCATTCCGCCAGTTTCGCCACATCGGCGCGGGTTTCCGGCGGAATATCAATGCCAAGCTTGTCGGCGACCGCGATGACGATTTTCACCGCGAGCGTGATGCCCATATTTTTGCACTGGTCGACAGATGAAAAAACGCCGCCCGCTTTCATCACAACAAGCGCGGCGGTAATCGCCTGAAATTGACCGGAGGGATCGGCAAGCATGCCGATGCACGGAATATTTTCAGCATGACTGAAAAAAGCCGCCGCCGCTTCAAGCTCCGCCACGCCATAAGTTGCTTTGGCGACGCCGGCGATGCAGTCGAGCACGTCGCTCGCCCGTGCCGGTTTTGCGGCCGGTATCAGCAAGGAAAAAACTACGGCCAGAAACATGACGCTGGCACGGAAGGCCCAGTATAGTCGATCTCCGTGTCGTGGCCATCCACGGGCATGCACAATTTTTTTCTGGACGGCAGGGACAGTCACAATGTCTGCAACCATGCTGGCATGGCAATTTTCAGTGTGGGAATGATCACAGCAATCCATGGACGGCCTCTCCATAATCGTATCAGAACGAATGGCGTCACGGCGCAAAGCGGCTGATACCGGCAGTGCGTATGCATGCGCAGGACGTCATGAAGTCATCACGAGGCGTGTGCAGAAACATGCATGCTCCGGCACATGGTGATCTTAGGCGCTATGAATTGCATCAGAGAGTTTTAAGCCGCAGGTCAATGCCGCTGACAGACAAATGATGCAGGAAGCCGCCGCGCGAAAAATTTGTTATGTCGATTGCGGCTTCTGAAGGTAATGTTGGGTTCGCATGCACATTCTGCCATTGATATGGATCAAGCTTTGCACAGCGAGAAATCCGATATTTTGAATCCATGCGCGCTGGCCGGATGCCCGCTGGAAAGCAGCTTGCTTGCCTTCGACTATGCTGCCAGGTGGGGTAAGCCACGCAGACTGCTAAGACCTATCCAAAAACCCCAAGATAGCATTCGTAAAAGCATCATTGCGGTCACCCGCGACCATGTGCCGCGCACCGGCGATGTCGGCAAAATCACTGTGCGGCACCAGCGCCTTGAATTTCTGCACGGCATCGTCGCTGACAAGTTCTGATGACTGGCCGCGCACCAATAATGTCGGCACGCGCAAAGACCGTGACGACTCTTCAGCCACACGCACGAAATTCTCGCCATCATGGCTCACCGGGCGCGGGCCATCGAGAAACAAGGGGTCCCAGTGCCAGCGCCAGCGGCCATCGGCGCTCTGGCGCAAATTGCGTTTCAACCCCTCCAGCGATTTCGGCCTCGGCCGGTGCGGCAGATAGGCCGCCACTGCATCCGCCGCTTCTTCGATTGAGGCAAAACCATCCTGCGCCTTGGCACGCATGAAGCCCTGAATGGCATCGACACCGCCGGGGTCCATGTGCGGGGTAATATCCACCAGCACGAGAGCGGAAAACACGTCCCCCTTCAGGCCCAGCGCCAGCAAGGAGGCAAGCCCGCCCATGGAAGCGCCGATGGCGACGGGCCGTGACCCATGTCTTTCAAAAATCTGTTCGCCCAGGCACAGCGCATCGCGCGCATAATCGGTGAATGCGTAATGCGCACTGCCGATCCAGTCACTGTCACCGTGACCGCGTTGGTCGACGCATATGGCGGTCCAGCCATGCTGAGCCAGCCGGATCGCGGTCTTGTCCCACGCATGGCGCGTCTGCCCGCCGCCATGCAGCAGCAGCGCCGTGCGCGCGCCCTCGCCGACCACGGTTGCGGCCAGTTTATTGCCATCGGCACCGGTAAAATAGGTGCCGTGATGCGGTAGCCGCGTCATGAAGCGGTCCTCACGGGCGGCTCGCCAGAAAATCCAGCACGCCCTGCTTGTGCACCTTGTCGCCCACGGCGCGGTTGTGATCCCGGCCCGGAATCTCCAGCAGCGTGCCATCGGGAAACATTGCCGCCAGCTCCCCCGCCTGCCGGGCCAGCGGGTCCGCCGTGCCCGCCGCAATCAGCACCGGCATGGTGAGCTGCTGCACTTGCGCCCGCGAAAACGGAATATGGGAACCTTTCACGCAAGCCGACAAGGCCCGCAGGTCCGCACCGATCTGGTCGGCAAAACTGCGGAAGGTCCGCTGCATCGGGTCGGTGAGCGAATCGAGGGATGGCGCATCCATGGCTTCGGCAATGCCGCTGGCAAACAGGGTGCCTTCCACCAGCCGGATGCCAAGGCCGCCCAGCACCGCCGAGCGGACCCGGAAGGGGTATGTCGCGGCCAGTTGCGCCGTAATCCGCGCCCCCATGGAATAGCCGATGACATCGGCGCGTGGAATATCGAGATGGTCCATCAGGCGGCGCACATCCTCCGCCATGATGGAGGGGCCATAGAGCGCGGGATCATACAGTTTCTCGCTCTGGCCATGGCCGCGATGGTCGAGCGCGACAACACGGAAACCAGACCGCGAGAGCAGGGTCGTCCAGGTCGTGTGCACCCAGTTGACCGCATGGGTAGACGCAAAACCATGCACCAGAATGACCGGGTCACCCCGGCCCGGCGCCCCATCGTTGTGCGGCGCGATATCGACATAATCGATACGCACGCCGTCGGAATCAAAAACATGCATGTGTTGGTTCAACCGTTTCGTGGCGCGCACCATAACGGCGTTGCCGAAGGCTGCAACCTGATCCGCGCCCATCACCCCGTGCGCCAGTGGCATGACAGGCAGAGGCGAAAATGGGATGATTTGTCACTGGCCTAACCCGTTGGCCCGCACTATGGTCCGCGCAAATCGAACCGAGCGGACTCAAGGTTATGGCAGACCACGGTATTCCCCATTTCCACAACGACGCAGGCGTCACCGCCATCGAGATCGGCGCCAGACGCTTCATGTGCATTGGCGCGATGCCGCCCTTTGACCACCCCCACGTGTTTCTGGACATGGGCAGTGAGCACGAGATCATCTGTTCCTATTGCTCGACGCTGTTTCGTTACAATGCCAGCCTCCATGGCGATGCGACAAAACCGGCGGGCTGCGGCTGGCATGGCGCGGCTGATCCCAAGGCCGCGTGAGGCAGCGTGACCATACAACGCCCCATCGCCATTGCAGGGGCCGGCATTGGTGGCCTGACAGCAGCCCTCGCACTGGCGCAGAAGGGTTTTCGCGTCACGCTGATGGAGCGCGCTACCCGGTTTGAAGAGGTCGGCGCGGGCCTGCAAATCTCCCCCAACGCGTCGCGCGTGCTGATCGGTCTCGGCCTTGGCGGCGCGCTGGCGCGCGAGGCCACAGCGCCGGAAGCAGTGGACATCCGCCGTCTCGCCGAGCCGCGTGCCTATGCCCATATCCCGCTGCGCTCCATCGCTGAAAAACATGGTGCACCCTATTGGGCGCTGATGCGGGCAGACTTGCAGCGCGTGCTGCTGGACGCGGTGCGCGCAACGCCGGGCATCCAGATTCTTGTCGGCCGCTCCGTCGACAGCATGGCCGAGCATGCTGACCGGATGACCGTGCGCATGACCACGGATTCGGGCGCAGCCGAGACGTTTGACGCCCATGCCCTGATTGGCGCTGATGGGGTCTGGAGCCGCGTGCGCCATCTTGTCGGAGATCAGACGCCGAACCAGTTCACCGGCTTTGAGGCGTGGCGGGCGCTGGTGCCTGTCGAGACTGCGCCAGCCTATATGCGCCAGCCCCGCATTGCGCTGGCGATGGGCAACGGCATGCACCTTGTGCATTACCCGGTCGCGCGGGGCACCATGCTCAATGTCGTCTTCGTCCGCCGCGCGCTGACACCGCGCGAGGGCTGGTCCAATATCGGTGACCCCGGCGAATTGAAAGGCGTAATCGGCGATTTCGCCCAGCCCATGGCCGATCTCATGCGGCACATTCCGCAATGGCTGGTCTGGACACTCAATGCCCGCCCGGTCGCGGCACGCTGGACGCGCGGGCGCATGACCATTCTTGGCGATGCCGCCCATCCGGTCGTGCCCTTTCTGGCACAGGGTGCAGCGCTGTCGATCGAGGATGCTGCCGTGCTGGCGCATGAAATGGCGGCCACGCCCGATGCGCCGGACAAGGCTTTTGCCCGCTATGCCGGCCAGCGCATCAGCCGCACGGCCCGGGTGCAGAAGGCCAGCCGCAAGAATGCTGATGCCTATCACGCCAGTGGCCTGATGGCCTTTGGCCGTGATTTCGTCATGCGCCGTCTGGGGCCTGAAGGCCTCGCGAAGCGGTATGACTGGGTTTATGGCTGGAGGCCCTGAACGCCGATGGCCGCGCTCAATCCCAATACCCTTGATACCGGCACCCCGCCCATCCCTGAAGCCAAGGCGTGGATCCAATCCTACGATGGCAGCCATGGCCCGCTGATTGACCTGTCGCAGGCCGCGCCTGCTGTCGCGCCGCCGCCGGATATGCTGGACAGGCTCGCAGCCGCTGCGCGCGATCCAGCCAACGCAAAATACGGCGCCATTGCAGGCGACGCCGGTTTCCGTGAAGCGTTTGCGCAGGAAACAAACCGCATCTATGGCGCAGCCGTCACGCCCGCCGACATCGCCATCACGCCCGGCTGCAATCAGGCGTTTGTCGTGACAATGATGGGTGTGGCGAAAGCGGGTGACGCGGTTATTCTGCCTGCGCCGTTTTATTTCAATCACAAGATGGCGCTTGATCTGCTCGGCATCGAAGCCAGCATTCTGCCGTGTCATGCCGCTGATGGTTTTGTGCCGGACCTGGCAACGGCCCGCGCGCTGATCACACCGCACACCCGCGCCATTGTGCTCGTCACGCCCAACAATCCCACTGGCGCGATTTATCCTCCTGATGTGATTGCAGCATTTACCGCCTTGTGTGCAGAAAAAAATATCTGGCTTGTGCTGGATGAAACCTATCGCGATTTTTTACCTGCCGGAGCAGCACGGCCGCATGATGATCTGGCCCAGCCGCAATGGCGCGATACCATCATTCAGCTTTACAGTTTTTCAAAATCCTTTGCCGTTCCCGGCTATCGCCTCGGCAGCATCATTGCAGCCGGACAGGTGCAGGAGCAATTGCAAAAAATTCTCGATACGGTGCAGATTTGCCCTGCGCGGGTGGGACAAGTTGCAGCCACATGGGCCATTGACGCCCTGCGGGGCTGGCGTGAGGACAACCGCGCCGACATCAACATGCGTGCGCAAGCGTTCAAGATAGCCATGGCGGGAACAAATGGCTGGGCTGTCGATTCCGTCGGCGCTTATTTCGCCTATCTGCGCCATCCGTTCGCCAGCGCCAGTGCGGCACGGGTGGCAGAAAAATTGGCGAAGACGCGCGGTATTCTCAGCCTGCCCGGCTCCTATTTCGGCCCGCAGCAGGAGACCCATCTGCGCATTGCCTTTGCCAATGCCGATGCGCAGGCGATTGCATCCATCCCGGCCCGGCTGCGTGATTTCACCGTGTAAATTTCAGAATTTATAATAATTGCTGAATGCCACATACGCCCCGGCCCGGCCGCGCTGATAGGCCAGCCCGCCGGAAATCCGCAGCCTGAAAGCCCAGAGCGGAATTTCGCTCCAGTGCACGCCGCCGCGCCAGACCGCATCGCGCACGGAAACCGCCGCAGATACTTCCGGACCGATATATCCATAGCTGCCTATTTTCCAGCCATGCGCCACCCGGCCCCAGATTTCGCGTTTGATGGTGCCCGCCGCCACATTGGCCGTCAGCAATGTCGTGTCAGTCGGGTGTTGCCACCAGTCCAGTTGCACCCGCGCACCAACGCGGTTGAATTGCCGCAGCCAGAGCGCGAACGGATCGAAGGCCGTCTCGCGCATCATTTCAATCCCGGCATAGACGCCCAGTGTGCCGGTGCCGATTTTGACATCGCGACCGGCCAGCACGGACCCGCGCGTCGTCAGCACCCGTTCTTCAAAGCCCGGCAACACCGCATGACGGTTGCGCCAGAACGAATGCCCCACCGATGCCAGAACAGCAAACCCGTTCTGGGCTGCAAAACCGGCAGGCCGCCATTTTAACCCCGTGCCGCTGAACAGCGAAAAATCGTCAGCCTCAAAACTGGAAAAAATAACGGTTTCAGAACGGGCGCCTGACATCGGCGCAGTCGGCATCGAACTGAGCAGCCATGGCGGCAACCAGCCTTGCGCTGCCGCCGGATTGGCCAGCAGCGCAGCCCATATATGCGCAAGACCGGCGCAAGCCGTCCGCCAACGCAACCGCATCACCCCATCCTGACTGCACGCTGGATGTGTAACCCCGCTTTAACCTAGCGGGAGCGATGATGACTGACGAGGCCCAGATGTGCATTTCACCCTAGGTCAATAGGCGGAGGACAAAATGGTCCACAGCGAACTTGAGCGGCAGTTGAGCGGCTACGGGCTGACCACCGCGCGCATCCATTACCGGCTGCCGGATTTCCCCGCGATCCTGCAAACTTACATTTGGCAGGAGTATGATCTGGCACCGAAATTTCCAGAATTGCAGACATTTCTGACATTCTGGCGTCAGAAGCTGGAGGGGCCGATCCACTCTGTCATCGTCGCCCATTCCACCTTGATCAAGCCAGCCGAGCTGCGCGCTGTCGGGGTTGAACTCACCCTGCACTGAGCCGCCTAACCTGACCCAATCATTACCATTTTATCAAAAAGCGGTTCCTTCGCGCGCATCCTTGCTCTATGCGGATGGTCCCTCCTGATCCGCAGTTTAGCGTGCCACCTCAGATTCGCATTTCCGCCCTGCTGTCCCGCCTCGTGCCAAACGGTCAGCAGGAGCACATTCCCATGAGCAGCATCCTCGATGTGCTGGGTGATCGCGCGTTCGCGCTGCTGATCGTGCTGTTTGCCTTGCCCAACTGCATCCCGATGGTGCCGCCGATTCCGCTGATCAGCGGCCTGCTGATTGCCGGCCTCGCGATTCAGCTGATTGCCGGATACCGCACCCCATGGCTGCCCCGGCGCATCCGGGACTATCAGGTGCGCAGCGCCGATGTGAAACGGCTGATCGACAGGGCACACCCGTTTATTCAGCGGCTCGAACGGTTTGCCCGTCCCCGCCTGAGCATTTTTGAATGGGCCCCGTTTGTGCGCCTGATCGGCATTGCCGTGCTGCTGATGGCGCTCGGCCTGCTCGTCGCGGCGCCCATCGTCGGCCAGATTCCGCTGGGCATCGCCATCGCGCTGATCGGCGTCGGCCTTGTTGAGCGCGACGGCGTGCTGGTGATCGCGGGATTGATCGCCGGCTCATTCGGATTGGCCGTGAGCGCCGGATTTATTGTGGCGATCATCACCGGCCTTGGGGCAATTTTCTGATCAGCTGTTGCCGTAAGGCGGACGCGGGATACTGATATGCGCCTGCCGCAGCGCCGCAGACCAGCGCTCGCGCAAATCATGAAAATAGGGCTCGCCCGCCTCGATGCGGTATCGCAACTCCGGCTTCAGCACATCGCGGCGGATCAGCGCCACATCAATCGGCAGCCCGACGCCAAGATTGGAGCGCATCGTCGAATCCATCGAGATCAGCGCAATCTTCAGCGCGTCATACAATTCCGTGTTGAAAGTCACGGCGC
>JBOFCU010000055.1:0-30090 GCA_051646285.1 Beijerinckiaceae bacterium
TGCCACATGGACTGGGCAATCAATGCGGCGGATTCTTCGGCATTCATGCCGCGCTTGATTATAATATCGCCAGGCAAAATCAGAGACTGATAGGCGTTCTGCTCCTGCAATTGCGCCAGTCCCCATTTGATGAACTGATCCACATACCGGTGGTAATTGGTCAGCAATATCCATGGCTGCACATGACGCCAGTCACTGCCAGTATAATGCACGAGGCGGCGCAGGGAAAAATCAACCCGCACCGCATCAAACAAGGCGAGCGGACGTGGCACACCATCATCATGCTGCCACTCACTGTCGGCAATTTCATCGCCAACCGACGCCAGCATCGGCACGGGAAAATACCTGGCCAGCTCAACAGCGGTGACACCGCCGCGGCCGAGTTCATCGCCACGCTCGAACACATAAGGATAGGGAATATCCTGCGTGGAGCGGCGCACAAAAACCTGAGCGCCATATTCCGCTACAAGCGGCTGCAACTGCTCAAGCAGATAGGTGCGAAAGTCGCCGGGGTGCGACACTGTTGTGGCATAAACGCCCGGTGACGCAAGTTTCGCAAAAGCCCGGCGGTTGCTGGGCGGAAGAGCCGCCGCATCATAACGCACCAGCAATTCCGGATATTTGAACCGCGCGCGCTGTGCCGCCGTTGGCGGTTCGCGCGTTGCAAAAAAATCATCGAGCGACTGGCGCAAAGCACCTGTGGCCTGCGTATAGAGTGCATGGAGCCGGTCGACCGCTTCTTCCGGCGCGAGAGGGCCTTCAAGCCCGTTGTCATTGTCTGTCGTCATGCCCTTTTATGCGGGCACATCAGCCACTTGCCAACAGCCATTGGCACGTTTCAGCCATGGATACAGCGCGGCGCGGCTAGCCGGCATAAATCCACTGCTCTGGAATGCGCGCCTCGACAGCCTCCCCGTCGGTGATGACGCCGGGTTTCTCGACACATGCAACGAGGCCACGCAAGCCCTTTGCCTTTTGCGCAAACAGCAGATCCAGCCCGCTGCGGTCCGGATAATGGGCAGCAATGGCAGCTCCAGCATGGCGGCACGGCCTGTTCTGGCCCGATACCACCAGCACCGCCCCACCCTCGCAAACCAGGCGGGTGCCAGCAGGCAGGCAGGAAAAATGCGCGATGCCATCTATCACCAGATTGGCCCCCAGCCATTCCGGCCTGATTGAGGCCATATCCATTGCCTGCGCAATCGCTCGCATATCATCCGGCGCGACAAGCGACAGGGCGCGGTCATTGCGCATGGCCATGCCGCGCGGGTACCACGGCTCGCGGCCGCCTGCCTTGCGGGTTGCACCGAAATGGCAATCACCGGGAATGCCATCAAAATCCAGAGTCAGTTGCGGCACAGGCGCTGTTTCAAACGTGGTCTGCGCGGCCATCAACCCTGCAATGATGCGGCCCTTGCGGCGCATGGCGCGGTGCACAACCGGCGCCGGGATCAGGCCCGGAATATCAGTCATGAAAGCCGATCCTGGATATTCTTTTTGGGGTGCGGCAGCGCTGCCCGTGATCCCGGCCATCCAGTCTCACTGCGCTGGTGGCCTTGCCAGCGGAATGCCCTGAATGGAGCCTGTCGCAAACACGCTGACGAGAATGCCGCGCGCCACATGCTCGGCCATACAGCGATAGCCAAGATCATTGAGATGAAATTCGTCGTTGGCCAATAAATTCGCCGTGGTATTGGTTTGCAGGATATATTGCATGGCGTCGTAGCGATTGATCAGCGGCACATCCGCTTCCGTCGCGGCCTGCCGCAGTGCATCCTTGATCAATTTATAATGCTCATCGCGCGCGAGTTTTTTGGTGTATTGCATGCCGACAATGACAACATCAATTTTCTGTGCCTTGATCCAGCGCAGGGTGCGGCTGATGATCCGGGCAAATTCACCAACAGGTATGCGTGACAGCGCATCATTGGTGCCGACCTGCCACAGAACCAGATCGGGCTTCGTGATCGTTACCTCGATTTTCAGACGCTCCGATGTCGTCTCGGCAATTTCGCCTGACACGCCACGGTTCACCATGACGAAATCCAGATCCTTGAAGGTTTTTTCCAACTCAACCTCAAGGCGGTTGGGATAATTGCTTTGCGGCGACGTGGCGCCGACTCCGGCGGTTGAAGAGGAGCCAATCGCGAGAACGCGCACCGTCTTCTTGGCCTTGAGCACGCCGGCGAGATGGGGCAAGGGTGCGGTGATGGCGATGGTTGCACCGGGCACCATGCAGGATTCGCGCCCATCGCCGGGAGGGGCTGCTGGCATGGCGGGCGGCGCTGCGGGGGACGGGGCTGGCAGCCCTGTTTGTGCCAAAGCCGATGGCACCAGAGATGATGGCATCACGAGCTGCGCGCCAAAACTCAACGCAGCGATGGCCATGCCCAACCGTCCCAATCTTGTCATGCTGCTAACCTCTGCCGTCCTTCTGCCAGCCATGCCGTTGCCCACATCACACCAAGCCCCACCACTACCACAGCGGCATCTAACAAAATACTCACCGGAAACGCCACGCGCACAAGCTGCCCCATCAGGCTTAGCAGCGAGCCCGCACAAAACACATGCAGGGAGTTGCGCCCAAGCATCGCTGCATAACGGGTCAGCCAAGGGGCGAAATTATGGAGGTGCTGATACAGCCCGGCAAACGCGATGCAAATGCTCAAGGCATGGATCAGCCGGAATGGCGTGAGATAGGTTTTGTCGATCAGGAACAGGTAGGCCGGCCATGGCACCGCCGCAGGGTCAGGCAGATATTGGTACCATGACGCGAGCGTGGAGAGGATGAGCACAGCGATAGCGGGCCAGCGCAGCCGGCCAATCAGCCAATCCAGCCAGACACTTCGCAGCAAGCCACGGGCAACGACAAAACCAAGGATATAGATGAACTGCCATGACAGCGGATTGAAAAACCAGCCGCCAGCCACCGGCCATGTCGGCGCATTGATCTGAAAGGCGATGGCGATGAGATAGATGGCCAGCGACAGCGGCAGCAGCAGCGCTGGCACGATCCGGTCAATTACCGCGATCACAGGTGCCAGGGCCAGCAGCACCACATACAGGGGGAGAATATCGAAATAGCCGAGCTGGTGGCTCAGCAACACAAGGCCAACATGGGTCTCGACCGGGCTTTGGAAAACCGCACCGGCATTGTGCCAATCGAGAATCAGCGGATTATCCAGAAACAGGGCAGCGGCAGCGATCATGGCCAGCGCCAGCATGGTAATCATGATCTGGGCCGCGTACAGCGTCACCGCCCGCCCGCCCAGCCGCAAGGCCAGTTGCGGCGTGCTTTCCTTGTGCTGGTCAATGCCGGTCACCAGCCGCAACGAAAATCCGGCCAGAAAAACAAACAATTCCGCTGAATCGGAAAAGCCGAAATTGCGGTGCGTGAAACGCTCAAACCAGTTGCCGGGGATGTGATTGATGAAAATCGTGACCAGCGCCACGCCGCGCCAGAAATCAATTGCATTGGCGCGGCGGGTTGGCACTGGGGATCAAACCTTTGCTTGGCATTTCAGCTTGGCATTGCGGAGAAGCACTGACCTGCTGCATAGCGCAAAAAAACCACAGCCGGCAATAAAAAGCGCCGCGTAAGACTTGCTGCGCGACGCTGGTGCTCACAGGCCGAAGGCCATTGTTATTTCTTCACAAGCATGTCGAGCTTCTTGTAATGCTCGGCCAGCAGATAATAAACTGTCACACGTTCCTTCGTGCGGTCCGCCTTCATTTTTTCGATCACGGATTTAACCGCAGCATCTATCGCGGTATCATCATCGGTAATGCCGAGCTTCTTCTTGCACCAGCTTTCGCGCACACGCTTCATTTCTTCCGGGTCCGTGCCGGACACCAGCGATGAGTCACGATTGCGCAGGGCAATGCCAAGATGCTTGACGATGCCACCCACCGCAGCCTCGTTGCAATTGGGCGCATACTTCTTCACATCCGCCATGTACTTTTCAATATCAGCCATCACAAACCCCTTCTATATTGCCCCACCTGATTGGACCGGCACCGCCATGGTGGCGCAGTCTGCGCCTCATCGCAAGCCAGCGCGGGGCGCTGGTCACAACCAGTTTCGATGCTAAATTCAGACAGAATCGGAGATATTGCCCATGCGCCATCGCCCCCTGATTTTGTCCGCCTTGCTGTCACTTGCGGCAGCCGCCTGCAACACCACGGCCCCGCAACCGGCTGCACAGCCCACCACCACCACAAGTGCTGCGTCTGTCACCCCCTCGACCTTCCGCCTGCCCGAAGGCTCCGGCTGCGCCGGCGACGTCGCCCGGTTCCGCGCCGTGATGGATAATGACCTTGCGACCGGCCATGTCAGCAAGAGCGTGCATGAAAAGGTCACTGGCGAGATCAATCAGGCGGCCAGCATCTGTCAGGCCGGGCAGGATGGCCCGGCGCGTGGCATGATTGCGGCGACCAAGAAACGCTACGGCTATCCTGGCTAAGCCCCGGCAAAGGCATGCCGCAGATAGTGCTGCATAAAAGGCGGCATGCGGGCGGCCTGCGTTTCATCCCCAGGCCTGATGATCACGATGTCGGATAGCTCCGGCTCGTCCTGCCCGGCAATACGCGCGCGGATCAGGGCGCGCGCCTCAACTGCGGGCATAGCGATCGTCACGGCGCGCATAAAGGCGACGCGGGCCGCATCCATCACAATGGTCCAGCCCGCGCCGGTCTGCACATCGGCCGGGGTCAGCCCGGTTTCTTCACCCAGCTCACGCATGACCGAACCGGCCAGATCAACCCGCCCATCCGGTGTCACATCATTGCGGTCCGGCGTGCCGGCAGCGAAATAGATTTTCCCGGCATTGACGGTGTGTGCGCCCATTTCGCCAAGCAGAAATGCGCCGTCACTGGTTTTCAGGGCGGCCATGGCAAAACCATTGCGCATCGCGGGCGGCGGATTGCCCATATGCTGCCACGCAATGAAATCCGCATAATCGGTTTCAAAATACCGCGCATAAAAGATGCCATCGCGCACCGCGCCCTGATGCTGCAACAGTACGCGGCCATTGAACATCTTTGGCTTTTGCGCGATCAATGTCTGCCAATGCAACTCAATATCGGCGCGGCGCTCGGCGGAAAAACTCCAAGTATAGGATTCCAGCCGCGCATCAATATCGCGAATATCCATGATGACATATGCAGGCCCTGACGCTGCGCCGCTCATGCGTCGATTTCGCCGCGCATGACGATAACCGCGCTGCCGCCAATATGCGCTGCCTGCAGGGCACCGGCCTGCACATCCAGCGTCAATTCAATTTCCGACGGGCGGCCCATCGCATAGCCCTGCTCAATGACAAAGGACGCGCGGCCATCCGCAGGCTTTTCAAATGCCATGATGGCACCGGCAAACGCCGCAACAGCAGAGCCTGTCGCAGGATCTTCGACAATGCCAGAACCAGGTGCGAACATGCGCGCATAAAAATGATGGGCGCTGTTCATCGTTTCGCGGCAATATAAAAAGACATGGCCGCCAGAACCTGCCCCCAATGCGGGCGCAAGCGCGTCCCCACCCGGAGCGCGGACTGCATCCAGCGCCTGCCGGGTTTTAATGGGGATGAGCGGAAAAGGCACGCCAGCCGAAAACAGCGCCGGCTCATGAGCATCAAAACCAATTTCAGATTGGGCCATGCCGAAAACACCGGCAAGGGCCGCCCCATCATAATGCGCCGCAATGCGCTCCGGCATTTTCGGCAGGGAAAAAACCGCGCGGCCGGATTGCGCGCCATGGACGGATATCTCACACGGCACCGGGCCAACCTTTTCACCCAGCGTGAAGGCGCATGATCCTGCCCCTCCCTTGCGATCCAGCAGCGCAAGCAGAACGGCTGTACCAACGGTTGGATGACCCGCAAACGGCAATTCACGCCCCGGCGTAAAAATACGAAGATCCGCGCGATGGGTGGCATTGTGCGGCGGCAGCACAAAAACGGTTTCAGACACATTAAATTCCCGCGCGATGGTTTGCATCTGCGCGTCATCAAGCCCCTGCCCGTTCATGACAACAGCCAGCGGATTTCCGGCGAACGGGCGGGCAGTAAAGACATCCAGGGTAAAAAAATCTCTGCGCATGTCAGGGCCAATTCAATGTCACAACGACGGGGCAATGGTCAGACGCCTTCGGGCGGTCCCAGCCAATGCGGGGATAGCGGCGGCCGGCGGCAGACAAATGGGCGATGGAGCGGTCATGATCACGCGGATCGAGCGGCACGCGGAAAGGCTGGCCGCCGCGAATAATATCAACGTGCGTGCAGTGTTTTTTCAGCCCCGGAGAAAGAAGCACATAGTCAAGCTGCACATGCTCTTCCACCATAAAGCGCTCGCGCTCGTTCCAGCGCTTGTGAAAATGCGTCCAGCGCTCGTGCTGGGGCAATGTGTCAACGGGATTGAAGGCGAAGTCCTGCAAGAAAAAATGAACGGCGCCAGACTGCGCCGGCTTGACTACACCCTGCGGGCCAATGGCTTCAATATAATCGTTCAGATCGCCTGCAATCACCCAATGGGCATCGCGCCAGTGTTTGCCAAATTTGCGCATGATCAGGGCCTTGACCGCCTGCGCCTCCGCCCGGCGCAGGGGCGCCGTGCGCTCACGCCCATCATCCCGGCCACTGTTCATGGATTTGAGATGCAGAATAAAAATCGTCACATCGCGATCTGCAATCGTCACCGTCATTTCAAGACAATCGCGCTTGAAAATCAGGCTGTCGGGACGCATGCCGAGTTGCGCCAGCGTATCATTATACAGATCAAGCTCTGCAAAACTGACTTCGCGGTGGGAGCGCCATTTGATGGATTCACGCGGCACCAGATCACGGCGGCAGCCAAAGGCCACATCAATACCGCGCCCATCATTGCCCTGCATGAGATGGAAATGACCGTAGCGCCGGTCAGCAACGCGGTGCACATAATTGGCAAAAAATGCTTCGAGCACACCGAGATTATCGACTTCCTGCAAACACAGAATATCAGCCTGCGTCTCAGCCACAGCCAGCGCCGTCATCTGCCGCTTGTCATCTTCCAGCGCAACAGAGAGCGACCGTTCCACGGCCTCGCGCACCGGGGGATGATCGAAGCCGAACAGCGCCAGCGCAGGCGCGGAATCCGGCCTGTCTATCGGGCCGAAACGATGGCGCGACAGGAGATTTTCGACATTAAAGGTTGCGATGCGCAACTGCATGAATGGCTACAGGCTTTCGACAGGAAACAATGTGGTCGGCGCAACAAATTCATCCTGCGCCGCAATGGTCAGCAACTCACGCGAGCCTGCATCAGATGTGCGCTTCAACAGCCCATAAATCGCTGCGCCAGCGCGCGCCAAAGCATCATAGGCCGATCCCGTGCGCAGACAATGCACCATGAACAAGGCCGCCACCGCATCACCGGCCCCGTTGACATTGATCGACAGGCGCGGTGTTCGCAGGCGATAAATGCCTTCATGATCCGCTGCCAGCATATCAATGCTGTCCGCAGGTGTTTGGCTGGTGATGAGTGATGTCACCAGCACGATGCGCGGGCCGCGCGCCTGCAACGCGCGCACGCTGGCGCGCACCTCATCCAGCGTGCGGCTTTGCAGGCCCGTCAAATAATCCAGTTCGAACTGGTTCGGTGTCACAATATCAGCTGCGGCGACGGCCTTGTCGCGCATGAATTCCGGAATGCCAGGCCGGACAAAAATGCCGCGCCCGACATCTCCGATCACCGGATCACAGCAATATAGCGCCTTTGGATTGGCAGCCCGCACGCGCGCCACGGCTTTCAGAATGGATGCGCCAATATCATGCGACCCCATATAGCCGGAAATCACGCCCCGGCAGGTGCCGAGCACCGCCCGTTCGGCAATACCATCCATCACATCATCAATCATCGCCGCATCAAAAACGCCGCCCTTCCAGGCACCGTACCCGGTGTGATTGGAAAACTGCACCGTATGAATGGGCCAGACTTCAACGCCGAGCCTCTGCATCGGAAAGACGGCGGATGAATTGCCAACATGGCCGTAAGCGACGTGGCTTTGAATCGACAGAATAGGCATCTGGCAGCGTTCGCAGAAATTACCGGTCAGAACAAGCCAGCAGGGATGATGGCACTGATCACCCCTGCTGATGATTGCTGTATCAGGCGAGGCACTATCAGGCCTGGCCGTTGGCCTTTTTTACAAAACGGTCAACGAAGGTCTTGGACAGATCCACATTGGCGCTGGCCATTTCCGTATCAAGCTTTTTCAGCATGTCGAGAATGCTCGCCATGCCTTCGGCAGGAATAAGGCCGGTGCGCGAATAGCTCTCCAGCGATGCTTTGACGGCGGCCATATAGAGCGGCTTATCACCCAGATGATAGGCCTCCGGCACTACATCCGCCACATCCTCCGGCTTTGCCGTGGCCAGCCACTTCAGCGCCTTGACAAAGGCATTGGTCAGCCGCTGCGCCGCATCCGGATTTTTCTCGATAAAATCGCCACGGGTATAAACCACCGCTGCCGGATTGGTGCCGCCAAACACCGCCTTGGTGCCCGCTTCGGTGCGCGTATCAATCAGCACAACAATATCACCATCTGCGACCAGCTTCGAAATCACCGGGTCGAGATGCGAAATGGCATCAATTTCACCTTTTTTCATCGCAGCAACGGCGCTTGCGCCGCCCCCAACGCCAATGAAAGACGCATCGGACGGCTTCAGGCCGGCCTTCAGCATGGCATATTGCGCGGTGATAAAGGTCGATGACCCCGGCGCTGTGACGCCGATTTTCAATCCCTTAAAATCCGCCGCCGACTTGATTTTTCCGGCGAGGTCTTTTTTCACGGCAATGACAATGCCGGGAAAGCGGCCCAATTCGCAAATCGCGCGAATATCCTGGCCCTTGGCCTGCATGCGCACGGTGTGCTCATAGGCCCCGGTTACAACATCCACAGAACCGCCGACCAGCGCCTGCAATGACTTGGCGCCACCGCCAAAATCGTTGATTTCCACCTCAAGGCCTTCTTCGGCAAAGAAGTTTTTCTTCTCTGCAATGGTCAGCGGTAAATAATACAACAGCGGCTTGCCGCCGACCCCGAGCACGAGTTTCTTTTTATCCTGCGCCAGCACCGGCATGACCGGGGCGACGGCGGCAAGACCGGCTGCACCAGCAGCCTTGATCCATGTTCTGCGATCCATCGTATCCTCCTTCGATTGCGTTTTGTTGAATCCCGCCGGGAAAATCATGAGACGGTCTGGGCGGTCTTGGGCTGCCAGACCATCAGCCTTTTTTCGATGACCGTAACGATGGCATCAATCACCAGCACAAACACCATCAAGATTGCCATACCGGCAAACACGCCGGTCACATCCAGCACGCCCTCGGCCTCATGAATGAGATAGCCAAGCCCGGCGGACGCGCCGAGATATTCGCCGACCACCGCACCGACAAGTGCAAAACCAACGGATGTGTGCAGCGATGAAAACATCCATGTCAGGGCAGCGGGCCAATAGACGTGGCGGAACAGTTGCCGCTCGTTGAACCCCAGCATACGCGCATTGGCGAGAATGGTTGGTGATACCTCACGCACGCCCTGATAGACATTGAAGAACACGATGAAAAAAACCAGTGAAAAGCCCAACGCAACTTTTGACCAGATGCCAAGGCCGAGCCACAGCATGAAAATCGGCGCCAGCACGACACGCGGCAAGGCATTGGCCGCTTTCAGAAACGGGTCAGCCACTGCGGCGGCCAAATCATTGCGCGCCAGTGCAAAGCCGCACAGCACGCCGGCAAAAGACCCAATCACGAATGCCAGCACCGTCTCCACCAGCGTGATCCAGAGATGTTTCCAGATGCCGCCATCGGCAAACAGTTTAACGATGCGCCAGAACACATCCCCCGGCGTTGATAAAAAGAATTTCATGTTGGACGAGCCAACCTTGATGGACCCGGCAAAATGCCAGGCCAGCAAAAAGCCGATCGCCACAAGAATTTGCAATGCCAGCACGAGCGTGCGGGAAGGTTTCATGCGCTCGCTCCTGCCGCCTTTGCCTCACCCTGCATATAGGCGCGCTGCACTTCATCGCGCAACGTCGCCCAAATTTCGCGATGCAGGTCATGAAAGCGCGGATGGTTGCGAATTTCCGCAATATCGCGCGGGCGCGGGAGATCAATCGGAAAATCGCCAACGAAATGCGAGTGCGGCCCGGCAGACATCACCAGCACGCGGTCGCTCAGGGCAATCGCCTCATCAAGATCATGGGTGATAAACAATACCGCCTTTTTATCAGCGGCCCACAATTCAAGCAGCAGGTTTCCCATGATCACGCGGGTCTGCGCATCCAGCGGCCCAAACGGCTCATCCATCAGCATGATCTTGGGATCGCGGATCAATGTCTGGGCCAGCGCGACGCGCTTTTTCTGGCCGCCGGACAGCATATGCGGGTAACGGCCGGCAAAAGCCGTCAGCCCGACCCGGCCAAGAATGGCCAGTGCGCGCGCCCGCGCGTCAGATGCGGAAACGCCCATCGGCTCCAGTGCAACAGCGACATTATCCAGCGCCGTTTTCCACGGCATCAGCGCATCCAGCTGAAACAGATACCCCGCCTGCCGGTTGATGCCCTGGAGAGGCGCGCCGAATATGCTGACCGCCCCGGATGAGGGCGCAATCAATCCCGCTGCCGCATTCAACAGGGTGGACTTGCCGCAGCCGGTTGGCCCGACGATCGCCACGAAGGATTGGTCAGCGACATCCAGATCCACCGGGCGCACAGCCTCATAACGGCCCTGTTGCCCGAGATCATAAGCGATGGAAACGCCCCGCATGGACACGGCCGGACCCCGTGCGTGTGTATCGGCCATGAATGCGCGTGCTCCTCTTCCGCCCCGTTGCCCGGTGCGGCCCTTTTCTGGCGCGCGATGTCTGCACGCGGGGGTGCGCTGGTCAAGGTTTCGTGCCGCCGGACCTGTCTGGCGAAGACGGCAACCAGCAGCGTTCTGCTGCCAGCACAATCACGAGCACCGCTTGTGCAAGGCCCGCTGGCCGTGCCACATGCAGCCCGGCACTGATAACGCAATGGAGTGAGCGGCGTGGAATTTTTTAGCGGCATTGTTCAACCCGTGATCGACTTTGTGCGCGCCAATCCACAATACGCCACTGTCATTGTTTTTCTGATTGCGTTTGGCGAGTGCTTTGCCCTGCTGTCCTGGCTGGTGCCAGGCACGGTTTTCTTCGTGGCGTTCGGAACATTCGCCGGATCGCAGAATATCAGCGTACTGCCGCTATCGCTGGCCGCTGCTGCGGGCGCTGCCAGCGGTTTCTGGACGAGCTATCTGATCGGGCGCTACCTCGGGCCGCGGGCCGAGCATAGCTGGCCATTCCGCGACAACCCGGAAACACTGAAGCGCGGCCACGATTTCTTTGAGAAATGGGGTGCGCCGGGTATTTTCATCGGCCATTTTTTCGGGCCGGTGCGCGCCATTGTCGCGCTGGTCGCCGGCATTGTGAACATGCCGCAAATCCCTTTTCATATCGCCAATATTGCGGCCTCCACCCTGTGGGGTTTTGCCATGTTCTATGGCGCAGGCGAGGCCGGCAAAATTCTGTCCCGCATGTTCTGAGCCGTTATGATGCACGCTGTCATGGCGGTGTCATCATGCTGCTCGGGTCCGTTCAGAAGCGGTTCAGCGATCCAATTCTACAGATGCGCGGTGCCGTTTTTGACAGGCCATTCCGGCTTGAGAAAAATACAGCATGTCCCGCGTGATTCCTCACACGGGATCTTGTCATCTGCGGCACCCGGACGCGGCTGATGTCTTCCAACGGGCCTTTGGAACCTAGGGGGTTCTTATGATCGTTCGCAAGTTTCTGACCGCCGCCGCCCTTTCTGGCCTGATGGTCGGCTCTGTCTTCGCGCAAGCCACGCAACCGGCAACACCGGCGACACCGGCCCGCCCGGTGCCGTCCGCCCCCGCTCCGGCTGCTCCAGCCCGTCCGGCCACACCGGCCCCTGCAACGGCTCAGCCCGCCAAACCAGCAACACCCGCCGCTGCACCCGCCGCGGCCGCAAAGCCTGCCGCTGCACCCGCCGCTCAGGGCCAGCGCGTCAACCTCAACACAGCCACAGCCGCCGAAATGGACGGCCTGCCGCAGATCGGTGAAGCCCGTGCCAAGGCCATCATCGAAGCGCGCGCCAAGGGCCGGTTCAAGGACTGGAACGATTTCGTCGCCCGCAACGTGGTGCCGAAGAATGCGGAAGACGCGATCAAGGACCGCGTGCGGTTCTGACGATGATGCGGGGGTTAACGCGCTTCGCGCTGCATGAGCCCCCACACCATTTCCATTGTGGGGGCTAACGCGCTTCGCGCTGCATGAGCCCCCACACCATTTCCATTGTGGGGGCTAACGCGCTTCGCGCTGCATGAGCCCCCACACCCCTATCGAGGCGACAAGCGGCCCCGCAGCCTGACGAAACGCGGGGCCGTTTCTTTGTGAGCTCATGCAACAAAAAAGCCCCGCATCGCTGCGGGGCTTTTTTCTTACGTGCAAATAAAATCAATTCTTGGCCTTATCAACCAGCGCCTTGGCCTTGATCCACGGCATCATCTCACGCAGCTTGCCGCCAACCTCTTCAATCGGGTGGGCAGCGTTGCGGGCGCGCACGGCCTTGAACGAGGTCTGGTTGACCTTGTTTTCCAGCATCCAGTCGCGGGTGAATTTACCGGACTGAATATCCGTCAGAACACGCTTCATTTCCGCCTTCGTCTCATCGGTGATGATCCGCGGGCCGGTGACATATTCGCCATATTCGGCGGTGTTCGAGATGGAATAATTCATGGTGGCGATGCCGCCTTCATAAATCAGGTCGACGATCAGCTTCACTTCGTGCAGGCACTCGAAATAGGCCATTTCCGGCGCATAGCCTGCTTCCACCAGCGTATCGAAGCCGGCCTTGATCAGTTCGACCAGACCGCCGCAGAGCACGACCTGCTCACCGAACAGATCGGTTTCGCATTCTTCCTTGAAAGTCGTCTCGATGATGCCGGCGCGGCCGCCGCCATTGGCCGAGGCGTAGGACAGACCAAGATCATGCGCATTGCCTGTCGCGTCCTGATGGATCGCGATCAGGGTCGGCACGCCGCCGCCGCGCTGATATTCCGAGCGCACGGTATGGCCGGGGCCCTTGGGGGCGACCATCAGCACGTCGAGATCCTTGCGCGGCTCGATCAGGTTGAAATGCACATTGAGGCCATGGGCGAACATGAGGGCAGCGCCCTTCTTCATGTTGGCCTGAAGATCATCGCGGTAGATGTCGCCCTGCAACTCGTCAGGGGTGAGCATCATCATCACGTCAGCAACCTTGGCCGCTTCAGCCGGGGTCATGACGGTGAAACCGGCTTCTTCAGCCTTCTTGCGCGTGGCCGAGCCGGCCTTGAGCGCGATGATCACGTCCTTGACGCCCGAATCACGCAGGTTGAGCGCATGGGCGTGGCCCTGAGAGCCATAGCCGACGATGCAGACTTTCTTGCCCTTGATCAGATTGATGTCCGCATCACGGTCGTAATACACGCGCATCGGCGTTTCCCTCGCTGGTTGGATGGGGTGGCGCGGCCCTTCAGCGCCATTGCCCCCGAAAAAGGCTATGAAATGGGTCGGCGCGCACTAAGCGCGACCGTGGCACAGGGTCAAGGGTGCCTTTTGCACAGTGTCATGCAGGAAGCTCCAAACCCTCTGCCGCGAAAGCCCGCTGAACGGCTGGCCGCGCCGCCATGCGCCGGGCATGTGCGGTCCAATGCGGGAAATCCCTGGCCATGTCATAACCAAGCACAGCCCCACGGCCCCAGTTCCAGAACACGAGCAGATACGGATCGGCCATCGAATAGGTATCGCCCAAAGCCCATGGCCCCTTGCCGAGCTTGGTTTCCACCATTTCCCACACCTCACGCGTCGTGAGTTTGCCCTTGGCTTGCACATTGGCAATGGCTTCTTCGCCCGTCGCGTAGCGTTCCGCACGGCGGATATGCGCATAGGTAACATGCACCGTGGACGACATGAATGCGCACCATTCCAGGCAAGCCGCACGGTCTTTCAGATCACGTGGCCACAGATTGGCATCCGGAAATTTCTGCGCGACATAATAGAGAATGGCGGGATTTTCCGTCACGATCACATCACCATCGACCAGAACCGGCACCCGGCCTTTGGGATTCATTTTCAGATAGTCTGGGCTGCGCTGCTGATTTTCAGCAAAATTGACCCGCACCGCTTCAAACGGCGCGCCCGTCTCCTGCATGGCAATATGCGAAGCGAGCGAGCAGGCGCCCGGTGAATAGTATAATTTCAAAGCCATCGGTATTTCCCCCCATGATGAAGCGGCGCGACCGTTTCACACCGCTCCGCACGCGTAAAGGCCAGCCTCTCAATGCCCCGGCATTTGCCAGCTGATCGACGTCCCCGGCCAGATCATTTCCATCTCCGTCACAATTTCCACCGCCTCCCTGGCGAGCCGGTCATAGGCGGCGGCATCCGTCACGGCAGGGCCGTCGGCATGATCGGCATCCGTTGCAGCCAAGACCGCCTGCTCAAAGACAGCAATGCGCTTGACCAGATCATCCGGCAGGCCCAGCCTTGCCGCATCGTGGCGCACGCCCGTATCGCTGTCATACATCGGCCAATCGCCCGGAAAAGGTGCCAGCCGCAAAAAGCGCGGCGGCTCACCCCTATCGTGCGCCGGCGGCACGCCATGCCCATCCGGCATTGGAAATGCTGGTGTCCTGCCAAGATGGCTGCGCACGCCGTGCCACAGCACGCCAGCAGCGCCAGTGACCAGAATCACGCCAGCCACGGCCGCATCGTTATGGAAAAGTGCAGCGCGGCTGCGCCAAAGCAATAACACAAAGGCTGTGGCCAGCAGATAAATCACAAAGGCATTTGCGGTCTGTCTGCGGCCACGCGCATCATCTGCATCCTGCGGCGGAAAATGCTGATGAGCACATGCCAGCCAGACCACCTGCGTCAATGCACTGGCTAGCATCAGAAATGGCGACCAGTTGTGCAGCAAGGCAAGCGCAACGCCGCCGGCAAGGGTGAGCACAGCGCCGCCGGCAAGCAAAAGCCGGCGGATTGTGTCGCGCGGCGCGCGCATTTCCCCGGTCAATGCGCCCAGCATGCCATCCATCAGCCTGTCCATGGTGATGGCGCGCAGCGCCACGACGCCCGCAAATATATAAAAGGCTCCGACGGCGCGCAGGCCAAGAGCAGCAAAATCAACGCTCATCGGAAATTATGACCGTTGCCGCACCGCTTTGATCCTCTTGCCCGCTCACATGCCTTCCGCACCACGCGAAATCGCAGCAATGCCGGTGCGTGAAACCTCTTTCAGTCCCACTTCCGTCATTAACCGGATAAAGCGATCGATTTCCTCTGGCGAACCGGTGAGTTCAAATACAAAGGACGTGCGCGTCGCATCCAGCGTGCGCGCGCCAAAGGCCCCGGCAAGACGCAGGGCCTCGACCCGGTCATCGCCTGTACCGGTGACCTTCACCAGCGCCAGTTCCCGCTCGATCGCATCGCCCTGCACGGTCAGATCGCTGACGGAATGCACGGGCACAAGCCGGTCCAATTGCAGCTTGATCTGATCAATGGTGTGCTCGGTGCCGGCCGTCACGATGGTGATGCGCGATATATGCTTTTCGTGTTCGGTTTCCGATACCGTCAGGCTCTCGATATTGTAACCGCGGCCTGAAAATAATCCGGCAATGCGCGCCAGCACACCCGGCTCATTGTCAACGACAACGCACAGGGTGTGACGGCGGACGGCCTGATTGCCGGTGGCGGCGGGATAGTGGGATGACATCGTTGCCTCGTGCAGTTTCAATTTTTCAAGTGTGGTCGGTAATTTTCAAGGACCGGCTCATCGGCCTCATCAAGCGGCACAAGCCATGGCTCCTGCAATGCAGCGGTGCGCCAGGCCTGAAAGGCCGGTGTTGACTGGACAGCAGCGATATAGCGCGCGCTCACCGCATCGACCGGAATGGAGTATCCGGTAAAACGCACCGTCACAGGCGCAAACATGGCATCGGCCGCAGAGAATTCACCGAACAGGAACGGACCGCCTGCGCCAAAGCGGGTGCGGCAATCATTCCATATCTGCGTGATGCGCCGCACATTGTCTGCAACCTCCGGGCCACGGTCCTTCGTGGGATGTTTTTTGCCGAGGTTCATCGGGCAGGCATTGCGCAAGGCCGAAAATCCGGCATGCATTTCGGAGGAAATCGCGCGCGCGAGAGCGCGGGCTTTTTTATCGCGTGGCCAGATCGCCTTTTCAGGAAAAGTCTCAGCGAGATATTCCATGATCGCCAGCGTTTCCCACACCACGACATCCTCATCGACCAGCGCGGGCACCTTTTCCTGCGGATTGTAGGCGCGCACCTTGGCCTTCCATGCCGGATCATCAAATGCCGGGCCGAAGGGGATGAGAATTTCCTCGAAGGGAATGCCGAAATGCGTCATCAAAACCCATGGCCGCAACGACCATGAAGAATGCACCTTGTTGCCGATCAAAAGCTTCATGACTGTCTCCCTGCGTTGCATGATAGCAGGATGACAGCAAAAACACTGCCGCAACAATCATTTTGCGTGACGTCATTCATCAGCATCAGCGATGCCCCGCCTTTCATGCCGCCACTCCACTGATGCGCGTGCGGAACAGATCAAAATCAATGTTGCCGCCGCTCAGAATAATGCCGATGCGCTTGCCTGTGTTGACCGCATGCTCCTGCATCGCTGCGGCAAGCGCAGCAGCACCCGCGCCCTCAGCCAGATTATGCGTATCGGTCCAGAGATGGCGCAACGCATCGGAAATTTCATCATCATTCACCAGCACGATACGGGCCGCGCCCTTGATAATGATGGCGAGCGCCGCCTCATCCGGCACGCGCGTTGCCATGCCGTCGGCAAATGTATCGGCAGAATTGGTGGCAACGGCCTTCCCCGCCGTGAAGGACAAGGCATAGGCAGGCGCGTGCGTCGATTGCACGCCGATGATTTCCGTTTTCACTCCCAGCAGATCGCGCGCCATGATGCAGCCGCAGATGCCGGAACCAAGGCCGATGGGGCAATAGAGACTATCGAGATCAGGATGAGCGGATAACAATTCCAGCGCATAGGTGCCGACCCCGAGCACAAGATCGCGATGGAAGGACGGCACCATTTCGAGATCATGCGCGGCGGCATAGCGCACAGCCTCCTCGCGGGCGGCCTGAAAATCACTGCCATGCTCAACAAGGGTTGCACCATAAGCGCGCATGGCATTGTTTTTTTCCACCGAGTTGCCATACGGCACAAAAATCGTCACCGGCACGCCGTAGCGCTGCCCGGCAAAAGCGATGCTCTGGCCGTGATTGCCGCGCGTGGCTGACACAACACCGCGCACCTGCGGGCGCTCCCGCTTCAATCGCTCCATATAAATCAGCCCGCCACGCACCTTGAATGCGCCCGTGGGCAGATGATTTTCGTGTTTGACCACGACATCAGCCGCGAGCCTTTGATTGAGCAAAGGCCAGACATGCTGCGGCGTCGGCGGCAGAACCGCCGTCACCGCCTTTTGCGCATGTTCAAGAGCGGCGAGATCGAACATCATTCACACCAATTCGCGGCCAGCCGCATCAATCACGGATTTTGTGTCGCCTGCGAAATCCGGCAGGATCATCTCATTGTGCGCCTTGCCTGATGGAATCATCGGGAAGCAATTTTCCTCCTTCGCCACGAGACAATCGAAAATCACCGGGCCGGGATAATCAATCATCTCCAGAATGGCAGCATCAAGCTTGGCCGGATCGTCACAGCGGATACCCTTGGCGTGATAGGCTTCCGCGAGCTTGACGAAATCGGGCAAGGCCTGAGAATAACTTTCCGAATAACGCCCGCCATGCAGCAATTCCTGCCACTGGCGCACCATGCCCATATATTCATTGTTGAGGATGAATATCTTCACCGGCAGGCGATACTGCGCGGCGGTGGACATTTCCTGCATATTCATCAGGATCGACGCCTCACCGGCGACATCAATCACGAGCGCATCGGGGTGTGCGAGCTGCACGCCGATGGCGGCCGGCAAGCCATACCCCATGGTGCCCAGTCCGCCGGATGTCATCCAGCGGTTTGGTTCTTCAAAATGCAGATATTGCGCCGCCCACATCTGATGCTGGCCCACTTCCGTGGTGATGTAGGTGTTGCGGTTTTTCGTCAGTTCCTGCAGGCGCTGCAACGCATATTGCGGCTTGATGACGTCTTTTGAGCCACGGTAATTCAGGCAGCCGCGCGCACGCCAGCCCTTGATTTCGCTCCACCAGGACTCATGCGCCTTTTTGTCCAGCGTCGGATTGAGCTGTTTCCAGGCCGCAATCATTTCCTCCAGCACGCTGGCACAATCACCGATAATGCCGATATCCACCTTCACATTCTTGTTGATCGAGGAGGGATCAATATCGACATGAATTTTTTTCGAACCCGGCGAAAATGCATCAAGCCTGCCGGTGATGCGGTCATCAAAGCGTGCGCCGATATTGATCATCACATCGCAATCATGCATCGCGAGATTGGCCTCGTAGGTGCCGTGCATGCCCAGCATGCCGAGCCACTGGCGATCCGATGATGGAAAGGCGCCAAGCCCCATCAGGGTTGATGTGATCGGGAAATTCGTCAGGCGCACCAGTTCGCGCAGCAAGGCGGAGGCCTGCGGGCCGGCATTGATCACGCCGCCGCCCGTATAGAACACCGGCTTTTTGGCCGCTGCCATGAGCGCAACCGCGGCGCGGATTTTTGCGGCATCACCATGAATGGTGGGGCGGTAGGTCTTGTGCTGGTTATCACGCGGGCGCTCATATTTGCCCCGGGCAAATTGCACATCCTTGGGAATATCAATCACCACCGGGCCGGGGCGGCCATTCTGCGCCACATAAAAGGCCTCGTGCAGGATGCGCGGCAAATCCTCGATGCGTTTCACGAGATAATTGTGCTTGGTGCAATGGCGCGTGATGCCGACGGTATCACATTCCTGAAACGCATCGGACCCGATGAGATGGGTCGGCACCTGACCGGTGATGCAGACCACGGGAATGGAATCGAGCAGCGCATCGGTGAGGCCGGTCACCGCATTGGTGGCGCCCGGTCCGGAGGTGACCAGCACAACGCCGACCTTATTGGACGAGCGGGCATAGCCTTCAGCCGCGTGCACAGCGCCTTGCTCATGACGCACGAGAATATGCTTGACGCTGTCCTGCTGGAAGATGGCGTCATAAATCGGCAGCACCGCACCGCCGGGATAGCCAAACAGCGTGTTGACGCCCTGATCCTGAAGGGCGCGGACCACCATTTCTGCGCCTGTGAGAATTGTCTCGGTCATCGTCTTCTCCTCCAAATGCATCGCGCTGTGCGCGCCAGTCCCGTTCCGGCCATAAAAAAAGGCCCCGGAAGGGACCTGACATGCGCCGGCGACGGGGTCAGCGGCTGTTAAACCGCCCCGAACCGGCGCTACCGTACGAGAATGATCGTTTTCATGGATCTTTCGCTAGAGGAACGTGTGCGCGCGGTCAAGAGCAACAATGATGGCTGCGCGTTAGGCCTTGCAATGATTCTGCCGCAGCGCGCCTGCATGTGATGCCAACCATCATCCCGCACACTCACATGAGAATCGCGCAGAATCGGTGTCATGCAAGGCATCCACCCAAGACATTCTGCGTGGCCGGTCAGGTTTCAACGCTCTTGTCATACGTACCGGCGCTGCTGCCGGCAGGTTCACACGGGTTGGCGAACTCACCTTCCATGGGTGTTTTGGTGATCAAAACTGTACGGAAGGCACGGAATTTTGCCAATAGAAGCATGTCATCCGCCGTCTTATTTCCATGGTAAACAAATTCTTAAAATAAATTATACATTTTTTGCCATATTCAAAGCTGAATGCTCCACAGTCTATCACATTTAATACATTCAATATGGCAGAAATTACTTTATTTGACTTATTATTGACACAATTATTACCCGTTCGTAAATCCTCAAATACATGCGGATACTGTGCTTTTTGTCTTCGAGTGCTGCTGTTGTTGCAGATTTGCTACAGCCAACGGTGACGAGCGGCGTTAGGTATCCGCCATCGAATTTCACAACCAACAGGACTTGATCCATGAAATCTTCTCTTCGCCTTCTCGCCGCTGCCGGCGTCAGCCTTCTGGCCGTTGCCACCGCTTCTGCTGCTGATCTTCCGTCGCGCAAGTTCGCGCCGGTTGCCCCGGTTGCTTATGCTCCGGCTTTCTCCTGGACTGGTTTCTATGCCGGTCTCCAGGGTGGCTATCAGTGGGGTTCAACCAGCGGTGCGTGGAACACCATCCCGCCGGGCGCTGCCACACCTTATTCCTATGACCCGACGGGTTGGATGATCGGTGGCCATCTTGGCTACAACTACCAGATCAACCAGATCGTTGTCGGTCTTGAAGGTGATGTGGAATGGGCAGACCTGAAGGCGACACGCGCGTCTGCCGTTCCGCTGTTCTACCACACCACCAGCATTGATTGGCAGGCTTCGCTGCGCGCCCGTCTCGGTGTCGCGGTTGATCGCGCCCTCATCTACGTGACCGGTGGTCTTGCCTACGCCGATGTCGGCTACAGCCTCGGTGGCGCTGTCGGCACCCCGCCCGTTCTGTCCTACAGCAAGGACAAGTGGGGCTGGACCGCTGGTGCCGGTGTTGAGTACGCCTTCACCAACAACATCACAGGCCGCGTTGAATATCGCTACACCGATTTCGGCAGCGTCTCCGGCGTGAGCATTGCGAACGCTGTCACCGACAGCGCGAAGCTGAACTCGCATGCTGTGCGCGTTGGCCTGAGCTACAAGTTCTGAACGCTGTAAAAGCGTTGGATGCGAAAAACCCGGCGGTGACGCCGGGTTTTTTGTGGCCTGCATGCGCGGAACAACGCGGGTTCTGGCACCCTATGCCGGCCGTCAGCCCATATGGGCAGCGATCAGGGCCAGCGCATCGGCGGGCTGCCCTGCATGCCAGCCCGCCATCTGATGACGGAACCATGTCATCTGCCGCTTGGCATAGGCACGGGTATCGGCCTGCCCCTTTGCGATCGCGTCCTCCAGCGACATCAGACCATCGGCATGGGCGATCAGCCCCGGAACGCCATGGGCGCGCATCACTGGTACTGTGTGATCAAGCCGCCGCTGACGCAAACGCAACACTTCATCCTGCGCTCCGGCGGCCATCATGGCCAGAAACCGCTGGTCAATCGCAGCGATAAGCGCTGTCCGCTCTGGCGTCAGAAACAGCTTGAGGCACCGGGATGCATCCAGAACAGGCGGCGCGCGCCGTGCGTGGAATGACACCAACGGCTGACCTGTGGCCGCAAACACCTCCAGCGCGCGCAGGATGCGCTGCGGATCGGTGGGCCGCAGGGTTTGGGCCGTTACCGAATCGAAAGCCGCCAGTTCCGCATGCAACATCTCAGGCGATTTCCCGGCCGCATCGGCGCGCACGGCAGCGCGAATCGGCTCGGGCACAGGCGGAATGGTTGAAAGTCCTTCCGTCAGCGCCTTGAAGTACAGCCCGGTGCCGCCGGCGATGATCGGCAAATGCCCGCTGGCGCGGCAGGCCGCAATCTCCGCCTGCACGGCTTCAGCCCATTTGCCGGCGGAAAAATTGATCGCCCCGTCAATCGTGCCAAACAGGCGGTGCGGCGCGGTGGCCATCTCTGCCACGCTCGGGCGCGCGGTGATGACGTGCAGATCACGATAAACCTGCATGGAATCGGCATTGATGATGACACCGTTCCACGCCTGGGCACATGCGATGGCCAGCGCCGACTTGCCGCTTGCGGTCGGACCTGCAATGAGCAGCGCATCCCACTTCACCGTATCAACTCCGGGGCCTTGCCTTGGCTTATATTGCCACTCTTGTTTCAAACCCTGCCGCGCCTGCGCTGGCAACCTCTGATCTGATCCGCGCATCTGAGGCGCTCATGCAGGCGGGCGCGCCGCACTGGCTGGCGGACGGCATGGCCGCAGATATTCCCTTTGAGCGCGCCGATGCGCCGCTGCGCGATATTGGCGAGCGGGTGCGTTTGGCCCTTGGCGGCGCGCCGCTGGATGTGTTTGTGCAGCCGGCTGCCACGCGGCGCAAAAAGCTGTTCCTCGCCGATATGGATTCCACCATGATCGGGCAGGAATGTATTGATGAGCTGGCGGATTGCGTGGGCCTGAAGGACAAGGTTTCAGCCATTACCGAGCGGGCGATGCGCGGTGAACTGCCGTTCGAGCCTGCCCTGCGCGAACGTGTGGCGCTGCTGAAAGGCCTCCCCGCCTCCATCATCGACCGCATCATTGCCGAGCGGATCACATTGACGCCGGGCGGACGCACGCTGGTTCAGACCATGCGCGCGCACGGCGCTTATACCTGCCTTGTGTCAGGCGGATTTACCGTGTTCACGCAGAAAATTGCGGCGATGATCGGCTTTGATGAAAACCGCGCCAATATTCTGTTGCTGGATGGCGACCATTTATCCGGCCATGTGCAGGAGCCCATTCTCGGCAAGCAGGCCAAGCTCGACACGCTCAATGCCCTGCGTGCACAATGCGCGTTAAATGCCGAGGACACGATGGCTGTGGGCGATGGTGCGAATGATCTGGCCATGCTCGGTGATGCAGGCCTTGGCATTGCGTTTTATGCCAAGCCAGCCGTTGCAGCCGCAGCCCATGCACGGGTGGATCACGGTGATCTCACGGCCCTGCTGTATGCCCAAGGCTACAGCCGCAGCGATTTTTCAGCCTGACTGTATTGGCACTTAAAAAAAAGGCGGCTGAAACAGCCGCCCTTTTGATTATTATCACAACCGGTCAATTGATCGGCAGGGCCACGAAGCGCACTTCACCCTGCGCATTGGCGACGAGGAAGAGCGCAGATTTCTTGCCCTCTTTTTTCAGTGCGTCGATACGGGCGGTCACTTCAGCCGGCTTTGCAACGGCTTCCTGACCAATTTCCTGAATCACGTCACCGGGCTGGAGACGCTTGTCTGCCGCTGCCGAATTGGGATCGACACCAACAACAAGCACGCCTTTGACAGTGTCCTTGACGTTGAAACGGCGCTTCAGATCATCAGTCATGTTCGACAAATTCAGACCAAGCACGCGCTGGGTGGTCTGACTGTCGCCATTGGTACCGGGTGCGCGGCGGGCAGGCTGGGTGTTGGATGCCGTTTCATCGAGGCGCGCCACCTTGATGGTCAGAGTGGTTTCCTTGCCCTTGCGCATCACCACAACCGGCACTTCCTTATCCACCGGCGTGCTGGCCACAATACGCGGCAGCTCCTGCGAATCCTTCACATCGCGGCCATCGAATTTCAGCACGACATCGCCGACTTCCACGCCGCCAGCCTTGGCCGGACCCTTGTCATCAACGCCTGCGATCAATGCACCGCGCGGGCGGCCCAGGTTGAGCGCTTCGGCAGTCGTGTCATCGACCTGCTGAATACGCACGCCCAGCCAGCCGCGCCGTGTTTCACCAAACTCGCGCAACTGCTTCACAATATCCGTCGCAATGTTCGACGGCACAGCAAAACCAATGCCGATAGAACCGCCCGACGGGGACAGAATCGCGGTGTTGATGCCGATCACCTCACCCGCCATGTTGAACAGCGGACCGCCGGAGTTGCCCTTGTTGATGGCTGCATCGGTCTGAATGTAGGTGTCGTAAGGCCCGCTGTTGATATTGCGGTTACGGGCCGAGACAATGCCAGCGGAGACTGAACCGCCGAGGCCGAAGGGGTTGCCGATGGCAATCACCCAATCTCCAACGCGCGCTTTTTCGGAGTCGCCAAACGGAACCGCTTTGAGCGGCTTGTCCGACTTCACTTTCAGCACGGCCAGATCGACCTTGGAATCCTTGCCGACAATCTCAGCTTTCAGGCGCGTGCCATCATTGAACACCACCGTCACATCGGTGGCGTTGCCGATGACATGGTTGTTGGTGATGACGATGCCTGACGGATCAATCACAAAGCCTGATCCGAGCGAATTGGACCGGCGCTGCGGGGCCGGTGTGCCAGGTGTGTCATCCTGACGGCCGGGGCCACGGCGGAAGAACTCTTCAAAGAAATCTTCAAAGGGCGAGCCGGGCGGCATCTGCGGCAAGGGAATGTTGCGGCGGTTGGGCTGCCCGTCGGCAGCGGGTGCCGGGCCAGACGTGACCTGAATATTGACGACCGCACCAATCACCCGCTCCGAGAGATCAGCAAGGGAATCTGGCCCACGCGCGAAAGCCGGCGCCGGAAGCGTCGGTGCTGCGGCCAGCACAACCGCCAGAGCAACAGCAGCAGGGCGCACAACGCGCGCCGCCATATGGTTGGCAAATACGGTGATGGCACCGGTCATGGATAGTCCCCCTTGCATGGAGTTTCCTTTGGGAGCGTCAAACGTGCTGAAACTGCACGCACAGTTACCATCGCCCAATGTGGGCGACATCACGGCGGAATGGTAGGGGGCGCGGGCCTTCAAGACAAAAAACTTCGCACCAGCCAAATCACACCGACGCCAGCGACTGCTGCGATCAGACCGGCCGCGCGCAGCCAATGCTCCGGCCGTGCCGCTGTTTCCAGCATGGATTGGCGCATAAAACGTGGAAACGCCGCGATCAGCAGGCCTTCAATCGCAAAGACCAGACCAATCGCGACGCCAAAATCACGCATGAATTGCCGCCATCAATTCTTCGGGAGCGCAGGCGCGGCAGGCTGGGCCCGCTTGCCTGATGGATCATTGAAGTAGCGGAAAAAGTCCGAATCCGGCGACAGGATCATCTTCGTGTCACCGCCGCGCAAACCTGTCTCGTAAGCCTGCATCGAGCGGTAAAAATTGAAGAACTCAACATCCCTGCCATACGCCGCGTTGAACACGGCGTTGCGCTCGGCATCAGCCTGACCGCGCACCTCTTCAGACTTCTGGTTGGCTTCACCACGCAGGCGCGCCACTTCGCGATCAGCACGCGCCTTGATCGACAAGGACTGCTCGGTGCCCTGGGCGCGGATGTCCGCTGCTTCGCGCTGACGCTCGGTCTGCATACGCTGGAACACGGACTTCGCGTTCGGTTCCGGCAGGTCAGCACGGCGAATGCGCACATCAACAATCTCGATACCGAGATTTTTCGCCTGCACATTCACATCATCTCGCATTTTTTTCATCAGAGCCGCGCGGTCGCTCTTCACAATCGCCGTGAAGGTTGCATCCGCCAGCACGCCGCGCAGGGTCGAATCGATAATGCTCGACAAGCGCAAATTGGCGCCCGCAACAGATTGCACCGACTGCACGAAGCGCAGCGGATCAATGACGCGGTAGCGGGTGAAGGAATCCACCACGATCCGCTTCTGATCCGAGGCAATAACTTCCTGCACCGGGCGGTCGAGATCAAGAATACGCTTTTCGACCGGAATGACCGTGTCGATCAGTGGGGCCTTGAAATACAGTCCCGGCTGCGCAATCGTCCGCACCGGCTGGCCGAAACGCTGCACCAGGGCAAAATCAGTCTGGCGCACGGTGAAGGCCGAGCCGAAAATCAGCACGGCGATGATGGCGAGCGCGATGCCGCCAACCATTTTCATGGGTGAATTGTTCATCGGGCAGCTCCCGGCGCGGGATTGCGGGGGGCAGAATTTCTCTGCAATTCATTCAGCGGCAGATAGGGCACGACGCCGCTGCCACCTTTCTGGTCGATGATGATCTTGTCCATCTTGCCAAACACACGCTCCATGGTTTCCAGGAACATGCGTTCGCGGGTCACTTCCGGCGCCTTCTTGTATTCGGTGAAGATGGATTCAAACCGCGCCGCTGCACCGCGCGCTTCTGCCACCGTCTGCGACTTGTAGGCTTCCGCCTCCTGCACGACACGGGTGGCATCACCGCGCGCTTCCGGCACAATCTTGGATGCGTAGGTTTCAGCCTCATTCTTGGCGCGGTCCTGATCCTGACGCGCAGCCTGCACGTCACGGAACGCCTCGATCACCTCATTTGGCGGGTCAGCCTTCAAAAGCTGCACGATGCGGATGACGATGCCGGATTTATAGCCATCCAGAATTTCCTGCATATGGGTTTTGACTTCCACCTCGATCGCCTGACGATCCGTGGTCAAAATCTGCTGGATGTTGCGCTTGCCGATCACTTCGCGCATGGCGCTTTCCGCCACCGCCTTCACGGTCGCTTCCGGGCTGCGCAGATTGAACACATAATCCTGCGGCGCAGCCGGATTGATCTGCCACTGCACGTTGAAATCAATATCGACGATGTTTTCATCGCCGGTCAGCATCAGCCCTTCATCAACAGTCGCGCGGGTGGCGCGGCGCGGATCGACAGCAGCGCGCACGCCAATCTCCATCGTGTTCACTTCCGTGACACGCGGCTTGAGCACCTGCCCGATGGGCGATGGCCAGTTGTAATTCAGGCCCGGCTGAACCGTGCCGGTGTATTTGCCGAACACCATGTTGATGCCGACCTCGTTGTTCTTGACGGTATAGAAGCCGGTGAGCAGCCAGCCGCCAACCAGCAGCAGGCCCAGCAGCAGCGCGCCCTTGAACCCCATCGGTCCGCCGGAAGCGCCGGGAATCAGGTCCTTCAGACGGTCCTGGCCACGGCGCAGCATATCCTCCAGATCCGGCGGGCGGTTACCGCCGCCGCCGCCCTGCGGACCCTGCCCCCACGGGCCACGGTCTTTCGGGCCATTGCCTTTGGGTCCCTGATCTTTCGGTGGCTGGCCCCAGGGATTGTTGCCCCCGCCTTGTCCGCCGCCACCGCCGCTCTGATTGCTCCAGGGCATTCAGCGTTCCTTCTGTTCATCCGTCGTGAAAATACCGCGTGCCCTGTGAATCAGGGCAATGCGCCGTCCCGTCAAGGCTGGAAGTGGGAACGATTGGTGAATTGGTCAACGGGCTGGATACGGAATTCGCTCGTACCGGACAAAGGCATGGGCCGGGCTGTCACCCTGCTGCCCATGCTGTTCGCGGCTGGTTTCGCGAAAATCGGCCGGGCTGAAGGCCGGGAAATAGGTGTCGCCGTCCGGCGCAGCCTCAATTTCGGTGAGTTCAAGCCGGTCCGCGCGTGGCAAGGCTTGCGCGTATATGTCGCCGCCGCCAACCACCATGATCGCATCAGCCTCCATCGCCGCCGCCCTTGCGGCAGCCAGCGCCAGCGCCGCATCGAGCGTTGCCGCGCGGAAAACACCAGTTGGCACGGGATAGGCTTCGTCACGCGTCAGAATAATCGTCTCGCGCCCCGGCAGCGGCTTGCCGATGGATTCAAAAGTGCGGCGGCCCATGATCATCGGCCGGCCCATTGTTACCGCGCGAAAATGCTTCAGGTCTGCCGGCAGATGCCACGGCATCTGGTTATCGCGCCCGATGACGCGGTTTTTTGCCATGGCCGCGACAATGATGACCGGAATTTTTCTTTCAGCGTTCACAATTTCATTTTCTTTTTTATCGCAAAAGCTTCACGCGAACCGGTGCCCACTTCGCTTGCTGTTGCTCGCGCAATTAAACCGCCACCGGCGCCTTGATGTGCGGGTGCGACTGATAATTCTCGATGATAATATCATCATAGGTGAAATCAAACAGCGAGCGCACAGCCGGATTAAGCCGCAACTTCGGCAGCGGCAGCGTTTCGCGGCTCAATTGCAACCGCACCTGTTCGAGATGATTGAGATAGAGATGCGCATCGCCGAAGGAATGGACAAAATCGCCGGGCTTCAGGCCCGTGACATGCGCAATCATCTGCGTCAGCAGGGCATAACTGGCGATATTGAACGGCACGCCCAGAAAAATATCCGCCGAGCGCTGATAGAGCTGGCAGGACAGCCGCCCCTCCTGCACATAAAACTGAAAAAGACAGTGGCACGGCGCCAACGCCATTTTTGGAATATCCGCCGGGTTCCAGGCCGAAACGATCAGCCGCCGCGAATCCGGATTTTTTTTGATTTCATCCAGCAGCCATGTAATCTGATCGACGGTCTGCCCGTCAGCCCCGGCCCATGAGCGCCATTGCTTGCCATAGACGGGGCCGAGATTGCCTTGCGCATCCGCCCACTCGTCCCAGATCGAGACGCCATTCTCTTTCAGGTAGGCGATATTCGTTTCGCCCTTCAGAAACCATAAAAGCTCATGCACGATGGATTTCATGTGCAGCTTCTTGGTCGTCACCATGGGAAACCCCTGGGACAGGTCAAACCGCATCTGGTGGCCGAACACGGATAAGGTGCCGGTGCCGGTGCGGTCAGATTTCCGCACGCCCTCATCCAGAACACGGCGCATAAGGTCGAGATAGGCTTTCATGGCACCTGACTAGCTGATTCAGGCGAAGGCTGCACGCGTCCGGCAGGCCTTTCCCCATCAATCCGTCATGCCCTCCGCTTTGGGCGGGATCGACCGGTCCCAGCGGTAGTTGAAACTCACCGATACCCGGTCAAACTCCGCCATGTTCATCGGCACCTCATGGCGCAGCCAGCTTTCCCACAGCACGATGGTGCGCGGTTCGGGCTGCACATAAATGAAGTTGCGGTTATCGGTGGAAGCGCTCGCCCGGCGCGGCGGCGCGGCCATCATCATGGCGTGGCGCGGGTCTTCAAACCTGATGGCGGACGCGCCCTTCGGGATCGCCACATAATACGTGCCGCTGATCACGCTGTTGGGATGGAGATGGCCGGAATGGGTGCCGCCCTGCGGCAGGATGTTGATCCAGAGATCATCCAGCACCACAGCCCCGCCGCGCAAATCGAACTCAAGCTCTTTCACGAAGGCGGCGACATGCCTGTCCAGATGCTTCTTCAGCACTGCGAAGCTGGGGAAGCGCCAGGGCAGGTCATCCAGCGAGGCATAGGAAGTATAGCCCAGATAGGCGTTCTCCTCGCACCAGCGCTGGCCTGCCGTATCATCCTCGGCAATGGAATAGGCGGCTGCTTCAATCTCGTCATTAAGCCGCCCAGCGGCAGCGCCAGACAGGCGGGCGCGATAAATGCGGGTGGCGAAGTAGCGGGCGGTTGTCATGGGCGTATCCTTCCCGGCTCTTGTGCATCCGCCATACATGGCTGCGCAAGACGACATTTGGCGCGGATGGCTTGACGCAAAAGCTCCTGCACGGTTCATGCCCGCCATGACAAACATTTCCAAGACCAACACACCGATGACCAGCACGCCCGCCGCCGAACTCTTCACCGTGCGCGACCTGCTGCGCTGGACATTGAGCCGCTTCCGCGCCGCCGATCTCTTTCACGGCCACGGCGCATCCTCCGCCCTCGATGAGGCGGCCTTCATCGTTCTGGAAGCCCTGTCGCTGCCCGTGGACGACATCAACCCCTGGCTCGATGCCCGCCTGACCCTGCCTGAGCGGGAGCGGCTGGTGGGGCTGGTGGAGGCCCGCATCAGCACCCGCAAACCCGCCGCCTATCTGCTCAACAAGGTGTATCAGCAGGGTATGCCGTTCTATGTCGATGAGCGCGTGATCGTGCCGCGCTCCTTTATCGGCGAATTGCTGACCAAGGATTTTGTGGTGGGTGACGGGGCGCTGATTCCCGACCCTGCCGCCATTTCCTCCGTGCTGGATCTCTGCACCGGCTCGGGCTGCCTCGCCATTATCGCCGCGCATGTGTTTCCCAACGCTTTTATCGACGCGGTGGATTTATCCGCTGACGCGCTTGCGGTGGCCAGGCGCAACGTGGAAGCCTATGGGCTTGAGGAGCGCATCACCCTGCATCAGGGCAATTTATTTCAGCCCCTCGGCCAAAAGAAATATGACCTGATCATCACCAACCCGCCCTATGTCGATGGCGTGACGATGGCGATGCTGCCGCCGGAATTTCTGGCCGAACCGGTGATGGCGCTTGATGGCGGGATGGACGGTTTTGACATCGTGCGTAAAATCATTGCTGAAGCACCGAAGCATCTGAACAAGGGCGGCGGTATGCTCTGCGAAATCGGCACCGACCGGGATATTCTGGAAGAGCAATTCCCGGATGTGGCATTCCTCTGGCTGGATACGGAGGAAAGCGAGGGCGAGGTGTTCTGGCTGGGGGCGTGAGGCCTTGTTG
>JBOFCU010000059.1:0-15075 GCA_051646285.1 Beijerinckiaceae bacterium
TCAGGCACAGGGCGGGAGCTTGGTGAATTGTTATCGCAAGTGCGGCAGGCTGGCACTTCAAAGCCGGTGGCCGAACTGGGTGGCGTACGTGAAACGCGGGGCGGCGCTATCGGAGAAAAAATTCCGGTGCAAGTGCATTCGGTTCGCATGCCGTCCTATATATTATCGTGTGAAGCGATATTCGGCGCACCAGATGAACGTCTGGTGATCCGCCATGATGCGGGTGCATCTGCGGCTCCCTATGTCGCCGGCACACTGCTTGCGGCGCGCAGGGTTTCATCCTTTATCGGCGTACGTCGTGGTCTTGATTCTATTCTGGAATGATTAAATGACTCACAAACCTCTTGCAGGCCTGCGTGTTCTTGAATTGGCGCGCGTGCTGGCCGGTCCATGGGCGGGGCAGTTGCTTGCCGATCTTGGCGCGGATGTGGTGAAGGTGGAACGTGCTGGAACAGGCGATGATACGCGTGCCTGGGGCCCGCCATTCGCCATGCACAAGGATGGCGGCTATCATGGCTCGGCCTATTATCACTCAACCAATCGCGGCAAGCGGTCCATCACCTGCGATTTCAACAAGCCAGATGATATTGCCGTCGTGCAGCGGCTGGCGAATTATGCCGATGTGGTGATCGAGAACTTCAAGGTTGGCGGACTGAAAAAATATAATCTTGATTATCCGGCAGTAAAAGCCATCAATCCGCGCATTGTTTATTGTTCCATTACCGGCTTTGGCCAGAACGGCCCGTACGCGCCGCGTCCTGGATATGATTTCATTATTCAGGGCATGGGCGGCATCATGTCGATTACCGGCGCTGCCGATGGCGAGCCGCAAAAGACCGGTGTCGCGTTCGCCGACATTTTTACCGGCATGTATGCCACCGTGGGTATTCTGGCAGGCCTGCGTCAGCGGGATGCGACAGGCGAGGGATGCCATGTGGATATGGCGCTGCTGGATACGCAGATTGCGGTGCTGCAAAATCATTCCCTGAATTATCTCATTGGCGGCATGACGCCGGTGCGCATGGGCAATGCCCACGCCAATCTCGTGCCCTACCAGGTGGTGCCGGTGCGCGATGGGCACATGATTTTAGCGACCGGCAATGATGGCCAATATGCCAAGACGTGCGTTGTGCTTGGCCTGCCAGAATTGATCACTGATCCGCGATTTACCAACAATGAGGCGCGGCTCAAGCATCGCGACGTGCTGATGGACATGCTGATCGCACGCACAAAAACATTCAGCAAGGCGGATTTGCTCGACAGGCTGGAGGCGGCGGGCGTGCCAGCTGGGCCAATCAACACGGTGCCGGAAGTATTTGCTGATCCGCAAGTCATCGCGCGGGGCATGCGTGTGGATTTGCCTGCGCCGCAGACACAAGATGGCGTGTTGCCCAGTGTGCGGCAGCCCATTGTGATCAATGGGGAGCCGTTGTTTGGCGCCCACGCATCACCGGCATTGGGTGAGCATAATGATGATGTATTATCCGATCCACATTGGGGAGGCGCGCGGTCATGAGTGCAACAACCATGAATAAAACCGGCGGACAGCTCATTGTGGATTCGCTTGTTGCGCAAGGTGTAGAGCATGTGTTCTGCGTGCCCGGCGAGAGTTATCTTGCCGTGCTTGATGCGCTGCATGATGCCAGCATCAATGTTACCGTATGCCGTCAGGAAGGTGGCGCAACCATGATGGCGGATGCCAGTGCGCGCCTGACAGGCCGCCCCGGCATTGTCATGGTAACGCGTGGGCCGGGCGCAACCAATGCATCGCCTGGTATCCATATTGCTGAACATGATTCCGTGCCGCTGATCTTATTTGTTGGGCAGATCGATGGCAGCATGCGCCATCGCGGCGCATTTCAGGAAATGGATTACCGCGCCTTTTTTGGCTCGACGGCGAAATGGGTCGTTGAGCTTGATGATCCCGCCCGCGTGCCGGAAATGATTTCGCGCGCTTTCCATGTGGCGATGCAGGGCAGGCCCGGCCCTGTTGTGATTGCGCTGCCCGAGGATATGCTGACGGCGACGGCTGAGGCGGTTATGCCGCGCCGGGTTGTGCCGGTTGAAACAGCACCGGGTACGGCAGATATGCTTGCGCTGCAAGCCAAACTGCATGAAGCTAAAAATCCTGTTGCCATTCTCGGCGGGTCGGGCTGGAGCGAAAAAGCGCGGGGTGATTTCATTGCCTTTTCCGAAAAATTCGCACTGCCAGTCGCGTGCTCATTCCGCCGGCAGATGCTGTTTCCCGGTGATCATGCCAATTATGCCGGTGAGATTGGTATTGGCCCCAATCCGAAATTGAGGGCGCGGATTGAGACATCTGATCTGGTGCTGCTGATTGGCGGGCGCATGGCGGAAATGCCGTCACAGTCTTACACGCTGTTCGATATTCCTTATCCGGTGCAGCCATTGGTGCATGTTCATGCCGATGCGGAGGAATTGGGCCGCGTCTATCATCCTATGATGGGCATTCATGCCACGCCGAATGGATTTTGCGCGGCGCTGGCTTCACTGGTTCCGCCGCAGCGCATCGCATGGGCGCAATCAACAGCGGAGGCACGCGCTGATTATTTGGCATGGAATGAAGCAAGGCCGGTCATTCCCGGCCATTTGCAGATGGCGGAGGTTATGGCTTTTTTGCGTGACCGGCTGCCGGCTGATGCGATCGTCACCAATGGCGCTGGCAATTACGCCACATGGCCGGCGCGATTTTTGAAGTATCGCAGCTTTGGCGCGCAACTCGCGCCCTGTTCGGGGTCTATGGGGTATGGTGCGCCTGCGGCTGTTGGCGCCAAACGTGTCGCGCCCCAGCGCATGGTGGTGTCTTTTTCCGGCGATGGCTGTTTTTTGATGAACGGCCAGGAATTTGCGACGGCCGTGCAATATGATCTGCCGGTTATTTTCATTGTCATCGACAATGGCATGTATGGCACGATCCGGATGCATCAGGAGCGTGAATATCCAGGGCGGGTGTCGGCGACGGTTTTAAAAAATCCTGATTTTGCAGCTTATGCGCGGGCATTTGGCGGCCATGGCGAGACAGTGCGGGCAACGGCCGATTTTGCCCCGGCGTTTGAGCGGGCGGTGGCGTCAGGCCTGCCCGCCATTCTCCATTGCTTCCTCGATCCAGAGGCGATCACGCCGGGCACGACCCTGTCAAAAATTCGCACAGACGCAAAAGCCGCAGGACGGTGACCTCTGCCATCGCTGGATTAAAAGGCTGCGGCGCAGTGCCGTTTGCGGCTTTATTTGGTTTTGACACCATCGATGGTCGAGCGGATCGCGAAGGCGAGGGCGACGCTGGCCCATCCCTGCATGATCATTTCGATGGCGAGGAATGTGCCGAGCACCCAACGGCCAGAAGCAGGCCATTGCCAAATAATCAGTGCCCCTAACGCCAGGGAAATCACGCCCGACAGCGCCATCCAGATCCAGGCGCTGGCCGGACGAATCTTGAAAGCGAGGAATATGCGCAATGCGCCGCTGACAAACAATGCAATCGCAACCAATAATGTCAGCGTCACAAGCGCGGGCAGGGGGTTGGCGAATACCATGAAACCGGTGATAATATAGAAAATGGAAATAATCAGGGGCCAGACCCGGTCGTGCCATTCGCCATGGCGCATGGTTTCCACAAGCATGAAGGCGCCGCCGACAAGCATCATTGCACCGAACATGTAGGTGGACAGCAGGCTGAAAAAGCCTGTGGCGATAATGCCGAATGTGCCCATCGCAATCAGCAGCAGCCCTGTTGCGAGAATCCAGCCCCAATTCTTGCGCAGTGGCACCAGATGGGTTGCCAGCGTCTTGCCGGAGGGATTGCCAGAAGAACCTTGTATTGGCTCGCTCATCACGCGCTCCTGCCTGTGCGTAGAATCAAACTGTGCCAGCACACTCCTTCATCGGGGTAGCCGGGTGACACGATTTACATGGCCAACGCGCAAAACCCGGTTTGGTTCATCGCAATGTTTTATGCGGCTTGCGAGAGGCGCGCGCCGATGGTCTTGCGCAGGACAACGAGATCGTTGTTGAAAGCGCGAATTCCTTCGCTGAGTTTTTCTGTCGCCATGGCGTCCTGATTAAGCTGCCAGCGGAAAGCCGCCTCTGTCAGCGGCACACGCTTGTCTTTGGCTGGTGCAACGGTTGACGCGTCGAGCTTGCGCGGCAAGGGGCCTGTGTCTGCTTCCAGTGCATCCAGAAGGGCTGGCGAAATAGTGAGGCGGTCGCAACCGGCCAGCGCCTCGATTTCACCGGCGTTGCGGAACGATGCGCCCATCACCACGGTCTTGATGCCGTTCGCCTTGTAAGCGTTGTAAATTGCCCGCACTGACAAGACACCCGGGTCGGTTTCCGCATCATAGGGCCCGCCGCCGGCTTTGACATGCCAGTCCAGGATACGGCCAACGAAGGGTGAGATCAGGAAGGCTTTTGCATCGGCCGCAGCCAGCGCCTGCGCCATGGAAAACAGCAGTGTGAGATTGCAATCAATGCCGTTGCGCTGAAGCAATTCGGCTGCCTTGATGCCTTCCCATGTGGCGGCGATCTTGATCAGGATTTTTTCGCGCCCAACGCCGCGCGTCTGATAGTCGGCAACAATGGCGCGGGCTTTTGAGACTGTAGCCGCAGTATCGAAAGATAAATCCGCATCGACTTCGGTCGAGACGCGGCCGGGCACAATCTTGGCCAGCTCTGCGCCAAATGAAACCGCAAGCCGGTCGCAAACCGCTTTCGTGCGCGCTTCGTGCGTGCCGGCTTGCTTCGCACCCCAGGCCAGCGCTTCCTCGATCACCGGCCCTGAGGCAGGCAATTCGCAGGCTTTTAAAACGAGTGTTGGATTTGTCGTGCAATCGACAGGCTTGAGACGGCGCACCGCTTCCAGATCGCCGGTATCGGCAACGAGGGTGGTCATGGCGGCAAGCTGGGCGCGTTTCGTGGTCATGGTTTTCTCCTGACCGTGGTTTTAGTCGCTGACGCGGGCGATGCAAATGATGGGGTAGGCTGAAACAGGGCGCGGTCAGCCCGTGCATTGTCGAGAATGAAGTCATGGACCAGCCGCACGCGGGCCAGATCGCGCACATCAGAATGGGTGGTCAGCCAATATGTCCGGGTCACCGCGCGCTCCGGCAGCAGGCGCACAAGCGCGTGCGTCTGCTCCGCTGCATAGACATGCAGGATGCCGATGCCAATGCCGGCACGCACTGCTTCAAGCTGGCCGATGACACTGGCACACTCAAAGCGCGGCCCGGATGGCACGCCCAGTTCGCTGACATAATCCAGCGATGGCGTGAAAATCAGATCGCGCACATAGGTCACGATGCGATGAGTCGCGAGATCGGCCATTTCGGTGATGGCCGGATGCTGGCGCAGATAGTCGGCTGACGCATAAAGGCCGAGGGCGTAATCGGTGAGCTTCACCATATGCTGGCGGCCATCTTCAGGCGCATCGATGGTGATGGCGAGATCGGCTTCGCGCTTGGCCAGCGAAAATGTGCGGGGCAGCGGGGCAAGCTGCACCTGCAGAGCGGGATGGTCATCGAGCAGGCCTGCCAGCCGCGGCAGCAGATAATAGGTGCCGAACCCGTCTGGTGCGCCAATCCGCACCGTGCCGCCCATCGCGAGGGTGCTGTCGGCCAGCGCCCCTTGCGCCCGCAACATTTCACTTTCCATGCGTTCGGCTGATTCTAGAAAGCGCGTGCCCGCAGGTGTCAGTGCGCAGCCGGATGGGCCGCGCTCAAACAGGCGGGCCTGCAATGCATCCTCCAGCGCATTGATGCGGCGCGATACGGTCGCGTGGTCAATGCGCAACTGCCGGCCAGCTCGCAGGAACTGGCCGGTGCGCGCGACAGCGAGAAAAATGCGGATATTGTCCCAGTCGCTCATAAGCCAGATTTTGCACAACGGTTGCGCAGTTTTGGCCGTTGCTGTGCGTGATTGCAAGTCCTAGACCGAGATGTGCGCTGATCGTGACCGCTTTTCGCGCCATGCATGGTCTGATTTTTGAAATCGATCACGCCATCCGTGTTTTGACAATGCTGCCAAAACACAGCGAAATTCAGTGCAGCGTTGATTGTGAGGTCTGCATGCTCGACCGGCTTGCCATTCCCATCATTCAGGCACCGATGCTGGGTGCAACCACACAAGCCATTGCGATTGCTGTTTCACAGGCGGGCGGCATGGGTTCACTGGCGGCGGCAGGCATGGCACCCGCAGCGCTGACGCAGGCGATTGCGGCCATACGGGCGGCGACAGACAAACCCTTTTCCGTCAATCTGTTCATTCAGGACCCGGCTCAGCCAGACTCAGACACAGTGAGAGCCGCCATGGCGCTGCTCCAGCCATGGCGAGAGCGCTTCGGCTTGCCGTTGCAGGCTATTCCCAACCAGTGGGCCGAGCCGTTTGAGCCACAGTTTGCTGCGCTGGTTGAGGCTGCTCCTCCTATCGCTTCTTTCACCTTCGGCTGCCTGACACGCGCGCAGGTTTCGGCCTTGCGGGCGCGCGGCACATGGGTGGTCGGCACAGCGACAACTGTTGCTGAAGCGCGGGTCTGGGCTGAGGCCGGTGCGGATGCCATTTGCGCGCAGGGCATTGAGGCTGGCGGTCATCGCGGCACATTTCTGAAAAGTGTGGCTGAAAGCTCCATCGGCACGATGGCTCTGGTGGCGACGGTCCGCGCGGCCGTGAATGTGCCGGTCATTGCCGCAGGCGGTATCACCACGGGTGAGGGTATCGCGGCGGCGCTGGCGCTCGGCGCATCTGCCGTGCAAATCGGCACAGCCTATTTGTTGAGTGAAGAAGCGGTGACCAGCGCGCCGTGGCGCGCGCGCATTGAAAATGCGGGCGACGATGCGACGCGGCTGACGCGTGCATTCTCCGGCCGCACCGCGCGCGGCCTTGACAATGCTTTCATGCAGGCGATGCGGCCGGTCGAAGATACGGTCGCGCCTTACCCGGTGCAAAATGCGCTGACACAGGAATTGCGCGCCGCTGCAGCCAAAGCCGGATCATCTGATGCGATCTCCCTCTGGGCTGGCCAGAGTGTGGCGCTGGCTCGCTCAGGCTCAGCTGCCGCTATCACGCAGACATTGTGGCGCGAGGCTCAGCAAGCCCTGCGCCATGCGACCAACCGGTGGGTTGTGCCCGGCTGATTACCCCTTCATCCTGTAACCCAACATCAAGAGGATATTTTCATGGCTGACGTTCTGCACTTTATTGGCGGCAAGCATGTTGCTGGTACATCTGGCCGCTTCTGCGATTATTTCCAGCCAATGGACGGCACGGTGAAGGGGCGTGTTTCGCTTGCCTCGCAAGCAGATATGCGGATGGCAGTTGAGAATGCGCTGGCTGCCCAACCAGCATGGGCGGCAACAAACCCGCAACGGCGCATGCGCGTGATCATGAAATTCATTGATCTGGTGGCGCGCGACAATGATGCGCTGGCGGAATTACTGGCACGCGAGCATGGCAAAACCATCCCTGATGCAAAAGGTGATATCCAGCGCGGCATTGAGGTGATGGAGGTGTGCCTCGGTGCCCCGCACATGCTGAAGGGTGAATTTACCGATGGGGCAGGGCCGGGTATTGATATTTATTCCATGCGCCAGCCGCTTGGTGTCGTTGCTGGTATCACGCCTTTCAATTTTCCTGCGATGATCCCGATGTGGAAATTCGGTCCTGCCATTGCCTGCGGCAACGCTTTTATTCTCAAGCCGTCAGAACGCGATCCCGGCGTGCCGATGCGCCTGGCTGAACTTATGATCGAGGCGGGGCTTCCTGCCGGTATCCTCAACGTCGTCAATGGCGACAAGGAAGCGGTGGACGCGCTGCTTGATGATGAGGACGTGAAGGCCATCGGCTTTGTGGGCTCAACACCCATTGCCCATTATATTTATTCGCGTGGCTGCGCCAACGGCAAGCGTGTGCAATGCTTCGGTGGTGCAAAAAATCACATGATCATCATGCCGGATGCCGATATGGACCAGGCGGTGGATGCGTTGATCGGTGCGGGCTATGGTGCGGCTGGCGAACGCTGCATGGCAATTTCCGTCGCTGTGCCTGTGGGCGAAAAAACTGCCGATGAATTGGTGAAGCGGCTTATTCCGCGGGTGGAATCGCTCAAGGTTGGGCCATCGACCGATGGCTCGGCCGATTTCGGGCCGCTGGTGACAAAAGCGCATCTGGAAAAGGTCAAAGGCTATGTCGATCTCGGAGTGAAGGAAGGCGCGACGCTTGCGGTTGATGGGCGCGGCTTCACAATGCAGGGCTATGAAAACGGTTTTTACATGGGCGGCTGCCTGTTCGATCATGTGACAACCGATATGCGCATCTACAAGGAAGAAATTTTTGGTCCGGTGCTCTCTGTTGTGCGCGCCAAGAATTATGATGCGGCACTGAAAATGACCAACGACCATGAATATGGCAACGGCACTGCAATTTTTACACGTGATGGTGATGCGGCGCGCGATTTTGCCGCGAAAGTGAATGTTGGCATGGTCGGCATCAATGTACCGATTCCGGTGCCGCTGGCTTATTACACCTTCGGTGGCTGGAAGCGCTCCGGCTTTGGTGATCTCAACCAGCATGGGCCGGATGCCTTCCGCTTTTACACCAAGACGAAAACCGTGACGGCGCGTTGGCCTTCAGGAATCAAGGAAGGATCGGAATTTGTGATTCCGACCATGAAATAAGCCCTCTGCTGCAAGCCGTTTCGAGGTCAGGCCATGTTTTATCTTGCTGATGCCCGCACGCTTCTTGGCGAAGCGTTTGCGCCGTGGGTGCAGGATCTTGGCCTGACGGTCGAAGAGATTTCCACGCAGGGCGCAGTGTTGCGGCTGCCGCTCTCGGCAAAACTGGCACGCGAGGGTGGCATCATCTGCGGGCAGGCGCTCATGGCAGCGGCAGATACGGCTTTTGTATTTGCGGTCTCGGCCGCATCGGGGCGATACAGGCCGATGACGACCGTGGATCAGACCACGCATTTTCTCAAACCCGCCGTTGGGTCTGATATTCGCGTGGTCGCAGAAGTGACGCGGCTCGGCAAAGGCATGGCCTTTGGGCGGATTGATCTGATCGCGGAAAAGGACAACAAGCCTGTGGCATCCGTGCAAACCGCATATGCGCTGCTGGGGGAGTGAATGACTTTTTTTACACTCAATGACGATCATATCGCCATCCGTGACATGGCCCGTGCTTTTGCAGCAGACACGCTTGGGCCGAAGGCGCTGGAATGGGATGAGCAAAGACATTTTCCGGTCGCTGAAATGCGCGAAGCCGCAGCGCTCGGCATGGGCGGAATTTATATTGCCGATGATGTCGGCGGCTCGGGCCTGACACGCCTTGATGCGGCGCTGATTTTCGAAGCGCTGGCAACCGGCTGCCCCACCGTGTCGGCGTTTATCTCGATTCATAACATGTCGGCATGGATGATCGATCGTTTCGGAAATGAAGTGCAGCGGCAGAAATATCTGCCATCTCTCTGCACCATGGATAAAATCGCCAGCTATTGCCTGACCGAACCGGGTGCGGGATCAGATGCGGCGGCCCTGAAAACACGCGCTGTGCGCGATGGCGATGATTATATCGTCAATGGCGCCAAGCAATTCATTTCCGGCGCGGGAGTGTCCGATTTCTATGTGACGATGGTGCGCACTGGCGACAATGGTGCAGCCGGCATTTCCACATTGGTGATCGAAAAAGACACACCAGGCGTATCGTTTGGTGCGAATGAAAAGAAAATGGGCTGGAACGCGCAGCCGACGCGGCTGGTGTCATTTGATCATGCGCGTGTGCCAGTTGCCAACCGGCTTGGTGATGAAGGCATCGGATTCAAGATTGCCATGGCAGGGCTGGATGGCGGGCGGCTGAATATCTGTGCTGCATCCATTGGCGGTGCGCAGGCGGCCCTTGATAAGGCGCTCGCCTACATGCAAGAGCGGAAAGCCTTCGGCAAACGGCTGGATGAATTTCAGGCGCTGCAATTCAAGCTGGCCGATATGGCAACAGAGCTGGAAGCGGCACGCACATTTTTATGGCGGGCAGCGGCGGCGCTCGACCGCAAGGATTCGGATGCGACAAAACTGTGCGCGATGGCCAAACGTTTTGGCACGGATGTCGCCTTCGACGTCGCCAATCAAGCGCTGCAACTGCATGGCGGCTATGGTTACCTTGCAGATTACGGCATTGAAAAAATCGTGCGGGACCTGCGGGTGCATCAAATTCTCGAAGGCACGAACGAGATCATGCGGCTGATCGTGGCGCGGGCGCTGATCAGCGGCACATAACGGGAGGACTACCATGACAGCAGTTGCATTTATCGGCCTTGGCAATATGGGCGGGCCGATGGCCGGCAATCTGGTGAAGGCCGGATATGCCGTCACAGGTTTTGATCTGGCTGCGGCCTCGTGTGAAGCCGCGAAAGCCGAGCATGTCGCTATCGCTGCGTCGGCGCGTGAGAGTGTGAAGAATGCCGATATTATCGTGACCATGCTGCCTGCCGGTCAGCATGTGATTGCTGTGCTGAAGGATATTGCGCCGGTGGCAAAAAAAGGCGCACTTTTTATTGACTCCTCCACAATTGATGTGGATTCCGCGCGCGCCGCTCATAAAATCGCGTCAGAACATGGATTACGCAGCGTCGATGCGCCGGTTTCAGGCGGCACAGGCGGTGCCAAAGGTGCGACGCTGACATTTATGTGCGGCGGCAGTGATGCAGATTTTGCGGCGGCCAAGCCTGTGTTGGAAAAAATGGGCAAAAAGATCGTGCACTGCGGTGCAGCTGGAACGGGGCAGGCCGCGAAAATCTGCAACAATATGATCCTCGGCATTTCCATGATTGCGGTGAGTGAGGCTTTTGTGCTGGCCGAAAAATTGGGCCTGTCGCATCAGGCCTTGTTTGATGTGGCGTCCACATCATCCGGGCAGTGCTGGTCACTGACCACTTATTGCCCAGTGCCGGGCCCGGTGCCTACATCGCCCGCCAACAATGACTACAAGCCGGGATTTGCATCCGCGCTGATGCTGAAGGATATGAAATTGTCGCAGCAGGCGGCAGCGGCCAGCGGTGTCACGACGCCGCTCGGCGCACTGGCAGCGCAGGTGTATGGCATGCACAATGCGTGGGGTGAGGGCAATTCGGATTTTTCCGGTGTTATCCATCTCCTGCGCGGCAAGCAGAAATAATTGCCGTGCGGCAATCGTCTGCCGCGCTTAAAAGGTGAGCATGGCGAAAGGCGCGTCATGGCGGATGACCTCTTCGTCGCCGCTTGTGCCGTCGTTGAACATCATGATGGCAAAATGCATGGGTTGATCGAGCGGTGTCATCGGCCCATGCCAAATATCAGGGCTATAGGTGATGGACTGTCCGGGCGCAGCGAGAAAGGCCTGCGCCTGCTGGACATCGGCGGAGCCATCAGGACGCTTGGGGGCGACAAGCACGAGATAGCGGCCGTCATTTAGCGGCACAAAACTCTGCGACGAAAAAACATGGCGTTCAATGACCGACAAGGGCAACGGCCTTTCCGTGCGCGGTTCGATACAGGCGATGGATAGGCTGGCTTTACCGGCGACAGGCCGGCGGTTGACGAGGTTGGCATCCATGTAGTTCCGGGCACCAAGGGCGGGGCTTTCGGTCACATGGCCATAGGGCGCGAAGGCTGCGGCGGTCAGCGGCTGGGCGGTGAGGGTGTGCATGGTTTTTCCTAGTGTTCTGCAAGACAGGCGCGGATTGGTGCGGGCTGGCCAAGGCAACGCCATGGCGTGCGTGCAAGGCCTCCTTTCGGATCGGGCGGGGCATTCAACTGCATGAGGCCGAACCATGGCCGCTGTTGCGTCGCCTTTATTGTGCCATCGCGATTGCGTGGTGCAACCGTGAGCGTGACGGCGTTGTTGACATTGCCGCCAATCAAAAAAATACGGTCGGCTGCAAAGCCGACGATTATATCGCAATGCATTGGCGCGTCATCCAGCGCAACTTGGCGTGCGTCCTCGGGGGAGTGCAGGGGCGCATTGGTGTTGCGGCTGGCGCAGGCCAGGTCGCCTAACTGCGGCATTGTCGTCAATGGCTGCGGTGTGAAAGCACTGGCCTGCTTATTCTGAAAAAAGCCTGCAATATAATTTGCATGGCTGGGAGCGCGCATGAATTGTGCGCGTGTGAATCCTGCTTCGCACATCACCCAGCTGATAAAAGCAGCCGACCAGGGTTGCGCCCAGCCTGCACCGGGCCAGCCGCCTTTGGCCCAGATATGGTTTTGCGTGGCAATAGCGCTGGTGTTGGGAACAACCGCCCAATATCCGCCAATGCGCGCCGCGATGGTTGCATCATCCTCCACCAGCCCGTTGCGCAGGGCGCGGTTGGCGTAGGTTTGCGGCAAAACAGGATTCAGCGCATCGGGCACAAGGGCATGACCGTGCTGGCGCGATTGCTGCGTTTGGATTTTCGGGATCAGCGGCAAGCCTTCGCTCGCAATGTCCAGCACCGGAAAATGAAATGCTTCCCATTCCCGCGCGGCAAGGTCTACAATTTGCTGGCGCATCGTTGCCACTGCGTGTGCATCGCTGATGGATTCCCGGCACTGGCTGTTTTTCACGCGCACCGAACGCGGCACCGGCTGCGCGGCCTCATCATATTTTATTTCGACACGCTCGCGCGCATCAGGAAATGGCTGTGCGATGGCTTGTGTGAAGACCACGCAGCATATTGCGAGGGCAAGAAACGCCGTGCGCATCAATAAAACCAGTGGGCCAGCGCAGCGGCAAGGAAAGGAAATGGCAATGAGACAAGAATGCGCACGCGCACAAACCATGCGGGCATGGTTGGCACCTCCCAAATCAGCAGCCGGTTGAGTGTGTAGAGCGACCAGCCCGTGACATAGGCCATGACCTGCGGCACGCCGGCACCTGCTTTCAGCGCAGCAGCCCCCAGGGAATAGCCCACCACAGGGCCGCCCGGCGTCAATGCCCCGGCAAGGGCTGCCAGCGCGACGCCACTGACACCGGAATTGCTGCCCAGCCAGCGCGTGACAAAATCTGCGGGCACCATACGGGCCAAAAATCCGGCGCCAACGATACCGACAAGGAGGCGCGGCAGCAGGCGGCAAAATTCACGCCAAGTCTGCGCAATCGCAAGTTTGGGAATCCGCCGGTTCTTGCGATGCCCGGCATAGAGCAGCAAGACTGCAAGACCGTATAGGAACAACGTGACCAGAATAATTCCCATGCGCTAGCGATCCATGAACCAGCGCAGCGGCACACGCCGGGCCAGCCATCCCGCCAGCACCGGCATGGGCAGCGCCATCAGCGCGCGCGCGCCAACAAAGCCATGGCCGAAGAATGGCATTTCCCAGATAATTGCGCGGTTGACGCCAAGCAGCAGCCAGCCGGTGATAAAAGCGACTGCGGCGCCACGGTCGGCACCGGCGATCAGAAATCCTGCGGCGAGGGGAAAGACCGTGAAGGGGCCGGCAGGAAACAACGCGCCAGCCAGCGCCGCGATGATCAGGCCGGATAGTCCAGAGCCTTCGCCAATCCACCGGCGCACGGTTTGTTTTGGCACCAGCAATTTGACAAGGCCACCAATCAGCGTGCCGGCCAGCACCTTCGGTACAACCTCGGCAAACAAAACAATGTCTTCATGCAGCACGCTGAGAAAAATTGCGCGGCCATCGCGCCAGTAAACGGCTATGGCTGATCCCACCGACAAAATGAGAATAACCGCAAAGCTCCAGTCAATGCGGGCGAGAACAGATTTTTGCGGGGCTGCGGTTTTGTCGGGCATCATAAAAAAGCCGGGCGTCATGCCCGGCCTTGATTGTTAGCGGAGATCATGGGGCGCGGGAAGCGCGGATGATCGCATCCCGTCCCTGCATTTATGCAAGGGCAGGGGCTGCGTTTTACGCGGATGCCTGAGCCGCATTGGTGGACGCATCAATCTGCGCGACAACATCTTCCGGAAGCTCCAGCGAGGCTGCGAGCATGCGCAGGAACTTCATTTCAGCGCGCTGATCCGGGTGGATGGCGAGGCGCGCGGCGGTGTAGACCTGTGACCCCAATTCGGCGGACCCGCCGACACTCTGCACAAGGTCCTCAATGGAGGCCGGGTTTGCCATCTCGTTCTGCATCCAGTCATTGGCTTCAGGGTCAAAGCCAGCCTGCTGGAGGCTGCCAAGGATAAGTGCCCGTTCCGCCGCATCAATCTGGCCATCGGCCGCTGCTGCCGAGATCATGGCGCGAATGAACAGAATCGCGGTGTCATTGGTCGCCACTTCCGGCTCGAAGCCTGATCCGGCCGGAGCGGCTGCGAGCTGCGGCTGTTCACCGGCACTGATCGGCGGGCGGCCTTCCTGGACATTCAGCCAGGCGCTGTAGGCGAGGCCGCCGATCAGCGCGAGCGCGCCAATCTTGGCAGCTGTCGAGGCGACGCTGCGGCCAGCGCCCGTGCCAAGCACGATGGAGGCCAGACCGCCGAGGCCTGCGCTGGCCATGCCGGGATTGTTTTCGATCAGCGCACGGATTTTGCCGACGATATCGCCGCCCTGACCACCGCCCAGCTTGGCCAGAATGTCATTCACAGCGTTGGGGTTGCCAGCCGCAGCACCGGCATGGTTGGCCGCATCACGCACGCCGCCCGTCGCCTGGCTCAATATGCCGCCCAGCAGGCCGCCCAGTCCGCCGCCTGCACCCGCCTGCGCGCCTGCGCCGCCCTGTGTCAGCTGGCCGAGCAGATCGCTGAGGCCGCCGCCGCCCTGCGTGGGCGCTGCGGGCTGGCCGCGCTGTGCGCCGCCCTGTGTGACCTGATTGAGGAGGCCGCCGAGCGCGCCGCCGAGACCGCCCCCGCCAGCGTTTGAACCGCCGCTTTGGCCCTGGTTCAACAGGCCGCCGAGAAGGCTGCCGAGATCGCCGCCGCCTGCACCCGTGCCGCCTGCGCGTGGCTGCTGTCCGCCGCCAAGCAATGCGCCCAAAACCGATTTTGCATCAAACATGAGTAGCCCCTCTGTAAATGGCTGACGGCACCCTGATGGCTCCGGCACGCACTGTATCCAGCTATGCATCAAATGTGTCGGGAACAATATGGCGCATGGGGAC
>JBOFCU010000060.1:0-4814 GCA_051646285.1 Beijerinckiaceae bacterium
ACAGGCAATTGTGCGTGACAGATGGATGAACCGCATGACCTGCGCCGCGCCTTGCCGACTGTGCTCAGAATTTTACCGCCGGGGCCGTTTGTGCGGCTGGCGGTGCTGCAAACACCTCCATCGGCTTGGCGCCCCAAAACAGCCGCGCCCAGAACGCGCCGGGATAGGTGCGCACTTCTGTATTAAAGGCCTGTACCGCTTGGACATAATCGCGCCGCGCAACCGAAATGCGATTTTCCGTGCCTTCCAGCTGGGATTGCAGGGCAAGAAAATTCTGGTTGGATTTCAGGTCAGGGTAAGCCTCGCTGACAGCAATCAAGCGGCCAAGCGCACCAGATAATTCACTCTGCGCTTCCTGGAATTTCTTGAATTTTTCGGGATCATTGAGGATGGATGCGTCCATCTGCACCGAGGTTGCCTTGGCGCGGGCCTCAACCACGCGGGTCAAAGTCTCCTGCTCCTGCTTGGCGTAGCCCTTCACGGTTTCCACCAGATTGGGAATCAGATCCGCACGGCGCTGGTACTGGTTCTGCACATCCGCCCATTTCGCCTTCGCCTGCTCTTCAAGCGTGGGCACGTTGTTGATGCCGCAGCCGGCAAGGGCCACGGCGATGCCGGCAGCCGCCAGCCCCAGTTTGAAGCGCGATGCCATCTGGCCAATAAAACCTGTTATCATAAAACGAACCCCTCTCTCCATGCCGCCCGGCTGTGCCGTGCCGCGCCGTGACCTGTGATGTGGACCTTGCCGCGCTGCTCTGCAAGCAGTGGCAGAAGCGATAAGCACGCTGCATTGGCTCTGGTGCAGCCATATGGCTCTGCTAGCGTGAGGCCGCGTGCCGTCCGGAGCCATGACCATGCTTTTCCATCGCCGCCTTGCCGCTGCCACCATTTCACAACGTGCTGGAGCGGTTTTGGTTGCGGCTGTCCTGAGCGCCATTTTGATTGGGCCGGGCCATGCGCAAACCACGCTCGCGCCTGCACCGGAGGGGGCGACAGGCCGCATTGTAAAATCTCTGGGGCTGAGCCGCAAATACATGGCTGCCGCCGCCAATCCGCTGGCGGCGGATGCGGGCCGGGACATCCTGCGCGCTGGCGGCAGTGCCGTTGATGCGGCCATCGCGATCCAGCTCGTGCTTGGGTTGGTGGAGCCGCAAAGCTCCGGCCTCGGCGGCGGGGCCTTCATCGTGCATTGGGATGCGAAGCGCCAGCAGGTGGTGACGCTGGATGGCCGCGAAACGGCTCCCGCAGCCGCCAAGCCGGACCGCTTTATGAAGGACGGCAAGCCGATGGGCTTCATGGAGGCGGTGGTGGGCGGCCGCTCCGTGGGGGTGCCGGGCACTGTCAGGCTTCTGGAATCAGCACATAAAAGATGGGGCCGGCTGCCCTGGCCGCGGCTGTTTGAACCCGCGCTGCGGCTGGCGGATGACGGATTTTCTGTTTCGCCGCGCCTGAGCGGGCTGCTCAATGCTGAAAAAGCCCTGCGCAATGATCCGCGGGCGCGGGCCTATTTTTATCAGGGCGATGGTTCAGCCCACGCCGTCGGTCATGTTCTGAAGAATCCTGCCTATGCGGCAACGCTGCGCTTGATCGCCGGCCGCGGGGCCGAAGCATTTTATACAGGTGCGCTGGCGCAGGATATTGTGGCGACTGTGACAGGCCATGCCATCGCGCCCGGCGATATCACGCTTGATGACCTCAAGGCCTACAGTGTCGAGGAACGCCCTGCCGTTTGCGGGCCTTACCGCGTCTATACGGTCTGTGGCATGGGGCCGCCCTCATCGGGCGGCATCGCGGTTCTGCAAATGCTGGGTATGCTCGAACAGCAGGATATGAAACGCCTCGGCCCGGGTGCCCATGCGCTCCACTTCCTCGCCGAGGCGGGGCGGCTCGCCTTTGCTGACCGGGCGCACTATCTTGCTGATCCAGCCTTTGTGCCTGTGCCGGCGCGCGGGCTGGTGGATGGCGGATATATTGCAGCGCGCGCAGCCCTGATTGATGGGCAGACATCCATGGGCCGTGCCAAGGCTGGCGAGCCGCCGCATCGCCGCGCGGGTCTTTTTGCGCCATCGGACGGCATTGAAAATGGCACCAGCCATATCTCGATCATTGATGGTGATGGCAATGCCGTGGCGATGACCACAACCATTGAGGACGGGTTTGGCGCGCGGCTGATGACGGCTGGCGGATTTCTGCTCAACAATGAATTGACCGATTTCAATTTTGCGCCGGAAGCGGATGGCAAGCCGGTGGCCAATCGTGTCGAGGCTGGAAAACGCCCGCGCAGCTCGATGGCACCGACGCTGGTGTTTGATGCATTCGGGCGGCTTTATGCGGTGACAGGATCGCCCGGCGGCAGCCAGATCATCGGCTATGTCACAAAAACTCTGGTCGCCATTCTCGACTGGGGCATGGATCCGCAACAGGCGGTTGATTTTCCCAATGGCGGCAGCCGCAATGGTCCGACGGAAATTGAAAAAGGCACGGAGGCTGAAGACTGGAAACCCGCGCTTGAGGCGAAAGGCCATGAGGTGCGGCTGATCGACATGACCTCCGGCATTCAGGCGATTGTGGTCACGCCGCAAGGGTTTGCCGGCGGCGCGGATTCGCGACGCGAGGGCGTGGCGATTGGGGATTAGGCCGCTGTCCATTCATCAGGTCGCGCAAGACAATAGAACGGTTGATACGCAGAATGAATTTTATTCCCGATACCGCCACACTCATCACCTACGCCATCGCCTGCGTGGTTTTGTTCATCACGCCGGGGCCGGATATGAGCCTGTTTCTGGCGCGCACGGTGGCCGGTGGCCGCAAACTCGGTTTTGCCTCGGCCATGGGAGCCAATGTTGGTTGCGTGGTGCACACCATGCTGGCGGCGCTGGGCATTTCCGCATTGATTGCCGCCTCGCCTGCGGCTTTTCTGGTGCTCAAGATTGTTGGTGCGCTGTATCTGCTCTGGCTTGCTGTGGATTCGGTGCGCAATGGCTCGGCGCTGAATGTCAGGACCGGCGAGGTCAGGCAGTCATCCTTCTGGGGGACTTTTTTGACCGGCATCGGCATCAATCTCGCCAACCCCAAGGTCATCCTGTTTTTCGTGACCTTCCTGCCGCAATTTATTGATGCGGGTGATGCGCACGCCCAGGGTAAGCTGGTGTTTCTGGGGCTGATGTTCGTGATTTTCAACATCCCGCTGTCGATCATCATGATTCTGGGTGCGGAAAAACTCGTCGAAACCCTCAAGCGCAAGCCGCAGGTGATGCGCGCCATTGATTATATTTTTGCCGGGATTTTCGGCGCATTCGCCGCCAAGATTCTGATGACGCAGGGACGGTGATCTCTCGGGCGTTGATATATTGGCCGGTCATATATTGGGCGGTGAATTATCGCAGGCCATTACCGGGCGGCATGAGTTGCGGCGTGGCATCACCGCGCCTCCCGCCAATCAAAAAATACAGCAGTCCGCCTGCGGCACCGGCAAAAAACAAGCAGGCCAGCACACGGCTTTCCGCGCCCGATCCACTTGCGCCTTCGGCCACGCGGCTTGCCGCGCCTGATGCGGCCAGCGGCACCAGCGCGGCCAGCACGCCGCTGACCACGGCATGGCCAAGCGCGCCGCCGAGGCGGAACATTTCACCCAGCACGGCCGTGATCACAACAGGTGCCGCAAAAGTCATGGCCAGCAATTGCCACGCCCGCATGCCGACAGCAGCTGCGCCTGCCGTGTCATCGCGCGTGAGGGAATCAAACACTGCATTGGTGGCGGCGACAATCGCTGCGCCAATGGTCTGCGCCAGGTCAGGCACAAAAATCGTCAGGATCAGAAATGTCACCAATGTTGTGGTGATGCCGAACAGCAATCCCAGCGGGACAAGAAACAGATAGCGGATGATTGCGTTCATGATGTGCGTGGTCTGCCTTTGATTTTACGCATGCTGGTCTTGCGCGGCGTTTCCTGTTTCAGGCGCGTCTTCTTCCAGCATCAACCGCGCCCGCGCCCGCAATTTTTCCGTCTCGCTTTTCAACTGTCCGCAGGCGGCAAAAATATCGCGGCCGCGCGGTGTGCGGATCGGGGAGGCGTATCCGGCGTTGAACACAACCTCGGAAAATCTTTCAATCTGGTCCCAGTCCGAACATTCATATTTCGTGCCTGGCCATGGGTTGAACGGGATGAGATTGATTTTCGCCGGAATGCCTTTCAGCAGCCGCACCAGCTCGCGCGCATCGGCGAGGGAATCATTGATGCCCTTGAGCATGACATATTCAAAGGTGATGCGGCGCGCATTCGACAGGCCGGGATAATTGCGGCACGCCTCCAGCAAGTCCGCAATTGGATATTTTTTATTCAGCGGCACGAGGGTATTGCGCAGGTCATCGCGCACGGCGTGCAGCGAAATGGCAAGCATGGTGTTGATTTCCTCGCCCGCCTTGGGAATCATCGGCACAACGCCTGCGGTGGATAATGTGATGCGGCGGCGCGAAAGTGTCAGGCCATCGCCATCGGTCACGACTTCCATCGCGGTTTTGACATTGTCGAAATTGTAAAGCGGCTCGCCCATGCCCATCAGCACGACGTTGGACACGGCACGGTCTCCGGAGGGGACAAACATGCCCTCTGGCGGGGTCTGTCCCGGCCATTCGGCCAGAATATCGCGCGCCACCATGACCTGCGCGACAATTTCCTGCGCGTCGAGATTGCGCACCAGCTTTTGTGTGCCGGTGTGGCAGAAGGTGCAGGTCAGTGTGCAGCCGACCTGGCTGGAGACGCACAGGGTGCCGCGATCGGTATCGGGAATATACACGCACTCGATTTCCGCACC
>JBOFCU010000063.1:0-4059 GCA_051646285.1 Beijerinckiaceae bacterium
ATGAAGCCCTGAATATGCAGCCGCTTTGTCAGAATCATGCGCATCAGGCCGGGCACACGGTCCGGCCCTTCCGGCATTTGCGTGGCATTGTACCAGGCGATCAGGCCGCAAACGGGCATACGCGCAAAATCATTGAGCAGGGGCAGCACGGCGGCCTGCACGCCGCCGCCGACATTTTCAAAATAGACATCGATGCCATCGGGCGCAGCCGCCTTTAATTGCGCAGCAAAATCCGGCGCACGATGATCGAGCGCCACATCGGCCTTCAATATATCGCGCGCAAACGCCACCTTACCGGCGCCACCGGCAATGGCGATGGTGCGGCAGCCTTTTAATTTCGCGATTTGAATGACCGTGGCACCAACCGGTCCTGTGGCAGCGGCCACCGCCACTGTCTCACCCGCCTTCGGCGCGCCAATATCCAGCAGGCCGACATAAGCCGTCATGCCCGGCATGCCGAGAATGCCCAGCGCGTGCGAGGGATGCGCCATATCCGGATCAAGTTTCATCAATCCGGTGCCATCACTCACCTCATGGCTTTGCCAGCCGGACATGGCGAGCACGCGGTCGCCCGCCTTGTATTTCGGATTTTTCGATTCGAGCACGCGGCTGACCGTGCCGCCGGTGATCACCTCGCCAATCCCGACGCTTTTGGCATAGGACTTGGCATCACTCATGCGGCCGCGCATATAGGGATCGAGTGACAGCCACAGGGTTTGCAGCAATACTTCACCCTCTGCCAAGGCGCGCGGCGTGTTATTTTCAAGACGGAAATTCCCGGCAACCGGTGCGCCCACGGGGCGGCTGGCGAGAACGATGCGGCTGGCCTCAATCATTGTTTTGACTTTCAGATCGCGACCGGCACATCGCCGAGATGTTTCTTGAAAAATGCGATGGTGCGCGACCAGGCGAGATCCGCCGTTTCCTTGTCATAGCGCGCCGCATTCGTATCATTGTTGAAGGCGTGCTGCTTGCCCTCATATATATGCAGCGTGAACGCCTTGCCATTGTCCTTCAAAGCCTTTTCAAATGCGGGGATACCGGCATTGATGCGCTCATCCATCCCGGCATAATGCAGCAGAAGCGGCGCGCGGATGGCCGCGACATTTTCCGGCTTGGGCTGCACGCCGTAATAAACGACGCCGGCATCCAGCGTGGGATCAGCCACGGCCAGCGCTCCCACCTGTCCGCCACCCCAGCAAAAGCCGACAGCACCAACGGTGCCTGTGGCATCCGCGCGCGTGCGCAGCGCCGCCACAACAGTCCTGGAATTGGCCGCGACTTCATCCGGTTTTAACTGCGGAAACAAATCGCGTGACTTGTCTTCATCCGCCAGCGTGCCGCCCAGCGGCATCAGATAATCGGCGCCGAATGCAACAAATCCGGCGAGTGCGACACGCCGCACCACATCCTTGATGTGCGGATTCAGGCCGCGATTTTCGTGGATGACGAGAACGGCCGGACGCTTCACGCTGTCAGCGGGCCGCGCGAGATAGCCATTCAGCGGGCCCAATTTTGTCATCTCCGCTTTCAGGCGCGGGTCATTGTCAGCCACGGTCTGTGCCGCCGCATAATTGTTTTGCAGAGAGGACAGCAGCGCCGTGGCCGCCGCCGTGCCACCTGCCAGCGTGGCGAGCCGGTCAAAAAAATCACGGCGGTTCATGCTGCCATGGGTGAACTGGTCGTAGAGCTGGATGATGCGCTGGTCCATTTTGCGTTCTCCCAAAAAATAAGGCGGCGGCCTTGTCTGCCACCGCCCTGATCTTGGCGCGAAACAGGCCGTTGTGCCAGTCACTTTCGCACGAGCGTGCCAATGCCCTGATCGGTATAAAGCTCCAGCAATGTGGCATGGGGCACGCGGCCATCGAGAATAACGACCGCCTCGACACCTTGTTCAAGGGCATAAATACACGTTTCGATTTTGGGAATCATGCCGCCCGTGATGGTCCCATCGGCAATCAGACGCCGGCAGTCCTGAATCGACAATTCGTGAATCATGTTCTTGTTTTTATCGAGCACGCCCGGCACGTCGGTCAGCATCAGCAGCCGCTTGGCACGCAAGGCACCCGCGATGGCACCGGCGAAGGTGTCAGCGTTGACATTGTAGGTCTGGCCGTCTGCGCCCAGCGCCACAGGCGCCAGCACCGGAATCAATTCCGCTTTCAGCACCGCATCCAGCACTTCACGATTGACATGCTCGGGATCGCCGACAAATCCCAGATCGACAATTTTTTCGATATTGGAATCCGGATCGATGGCGGTGCGCGTTAATTTCTTGGCCCGCACCATGCCGCCGTCCTTGCCGGACAAGCCAACCGCCTTGCCGCCCTCATTGGTGATCCAGCCAACAATCTGCTTGTTGATGGAACCGGCCAACACCATTTCCACAATATCAATCGTCTCGCGGTCCGTGACGCGCAGGCCCTGCTGAAATTCGGACTTGATGCCGAGTTTTGCCAGCATTTTGCCAATTTGCGGGCCGCCGCCATGCACGACCACCGGCTTGACGCCGGACTGTTCGAGCAAAACGACATCCTCGGCAAAATCCTCGGCTGCGGCGGGATCACCCATGGCGTGGCCGCCATATTTAATCACGACGATTTCCTGATCATAACGCTGCATGTGCGGCAACGCCTGCACCAGCGTTTCCGCCTGGGTGTGGGCATCGGGAAGAGGAGGCGTTTTATTCATGAGACTTTCCCGCAATGGGAAGGGATGAAAAGCGAATTACTTCGCGGCGATCACGGCAATTTCGACATTGAGATTGGACGCCGCGAGATTGGCCTCGACGGTCGCGCGCGCCGGCATCGCATCCTTCGGCACCCACGCATCCCACACCGCATTCAATTCGGAAAATTTCGAGATGTCGGTCAGCCAGATATTGACCATCAGCATTTTTGTCTTGTCCGTGCCAGCGGCAGCCAGAAGCCCGTCGATGATCGCAAGAATTTCCTTGGTCTGCTCGGTGACGGACTGACCTGCCGTCTTGTCGGCGGTCTGGCCAGCCAGATAGACGGTGTTGCCATGGGTGACGGCCTTGCAGAAACGGACGCCGGGCTGGATGCGGGTGATCGACATGTGGCTTTTCTCCTTGAAGTGCGATGCCCCGCTTAAAGCATTCAGGCCCTGACGGGAATTGGCTTTTGCGCAGCCGGCAACGGTCCGGGCTGCATATCCGGCGAGGGGCCGGCTGAAGCCTGATGCGGACAGTATGATCAATAGATCGTCTGCTTCAACCGCTCCGGGTAGGCGGCGTCATAGGCCTGGCCGTCGAAGTGCCCGGCCTGCGTGGCAGCGATGGCCTGCATCATCTGCCCCACGGTCGGCAGCGCGCTGCGGTCGATATGGCGGGCGGCATCCCACAGATGGGAGCGCGCCAGCGCCTTCTGGCACTGGGGATAAACCCGCTCGGCCGTGACGCAAATGACCGACTGGGGCACCTTGCCTTCCATCGTGAAACTCTCGCGCAAGGCCGGATCGGTGGAAATGACGGCCCGGCCATTGATGCGCATGGTCTCGCCAATGCCGGGGATGAGAAACAGCAGCGCCACGCGCGGGTCACGCACGATATTCCTGAGGCTGTCGATGCGGTTGTTGCCGCGCCGGTCGGGGATGGCGAGCGTGTGTCTGTCGAGAATCCGCACGAAGCCTGCCGGATCACCGCGCGGCGAACAGTCCAGCCCCTCCTCACCCACCGTGGCCAGGATCATGAAGGGTGAGGCCGCGATGAATTTCGCATAATCGGCGCTGATATGGTCGAGTTCCTTCAGGATCGCGACCGGGCTGACAGGGGTATACAGCGCTTCGAGTGCGGCGATTGTGGTGATGGTGTGGGCGTCAGCAGGCATGGGGCACTCCGTTCTGCTAATGTGCAGGAAAAAACACGGCATGGCATCAGCCAATAATGATTTAGAATGCTTATAAAATAAGTGCTTCCGGTCTATCGTGTGTTTTGCTCACGCCAAAGGATGTCCCATGCGCCCTGCACACCCGGAAATGCACCTGATGGACCGCATCGGCTGGCTGCGCGCCGCCGTCTTGGGTGCGAATGACGGCATC
>JBOFCU010000064.1:0-11499 GCA_051646285.1 Beijerinckiaceae bacterium
CACGCAAACCGCCGTGAGTTTCTTGCCAATAGTGCTGCTATTGGCGGCGTTGCACTCCTGACCGGCACGTCTGGCCTGATCGTGCCGGCGCGCGCTCAGGGCCTCGCGCCAACGCCGACCATGCGCGGCGGAGCCAACAACTATATCCCCGGCGCGCCCATCGTGATCCGTATCGGAAAAGGCGGCTTCTGGATGACAGGCACCGTGCGCCGTGCGGGCGATGGTGCGCCTCTTGGCGGCGTCCGCATCCAGATCTGGGCGCATACGACTGAGGGGCGCGAGAACGACCGGCACAGCCATGGTGCCACACTCACCGGCCCGGATGGCGTTTTCCGCCTGGAGATGCCGCAAATCGTCCCGGTCTTTGGCCAGCCCCATGGCCATCTCGCCTACGAGGGGGAAGCCTATCGCACTGTCTTTCTCCGCCCCGTCATGCCGAGTGCCAGCAATACAAGCCTGAGCGCCGACTTTGTGCTTCAGCCGGTCTGAACAGCGTGGGCTCTGTCCGTGCTGTTCTAGTATGGGCCGGCCTTGCGGCTGCGGTGGCTGTGCCGATGGTTGTCGCGGCCATGAGCCCTTTGCTGGCCTGGCGTGATCCGGTCTACATCGCATCCGGCTTCGCAGGTATCGCTGCGCTGGCGCTCGTCCTCGTCCAACCCTTGCTCGCCGGCGGCTATTTGCCAGGCCTTCCCATCATAAAGGGGCGGCGCGTGCATCGCTGGGCCGGCGGTGCGCTGGTGGCCATGGTTACGCTGCATGTTGCCGGGCTGTGGCTGACAAGCCCGCCCGATGTGATCGACGCACTGATTTTCGATTCACCCACGCCATTTTCTGTTTGGGGCGTCGTTGCCATGTGGGCAACATTGGCTGCCGGTTTGCTGGCGGCGCTGCGGCTGCGTATGCCAACAAGAATCTGGCGCATCGGCCACACCGCCCTTGTTGTGGTGATTGTAGCTGGCAGCGTTGTCCACGCGCTGCTCGTGGAGGGGACAATGGGCCCGGTTTCAAAGGCCTTGCTCTGCGCGCTCGTTGTTGCCGTGACGACGAAAGTGCTCGCAGGACTGCGCGTATGGACCCTGCTGAAGCGCCGGACGGCCCGATAAATCACGCACGGCAAGGCCAGGTGATCCAGATGCTGGCCTTGGCCGTATTGGTGTTGAAGTGACCGCGAACACTTCCGGAATGGTGACACAGAGATGGGAGCGGCTATGTTTGGCAGCTACATGATCCCGAAAGTATTCCACGCTTCGACAGTGCTCATGCCTTGCCGGATGGCTTCGGCCACACGTTTTTCACCCCGCGCCTTTTCAAAGGCGAGCCGGAGCGTTTCTGTCTCAGCCGCTTTCGGAATGGCCACCACACCGTCAATATCACCGAAGAGGATCGTGCCCGGATCAATGGTCACAGCGCCGACTTCAATGCGCAAGCGATAATCAAGCACCTTGCCGCGCACGCCCTGATCTTGCCCATAGGAGCCATGGCAGAAGGTTGGGAAAGCCATGGCTCGGATGCCATGCGTATCCCGCGCATAACCATTCAGGATCGCGCCAGCCGCACCGAGCACGCGCGCCCGGGTCGACATCATTTCACCCCACTGCGCGTAGGCGCCGCAGACGCCGGACGTGATATAAATCTCGTCGCGCTTCAGATCATCAAGCGCTTCGAACATCATACCAAATGGCTTGGCCGCCAAGCCGGATTGACCATGGATGCCCGGCTCGACAAAAAAATCAGCTTCCAGCACTGTCATGGCGCGGCCAACAATCACCATATCATCAGACAGAGGCCGGATATTCGGCGGCAAATACTGGTGGCGAAATCCTTGCGCATCCAGCACATCACCGATGACGCTTGAAAACAATTCCCCGCGCATAAGGGAAAACAGGTCAGCATCATTATCGGGAAGATTGGTGATCATGCTTGCTCCTTGTCTGGACAATACAGCGTTGCGGTGTTGACCAGCAGCCTACTCACCAAACCAGCGCCGGATCAAGCCGCATGATCGCCGCGACTGTTTTAAAACAGCCCGCAAAAAACCAACGGATGCATCAGCCATCACAAACAGCATCAAGGCCCGAGCGCAAGTCTTGGAATGACTGTCGTGATCCATGGAACATAAGTGATCAGCAGCAGCGTCAGGAATAGCGGAATATAGAAGGGCAGCATTTCCCTCAGTACCTCACGCATCTGAACCTTTGCGATGTCGGCCACAAGAAAAAGCGCAAGCCCCATCGGCGGCGTCAGCAATCCGATCATCAGGTTGAACACAACAACCATGCCAAGATGAACCGGATCGACACCCGCCGCCATCAGCGGCTTGGCGATGATCGGCGCGATGACAAGAATGGCTGTCGTTGAGTCAAGAAACATGCCCGCAATCAACAGCAGAATATTCACCAGCAGCAGAAGCATATAGGGATCGCGGGAAATCGAGAGCATCGCAGCGGTCAGCCGCTGCGGTACCATCTCCACCGAGAGAATCCAGCCGAACAACGCAGCCACCGCAACAATCAGAAGGATGGCAGACGAGGCGAGAATGGTCTCGCGCGCGGCCTGATAAAGCCCGCCCCATGTCAGTTCGCGGTAGAAAAAAGCACTGATCAGAAGGGTATAGACAACTGTGACCGCAGCAATTTCCGTCGGCGTGAAAATACCCGCCAGCATTCCGGCGATGAGAATAACAGGCGCGGCCATCGCGGGCAGCGCTGGCTTGGCATCACGCCACAAGTCGCTGACCGTGGGCCAGCGTGCGGAGCGCGGATAATTCCGGCGCTTGGCAAGAAAAGCCGTCATCAGCATGAGGGCCGCCACGCAAAGCAACCCCGGCAGGATACCGCCGAGCAGAAGCTGAATGACCGAAACACCCGTAACCGTGCCATAAATAATCAGCGGAATGGAAGGCGGAAAAATCGGACCGACGATCGCAGATGACGAGGTCACGGCAGCCGCAAAGGCAGGCTTGTAGCCCTTGTCGCGCATGGCATCAATCTCGATGCGCCCGATGCCGCCAATATCGGCCAAGGCAGAGCCGGACATACCGGCAAAAACCAGAGAGCCGAAGATATTCACCTGCGCCAATCCGCCCGGCAGCCGGCCAACCGCCGTATCAGCGAATTTGTAGATATAACGCGAAATGCCCGCAGCGTTCATCAGTGAGCCGACAAAAATGAAAACCGGGACGGCGACCAATGGAAAGGAATCAAGCGCGTAGAGCGTGCGTTGCGCCACCAGTTCAAGCGGTAATCCATTCATGCCAAGATAAATCAGGCAGGGAATTGCGATGGCGAGAACCACCGGAAAGCCGCACACAAAAAAGACGAGGAACGCGAAGATAACGAGGAAGCCAGCCAATGTCTTATGCTTTCAGGTGAGGGTTGTATGCTTCGCGTCAGACCGGCCCCGCTGCCACGCGTGCACCAATTGAACAAGTGTAAAAGTGGCGAGAAGCATCATGCCCAGCAAAAGTGGAGCCATAAACAGCCAGAACGGCATCTCCAGTGTTGCTGTCTTGTTGCTCATGTTGTTGAGCATTGTGATGATCGCTGCATAAGCGATATAGGCAAAGACAAAAATACCAGCGGCGTCGATCAAAAGTTGCAACGGAAATCGGATGCGTTCAGGCAGCATGGCCTGAAATTCCTCCATCCGGATCTGCCCGCCTTCGATGATGACGAGGCCACCGGCCATGAAAGTCAGGCAGATCAGGAAATAGCGGGTCAATTCCTCGGCACCCGCCATGGGCACGTTGAAAACGCCGCGCATGATGATCTGTGCAAATGGCATCGCAATCAATGCAAAGAGAAGCGCGCAACAGATGGTGCGCAAGCCGATGATTAAAATCCGCATCGATTGGGACTCCGGGGTTATGCTCCCCCGCCAGGCGGAGGAGGTCTTGAGCCGGGCATGATGGGGTTTGGGATTACTGCACAGCCTGAATCTGCGTGATCAGATCTTTCCACTCCGGAAAATCCTTGCCGATCTGTGTGAGCACAGCCGAGCGGAAGGCTTCAACATCCAGCCCGTCCTTAGCTTCGATGAAGGTCATGCCCTTGTCTTCAAGATCCTTGCGGAATTTCGCGGCGGTGTCGCTGTCCCATTTCAATGTCTGCTGGCCAACTTCAAACATCGTGTCTTCGATGATCTTGCGGTCTGCGGCCGGCACGCCTTGCCAGATGCGTTCATTAACGAAGACCGACAAGACGGACTGCATGTGGCCAGTGAGCATGACGTATTTCTGCACCTCATGCAGCTTGAGATTAAAGATATTCGGCAGCGGATTTTCCTGCCCCACCACGAGGCCGGTGGCCAATGCGGTGGCGAGTTCAGACACCTCCACCGGCGTCGCCACGGCGCCCATGCCGGTGAGCATGGAAGACCACAGCTTCACGGGAACACCACGGTATTTCTTGCCCGCCATATCTTTCGGCGAGAGCACCTTTTCCTTGGAGGTGAGGTGGCGCGTGCCCTGAAAAAACGATCCGATAATGCGCATGCCGCCAACCTTGACGAGTTCGGCATTGATGGCCTGCAACGCGGGCGATGAGCGCGAATCCGTCGCGCGCAGCGAATGTCCCGGATCACGATAAACAAACGGCGTGTTGAACACGGCTGTGTTGGAAAGAATTTTCCCCAGCGATGCGAAATCATGGTGGCCCATGGCGATGGCGCCGGATTTGATGCCATCGACCATTTCACCCACGCCGCCAAGCTGCGAATTGGCGAACACCTGAATGTCGACGCGGCCCGACGTGCGTTCCTTGACAAGTTTCGCGACCTCATCGGCGTAAAGTGTCTGCGGCGCATTTGCGACACCGACATGCGCGTAACGCAGGCGCACCTACTGGGCTTGCGCCGGCCGCGTGACAATTGCAGCGGCAGTCACCGCAGCGCCGGTCAAAAATTGTTTACGCGTGATCATCGTGTTCTCCTCCCTATTGGCCATCACGGCCTTCTTGTTGATCGCCGGTCGCGCGGTCATAGACTTTGATGATCGCGGATGTGTCGCACTCGGCGTGTCCGAGATGGACCGCGAGCCTGAAAAGTTGCAGCGCCTGTGCCATCATCGGCGTTGCCGTCTTGCTGTCCCCGGCCATCGCCGAGACCATCTCAAGATCTTTGAGCAACTGGCGGGCATAGCCCTGCGGGCGGAAGTCACGGGCGGCCATGCGCGGATAGAGCCGTTGCAGCAGCCCGCTGTCGGCATGGCCGCCAGCAAGACAGTCCGGCAGGCGTTCAGCCTCAATCCCGGCACGTTCGGCAAGCATCAGTGCTTCGGCCAGAACAGCATGCGTGCAGCCCACAATGAGCTGATTGATCATCTTGGCCGCAAGCCCGCTGCCGGGTCCGCCCATCACTGTCCAGCGCTGCGCGACATCCTCAAGCAGCGGCGCAGCCTTTGCGATGTCCTCGGGGCGGCCGCCAACCATCACGGTGAGCGTACCGGCCTGAGAGGCTGGCGGCCCGCCTGAGACAGGCGCATCAACCCAGCCGCAGCCGGATTCGTTCAGAAGGCGTCCAGCAAAAGCCTTGCCGCTGGCGACGGAAATCGTCGAGAAATCTACCAAAATCTGGCCCGGCCGCATGGCTGCGGCCACACCGCCGGCGTCAAACATCACGCTTTCAACAGCCGCAATTGTCGGCAGATTCAAAACAACGATGTCAGCGCCGCGCACGCTATCCGCCGCCGTCGCTGCGATCTGCGCCCCGGTAGCCACCACTTCCTTCAGGCGCTCCGGTGCCATATCGTAAGCCACGATGGCATAGCCCTTCGGCACAAGATGCCGCACCATGGGCAGGCCCATCAGCCCGGTGCCGATATAGCCGAGGCTAGGCTTGGCCATGGCGCTCTCCGATAGCGTAGATGCGCCGTGCATTGGCAGCGAAAAGCGCGTCCTTCTCGGCCTCGCCAAAATCTCCGACAATGCTTTCAAAGCCGCCGAAGATGGTGGCGAAACTGGCGCAAAGGGAATCGACCGGGAAATTCGAGGCGAACATGCACCGCTCGACACCAAAAAGGTCAATGACGGCCAGCACGATGGCGCGGTTGGCAGCGGCCGTCCAAGGCAGGCCCTTCTGCCCAAGGCCCGAAATCTTGACGGCGACGTTTGGAGCACCGGCAAGTATCTGCATCGCCTCATGCCAGCCTGCAATCCCCTCTGGCGAACGGTCAGCCGGCAGTCCGGCATGGTTCAGAATAATCTGTGTGGAAGGGAAATCGTCAGCCAGCTGCCGCGCCTCGCCCAGATGCCACCACGGCGTTTGCAGATCAAAGCGCAGCCCGAGAGGTTGCAGCGTGCGCACGCCGTCACGGAACGCCGTATCGGTCAAACCACCCGGCGAGCCCTGCTGCGGGTGCGGATTGGCACGCGGTTTATGGCGGACAGAGCGCACAAACCCGCGGGCGGCATGCTGCTCCAGCACACTGGCGCAATCTGGCTGGTCGAGCCAGGCCTGCGCTACCGCGACGGTTGGCAGGCCGGTGGCGCGGCGCAGGTCAGACACAAAGCGCATCTCGCCATCGGCGTCAGCCGGATCCCACTCCGTCTCCACATAAACGCTGGCGTCGATGACCCAGGGCGCGGCATCGGAGCGATAGTCTGCTGTCAGATAAGGCCGCCGGATTGCAGAATAATCGCCATAGCGAAACGGGATCATCGGTTCGTCGCGCAGCCAGGGATGATAGTTGCGCACCGGGTCCCAGAGGTGGTGATGCGCATCGACAATCCGCCGCCCTGTGGCGCGTGCCTCCGCCGTGTCACCCGCTGCACCCATTCGTTGAAACGCCGCTCCCCGATCCTTGGGACGCACAGTAACGGCGAATGCAGTCTTCGCAAGTATGCTGTATACAGAATGAAATCTAAATTGAGTCGCGGACCCGGTCGATGGTCTTGTCGAGATGGCGGCCAAGCACTTCGGCAAGCGCCTCACCATCCCGGCGCTTGAGCGCAGCGATCATCTCTTCATGCTCTGCGACAGCCGCCGCCCAACGGTCCGGCGTTTCATTGCCGATGAAGCGGATCCGCTTGATCCGCGCCTGCAACTGGCCATGCGTTTCAGCCAGAACGCTGTTGCCGGACCCTTTGACGATGGCGCTGTGAATGCTCTGGTTGAGCTTGAAATATTGCAGGCGGTTGCGGGCTGCATAAAGCTGCATCATGTCGTCATGGAGTTCGACGATAGCAGCAATTTCGGCATCGGACCCCGCCGCGCACAAGAGCCGTGCTGCCGTTTGCTCAAGCGCCTTCAGCACCTCCAGAATGTCCCGGATATTGCTTTCCGTGAAGCGGCGGACCGTGGCCCCGCGCGCAGGCACGATTTCAACCAGCCCTTCGCTGGACAGCGTCTTGATCGCCTCGCGCAGCGGTGTGCGGGACACCCCGAGCAAGGCACCGACCTGGCCCTCATTGATACGCGCGCCAGGCGCAAGCTTGCCTTCGATGATCATGTCCCTGAGCTGGTTCAGCACCGCATCATGGAGCGTGACGCGGACAATGCGCGTGGCACCCGCCTCGCTAAAGGCTGAAGCGTTGTCGTCAGGATTGCGGTTCGCTTCGGTCATCATTGTCCCTTCGCGGTCGAAGCCCTCAGCCGATGGCACCCTCGATCGCATAAATGCGAGCCGGAGCGCCATCAGCGCCCGGTATTTTCAACGGAGCCGCCGAGAAAAATACCCGGCTCTCCTCAATCGCAGTCGTGTTCACGAGATACTCAATGAGCGTGATTCCCTGCCGCAGGCAAATATCATGCGTCACATGCTGATCGAACGGCACAACGCCACCGTCAAGCAGCAGCCTGATCGGATAATCCTGCGGGAAGTCAAAGGCGATGGCCGTCGGCTTCCGGTCCGCCAGCCATTGCGCTGCGGCCCGGTTGAGCCAGGGCGCGTCCAGCCAGAAAGCGCGGGTGTTATAATCACGCTTGCGGTCCCATCCCGTCGACAGCAGCAGGATCTCTCCCTCAGCCCCGCCAGGGTCCGCCTTGGCCAAGCGTTCCGGGCCAATTTCCGCATTCGGTGCGACATCGCGCAGGTCCAGCACCCGCGCCATTCCCACGACGCGCTGAAGGTCCGTCGCTTCGATGGTGGGCGCGCCGGCCAGAATATGGGCCTGCGCATCGACATGGGAAAAGCCATGGCATGTCGCATGCAGGCGCGTGACCCTGAACTGGTCACCCGCTGCAATATCGCCCTTCACCGGCGTTTCCGTCAGCCAACGGAAATGCGCGGCGATCGGCATCGAGAGGTCGATGATTTTCATCGCCTCACGCCAGCTTGAGAATGGCATCCAGCACATCGGCGCCGTATTTTTCAACGAACTCCTTGCGCACCGGCTCAGTGACGATTTTGGAAAAGGAATCCCGGTCGGGATTTTCGACGGCTGCCATGCCATTCTTTTTCAATGCATCCAGCGATGAGGCTTCCGCATCCTCATTCATCTTGCGCTGTGCAGCAGCCATTTCCGTTGCCGTCGCGGTCAAAACGGACTGGAGATCAGGAGCGAGCGCCGCGAATTTATCGCGGTTCATCACCAGCGGCGCGCTGGTAAAAGCATGGCGCGTCAATGAAACGTGTTTTTGCACCTCGAAGAATTTTGCGTTCAGGATCAGCGTCACGGGATTTTCCTGCCCATCCACCGTTTTCTGTTCCAGCGCATTGAAGAGTTCGGTGAAAGGCATGGGCGTCGGCACAGCGCCCAGCAACTGGAAGGCCTTCACATGCGCCGGATTTGGCGTCGTGCGTATCTTGAGGCCCTTGAGGTCAGCAGCATTGGCAACAGGCCTGCGGCTGTTGGTCAGGTTGCGCCAGCCCACTTCCCAGGTCGCCAGCGCCTTGAGGTTGGAGGCTTCCAGCTCCTTGCGCAGCCCGTCGCCGATGGCACCGTCCAGAACCTTGGCGACATGCCCGCGCGTGTTGAAAAGGAACGGCAGGTCAAGCACGTTGAGTTTTGGTGCCATGCCGGTGAAAAACGGATTGCCCGTCAGTGTCATATCCAGCGTGCCGCCGCGCACTGCGCCGATCATCTGCGGATCGGAGCCAAGCGCGCCGTTCGGGAAAACCTGCACATCGAGTTTGCCACCCGTGCGCGCCTTGAGTTTTTCGGCAAATGCCAAGGCCGCCACGTGCCAGCTGTCTGAAATGGGATGCGGATGGCCAAAGCGCATCACGGTTGCCTGTGCGCTGGCCTTTCCACCGATGGCAAACAGCGCGATACCCGCGCCTGCCGAGCCGATGAGCGCCCGTCTGGTGTAAGTCATGAAAACCTCCCTTGGTCAGTCATGGGGTCTTTGCCCCGGTTATCGTCCGTAGAAAAAACGCGCAGGCGCAGTGACCAGCGATGGAAAAATGACGAGCAGCATCATCACGGCGATCTGCGCCAGCAGGAACGGCATCACACCGCGCACAACCCGGTCCATCTCGACCTTGCCGACAGAGCAGACGACATTCAGCACGGTCCCGACGGGGGGCGTCAGCAGGCCAATGGCATTGTTCATGATGAAGAGGACACCGAAATAGACCGGGTCGATGCCGGCTTGTTTGACCAGCGGCATCAGCACCGGCGTCAGGATCAGCACGGTCGGAATAAAATCCAGTGCAGTGCCAACCACAAAAACCAGCACCATCATCGCGGCCATCAGCAGGATCGGATAGCCCATGATCGGCTGGAACAGGCGTCCGACTTCTCCTGCAATGTCAGCGATGGTGATGAGCCAGGCGGAGACCATCGCGGCACCGACAAGGAACATCACGGCAGCAGAGGTCTTGATGGCCGCAATCAAGGCGGGCCTGATATCCGCGATTTTCAGGTCGCCATAGACGAACATGCCGACGACGCCCGCGTAGACCACGGCCACCGCAGCCGCTTCTGTCGGGGTGAAGACACCGGCCTTCATGCCGCCGATAATCACCACGGGCAGCGCCAGCGCCCACAGGCCATCAAGAAAGCTGCGCGTGACCTCGCGGGCTGTGGCCCGTCTGGTTGGCAGCACATTGTCTTTCCGCGCAACGACATACCATGTCACGACGAGAGCCAGCCCCATCAGCAATCCCGGCACAATGCCCGCCAGAAAAAGCCGGGTGATCGACACGCCAGCCGCCACACCGAAGACAACGAAGCCGATGGAGGGCGGGATGACAGGGGCGATGATACCACCGGCAGCAATCAGCCCGCAGCTGCGGTCCATCCGGTAACCGGCCTCGCGCATCATCGGCACCAGCAGGGCCGCCAGCGCCGCCGTATCCGCTACGGCCGAGCCAGAGATCGAGGCCATCACAATCGCGGCGATCACGGCGACATAGCCCAGACCGCCGCGCCAGTGCCCGACAAGGGTGACGGCCAGCGCGATGATCCGCCGGGACAGGCCGCCGGCATTCATCAGTTCGCCCGCCAACATAAAAAAGGGTACCGCCATCAGCGGATAACTGTCGGCCCCGCCAACCAGATTTTGCGCCACGATCTGCGCATCGAACACACCGAGCCACAGCATCAGGGCCACGCCGCAAGCCAGCAGCGCAATGGCAATCGGCATGCCGATGGCCATGCCGCCAAGCAGAGAGGAGATGAAGACGAATACCGTCATCAGCCCGCCGCTCGATTGATGGGGCCGGGATCGGACGCGGAGCCAGCGCCGGGCATGCGGCCAGTCGCCAAACGCCAGAGCGCCAGAAGGTTGAGGATGCCGATGCCGATGCCGCAGGCAAACCCGGCCATATAGGTGACAGCCAGCGGCAGCCCGGTGATTGGCGCATGATTGTCGATGTTGATGACCACTTGCCGCCAGCACCCGATCACCACAAGCGCCATGCAGATCAGCGACAATCCCTCCGCCAGCAGCAAACAGGCACGCCGCGCCTTTGGCCCAAGTGCGCCCGTGATCGAACTCATGCCGAGATGGCCGTCCTCGATGGCCACCAGATAGGCCCCGCCAAAGGTGAGCCAGACGAACAGCATGCGTGACACTTCCTCCGCCATGATGATCCCGGAATCGAACCCATAGCGCAGGACGACGTTGCCAAAGATCAGCACAAGCATGGCGACAAAACCGGCCATGAGGATCGCCTCGATAAACCGGTTGAGGAAGCGGGCAGCAGCCATGCGCAGGTCTCGATGAGGCAGGTGTCGATGAAGTATGCTGTATACAGATCGAGCGATGCCAGCCTGTCAAGCACGCGCCCGTGCGGGAGCGAAGGCAGCGTCCTGCTGCTGGCGGAGTGTGAGCAGGGCGGAATCACCGGCAATGTCGAGATCGGCTGGCCGTATGGCCATGCCCTTGAGAACAGGGCGCGCCAGCACACGGTTGGCAACCAGATAGTAGGGCGTGGTCTGGTCAGCCGAAAGCGGCGCCATAGGGCGCATTTCAGCGGCGACGCCGGCAATGGTGTGATGATGACCGATCGCATCGAGCCGGGTGCCTGCCGCCAGATCGCGTGTCGCCACGGCCACAAGGTCCATGCGCGGGGCGTAGTCGTCGGGATAGGCAGACTGGCCAAGACCGGCAAGATCA
>JBOFCU010000067.1:0-3732 GCA_051646285.1 Beijerinckiaceae bacterium
GGATGGTGGCGCAAGGAAATCAAGACCGTTGCCGATTTGCAGGGCGTGAAAATGCGGATCGGCGGTTTTGCCGGTCAGGTCATTTCCAAGCTGGGCGTTATCCCGCAGCAGATTGCCGGTGGCGATATTTATCCGGCGCTGGAAAAGGGCACCATTGATGCGGCCGAATGGGTCGGTCCGTATGATGATGAAAAGCTCGGCTTCAACAAGGTCGCGCCATTTTATTATTATCCGGGCTGGTGGGAAGGTGGCGCAGAGCTGCAAACCTTCATCAATATCGACAAGTGGAATTCACTGCCAAAGAGCTATCAGTCGTTGCTCCAAACGGCGGCGGAATATGCAGGCACCGACATGGTTGCCAAGTATGATGCACGCAACCCGGCAGCCTTGAAGCGTCTTGTTTCTGGTGGCGCGCAGCTGCGCCCATTCCCGCAGGATGTGATGGAAGCGTGCTGGAAAGCCGCGAACGAGCTCTACACCGAGACCGGCGCCAAGAATGCGAAGTTCAAGAAGGTGTACGACAATTTCGCTGCCTTCCGGAACGACGAATATCTGTGGTTCCAAGTGGCCGAATACACCTTCGACAACTTCATGATCCGCGCCCGCGCCCGTGGGTGAGGAGACGGTGGCCGCGTGAGCGGCCATCCATCGATCCAGTGGATCGATGGAAGTCACCGAACGCCCGAGCGCAAGTGAGGGCCGGGCGATTTTCGCAGGAGACGGTGGCCGCGTGAGGGGCCATCCATCGATCCGGTGGATCGATGGAAGTCACAGAACGCCCAAGCGCAAGCGAGGGCATACGGCTCCTGAACATATCAAAACAATGGCCGCGCAAGCGGCCATTGTTGTTTGGGTAGAGCATCCACTGCCTTGATTTAACCCTAAACCAGTGAAAATGTGACAGGTGAAGGATCACGGATGAGACTGATTGCTCTTGCTACAACGGTAGCCATTGTGCTGATGCCCGGCGCTTCTGCGCTGGCGCAGCAAATTGGCGAGCGGTTGCCGGGTCAGAAGTCTGATTATTCGGCCAGCAATCTGCCATCCGGTCGCGCATCAAAGGCGATGCAGGGGGCCAGTCCATGCCCTGAATATGGACCCGGCTTTGTCCGTATGGCCGGATCAAATACATGCATGCGCGCGGGCGGCAAGGTCATGTATGAGTATGGCATGACAGGCAATCGCCGCAGTGATCTGGCGCCAACCGCAGGCTCACGTTCTGCCTTTACCGCCGAGTTTGAATCGCGGACGGATACGGAAGCGGGGCCATTCCGGACTGTGGTGCGTGGGGTTGTGACACGCGATACCGGCAACCGTATCGGAACAATTCCGCGCTAGAAGCTGCGCCCTGAACGGTATTGCTCATCAATGTCAAAACGCCTGTGCCGCAGGCGTTATTTTTTTTGCTGATCAAGGTGCGGCCATGGCCGCAGCACACAACCAGTCACAAAAAAAGGCGCGGGATCAGCCCGCGCCATATTTTCTGTGCCACAGCGTCATTGAATTTTCGGTGGCTGAGATATGTCAAAGCCAGGCAGCCCGCCGGGCGCATCGAGCGATGGTGGCGCGAGGCTGTCGAGGCTTTTCTGCACAGTGCCTGCATCAAGCTGCACGGCGGACGCTTTATAGTGCATGACCATTTGCGGGAACATCACCACCAGCGCGACCATGATGCATTGGATGACAACGAATGGCACAGCGCCCCAGTAAATCTGGCCCGTTGTAATCGGCTCCATCATCTTGCCGGTGACGCGGTCCTTGTAAGGCTCTTTTGGTGCGACTGATCGCAGGTAGAACAGGGCAAAGCCAAAGGGTGGATGCATGAAGCTGGTCTGCATGTTGACCCCGAGAATGACACCGAACCAGATCAGATCAATGCCCAGCTTGTCGGCCGCTGGCCCAATCAGCGGCACAGCGATGAAGGCCAGTTCGAAGAAGTCGAGGAAGAACGCCAGCAGGAAGATCAGCACGTTCACAACGATCAGGAAGCCCGTCTGGCCACCCGGCAGCGAGGTCAGCAGATGCTCGACCCACACATGGCCGTTCACACCGTAGAAGGTGAGCGAGAACACACGTGCACCAACGAGAATGAACATCACAAAGGCAGAGAGCTTCGCTGTCGCCTCTGTGGCCGAACGGATGACTTCAAAATTCAGCCGCCGCGGCTCGTTCGACATCACGCGCTTCAGGCCCGCAAGGATGAGTGCGCCCGCCGCGCCCATCGCGCCGCCCTCGGTGGGTGTCGCCAAACCAATAAAGATCGTGCCAAGCACAAGGAAGATGAGCGCCAGAGGCGGCACCATGACGAATGTGACTTCCTCTGCCATTTTAGAGAGGAGGCCGAGGCCAAGGAACTTGTTCAAAATGGCGAACACGAAAGCAATCGTCACAGCCAGAGACATTGACAGCACAACGAAGTCGGCGCCGCCAGCAACCTTGGTGCGCGTGGCAATGTAAAGCACCGCCATTGTGCCGGAAATGACGGTCAGCACGAGCAGGTTGAGCCGTGCAATCGAGTTGATGTCCTTGCTTTTCATGATTCGCCATGCGGCGTAGGCAAGGCCCAGCACCAGCGCGACTGTCCATTTGGTATCAATCATGCCCTTCAGGATGCCAGAGAACCCGGCTGGATTGGCCAGTTGAGGACCGTTCACCCAGCCAGACACCATGTTGAAAATGGACAGAACAACATAGGCGAGGATCGGCGCGGCGATCAGCATGCCAATGTTGGTTGTGATGCGCAGCCCTTGAATTTTTGCAGGGTCTTCATGAATACGCTGTGCTTCCGGCGGCAGGCCCGGCGCATATTCCGGTTTGATCATTGTCACGAGGAAAATATAGGCTGCATACAGCGCCGAGAGCACGAGGCCTGGAATAAACGCGCCCTCATACATGTCACCAACCGAACGGCCGAGCTGGTCCGCCATGACGATCAGCACAAGCGAGGGCGGGATGATCTGCGCCAGCGTGCCCGAGGCGGCGATAACGCCAGAAGCCACGCGCCGGTCATAGCCATAGCGCAGCATGATAGGCAGTGAGATCAGCCCCATCGCGATCACCGAGGCCGCCACCACGCCGGTGGTGGCCGCCAGCAGCGCGCCGACGAAAATCACTGCATAGGCAAGGCCGCCGCGCACCGGGCCAAACAGCTGGCCAATGGTGTCGAGCAAATCTTCCGCCATGCCGGACCGCTCCAGCGCCAGCCCCATGAAGGTGAAGAACGGAATCGCCAGCAACACGTCATTGTTCATGGTGCCATAGATGCGCTCCGGCAGGGCTTGCAGGAAGTTTTCCTGAAACAGCCCAAGCTCGATGCCGACAAGCGCAAACACCAGACCGTTGGCCGCCAGTGCAAATGCCACCGGATAGCCAAGCAGCAGGAAGAACACGAGTGCGATGAACATCACCGGCGCCATGTTCTGGCGCAGGAAGTCTGCCAGCCCGGCCGCATAGGCTGGTTCAGCCAAGGCGACAGAGGACACGGCGAACGTCGCCGCAACGGTCAGGAAAATACGGAGCATGGAACGCATGGGAAGACCCTGAAACCGGAAAGAGGACATCAACGTTTGGCTGCAGCGGCAGCTTCAGCCGCCGCATCCTGGAAGCGTTTTGCTTCCGCCTCGGCGACCTCGCGCAACCGCGCGGCCTCTGCCTCAGCGGCGGCATGATGGCCGCCACCGCCCTCATGGGGATCAACCATCTCGCCGCGGATGATCGCGATGCGCTTGATCA
>JBOFCU010000074.1:0-4383 GCA_051646285.1 Beijerinckiaceae bacterium
GCGCCGGATGGCGACCTTGGTGACGGCCCCTTTGTGAAGAAGGTGTTCGACGATTTCATTTTCCAGACGGGCCTGAACACGCTTGGCCTGCCCTGCGTGGTCACGCCCACAGGTTTGCATGAAGGCCGGCCGATTGGCGTGCAGTTCATCGCCAGCCGCTTCCGCGAGGATGTGGCATTGGCTGCCGCTGGCATCGTCAGCGATCAGGTCGGGCGTCTGACGGACCAGCTCTGGGCAAGGATGGGGTAAGCCAGCGGCACCGGGCTTTGCCCCATGCGTGCACTCAGGCGCGCAGTACGGGGCTGCCGCGCGCGGCTGGCAGCGGCTCTCGGCTGCTGGCTGCACTGTCCGCTTGCGCGCCGCCGGCCCTCCATCTCGGAATATTCTGGGCACCCCGCTCGTTGCCGTTCCCGCCAATGCCCCTGCCATCACTCCGCCTCTGACATTTCCTGCTTGCGATCAGGTGAGGTCAAAATTTGAACATAGTTCAGTATATATTGAACAGCGTTCACACTACTGACCTGCCGATTTTGGAGCGCCCCATGATTCTCGTCCGTGCCTTTCTCATCATCTCCGCCTTTACCCTCACCGCCTGTGCTGTCCGTCAGGTCGATGGTGTCGTTCAGGGCGGGCGCGAGGTCTTTCACGGCCTCAGTTTCCGGGAGATGGATGGTGGCGGCATGGTCTCGATTGCATCGAGCCGGGGCGTAACCTGCGATGGCGATTTCGTTTATGTCGCCCCGCAGGAGGGCAAGGGCACATTCTACTGCACGGACGGCCGCACCGGGCCATTCGGCTTTGTCTCCACCGGCCGGCGCGGCACAGGCACGGGCACCATCGGCGGCCAGCCCTTCGTATTCCGGTTTAGCTGAGCATCGGCCCAAAAAGTGCGAAGCGGTTTTTGGATCAAGCCGATGCGGTCATAACCCTTGGGCCCAAAAAGTGCGAAGCGGTTTTTGGAACAGGCCGATGCGGTCATAAACCCCTGGGCCCAAAAAGTGCGAAGCGGTTTTTGGAACAGGCTGGGATCCGGATCCGCCCTTGCGCAAATCGTCAATCCGGGAATCGACACCGCCGCTATGCTGCGCTATAGCCCGCGCCTCAACTCAAAACAGCGGCCGAAGCGCTAGGGCACAAGCCCGCACGGCAAAGGATGACGACCATGACCGACTTTATCCAGGAAATCGACAACGAGCAGATCGCCCGTTTGTCGGAAGGCAAGACCATTCCCCCGTTTCAGCCCGGCGACACCGTGCAGGTGAACGTCAAGGTGAAAGAAGGCGAGCGTTCGCGCGTGCAGGCCTATGAAGGCGTGTGCATCGCCCGCAATGGCGGCGGTTTGAACCAGAGCTTTACGGTCCGCAAAATTTCATACGGTGAGGGCGTGGAACGGGTGTTCCCGCTGTTTTCGCCGAACATCGATTCGATCAAGGTCATCCGCAAGGGCAAGGTGCGCCGCGCCAAGCTGTATTACCTGCGTGACCGCCGCGGCAAGTCCGCCCGCATCGTCGAGCGCGTGGACAACAAGCCGGCCGCCGCGAAAGCCTGATCAGGACACATCACAGCAAAAAGGCCCGTTATACGGGCCTTTTTTATAATCTGCCTGAGTCACAGCTGATCCGGTCACCGGCGTGGTGATGGCAGCCCAAAACAAAGGCGCGCAAAATAAAAGCGCGATGGATAATCCATCGCGCTTTATGTTTGCCGGGGCGGAATATTCCACGAGATCCGGCACTAGGCTGCACAGGCCGCGCTTCGCAACGCTCACGGCCTGCGGCAATTTCAAATGATTATTCGCAAACGCGGAAGCTCATCACATCAGCAGAACCATCGGCATGGATTTTGCGCTCATTGATGGTGATGCAGCCATCCTGCGACGCCGGATTGATGGCCGCCAGGGTGCGGGCTGACACCGGGCTTTCGATCTGCGCGGCGAGGCGGGCCTGCGATTTGGCTGGCGGCGAAGCCTGCGCGCCGATTGAAAACGCGGCCGAGGTGAGTGCGAACGCGGCGACGGTGCAGGCGGCAAGGGTGCTGCGCGAGAGTCCGAACATCGGTTGATCCTCCATCGGGTCCGGCCTGTGCCGGTTGCTGATGAAACGCATTCAACCTGACATCGGTTCCCCTGCCTGTGCGCTGGCGCACCTTTGGCGTTGCAGAGTGACCGGCCCGCCTGATGACGGGGCAGGTGATGGCACAGCCCTTCAGGCGCGCCCGATCACGATGCAGTGGGCTAGGCCATTGAAAATCCGCTCAATCCACCGCCCGTTCCACGGTCAGATCACGCCGCGCCCGCAGGATGCTGATGGAGTAGCCCGCAATCACATCAATGAAAATCAAAACGGTGATGACGAAAAAGATGCCAGTGCCAAAACGCGGCATGAACAGAAACAGCCCGGCGCAGACCAGAAACAGCAGCATCGACAACCCGTGATTCAGTAAGGCGGATGTATTGGCATTGGTGGAATTGACCATTTCCACAAACAGCAGCACCGCCGTAAGCCCGATCAGCAGCTCTCCCATGCGCAGATCGAACGGGTCGCCTGATGGCAGCGTGAAGCCGATCATCTTCGCGTCGAGCGAAATGCCGCTGAGCGAATACAGCACAAAATAGGCGATGACCGCGATGGCCATGAACGGGAGCTGGCGGATGGACATGGCAAACCTCGTATAGTCGGGCAGCAGAGCGCATTTGCACCCGGTGATGCGTCAGACGGACTTTCGCAGACGCTGGGGAATCGCTAAAGAGCCAGCCAGCATCGAACTCTGCATACCGGGAACGCTTTAACATGGGCAAGTCTGCACCGCGCACTCTCTACGACAAGATCTGGGATGACCATATGGTGGACCAGCAGCCGGACGGTACGTGCCTGCTTTATATCGACCGCCATCTCGTCCATGAAGTGACCAGCCCGCAGGCTTTTGAGGGCTTGCGCATGACCGGCCGCAAAGTGCGGGCACCGCAAAAAACACTGGCCGTGGTCGATCACAACGTCCCCACCACCGACCGCACCAAGGGCATTGATGATGCCGAGAGCGCATTGCAGGTGGAAACGCTGGCGAAAAATGCCGCCGATTTCGGCGTCGAGTATTATGGCGAGCGCGACAAGCGTCAGGGCATTGTCCATGTCGTCGGCCCGGAACAGGGCTTTACCCTGCCCGGCACCACCATCGTCTGCGGTGACAGCCACACCTCCACCCATGGTGCGTTCGGCGCGCTCGCCCACGGCATCGGCACCTCGGAAGTCGAGCATGTGCTGGCGACGCAAACGCTGATCCAGAGCAAGGCCAAGAATATGCTGGTGCGGGTGGATGGCACATTGCCCCCCCACGTCACCGCCAAGGACATCGTGCTGGCCATCATCGGCGAAATCGGCACCGCCGGCGGCACCGGCTCAGTCATCGAATATGCCGGCGAAGCCATCCGCGCCCTGTCGATGGAAGGGCGCATGACCGTCTGCAACATGACCATTGAGGGCGGCGCGCGCGCCGGCATCATCGCGCCGGATGAAAAGACCTTCGCCTATCTGAAAGACAAGCCGAAAGCTCCGAAGGGCGCGGCGTGGGATCAGGCCGTTGCCTACTGGAAAACGCTCCACACCGATGAAGGCGCGCATTTCGACCGCACCGTGGTGCTCGATGCCGCCAACCTGCCACCAATCGTATCATGGGGCACCTCGCCGGAAGATGTGGTCTCCGTCGCCGGTGCCGTGCCGAACCCCGCCGACATTGCCGATGAAAACAAGCGCCTCTCGAAGGAGCGCGCGTTGGCCTATATGGGCCTGAAAGCCGGCACGAAAATCACCGACATCGAACTCGATGTGGTCTGGATCGGCTCCTGCACCAATGGCCGGATCGAGGATTTGCGCGCCGTGGCCAAAATTGTCGAGGGCAAGACCATTCATCCCCGTCTGGCCTATGGCATGATCGTGCCCGGCTCCGGTCTGGTGAAGGCGCAGGCGGAAGCCGAAGGCCTCGATAAAATCTTCATCAATGCCGGATTTGAATGGCGTGAGCCGGGCTGCTCCATGTGCCTTGGCATGAACCCGGACCAGCTCAAGCCGGAACAGCGCTGCGCTTCGACCTCCAACCGCAATTTTGAAGGCCGTCAGGGTTTCAAGGGCCGCACCCATCTGGTCTCGCCGCAAATGGCGGCGGCCGCAGCGATTGCCGGACGGTTTGTCGATGTGAGGACGATGGGATAATTTATTTCACCGGACAATAATAAAAGCCGGGGCATGGCACCGGCTTTTTGTTGCCTGCTCAAAAAATCAGCGGAACAAATTGGGGGACGGCCCCATCGCGCCATTGCCCGGATAGGTTTCGCCGCAATGGGTACGCTCCTGCATCCAGTAGCCATTGGCGACCGGATAGATGTGCGCG
>JBOFCU010000078.1:0-15928 GCA_051646285.1 Beijerinckiaceae bacterium
CCGCCGCCGGCCATTTTTGTCCGGCCCGATGATATTCTCGCTTCCGTGCGGGCGGCGATTGCGCTCGGCGCGGTCATGCCGGAATTGCGGGCAGAGACACAGACCCTTGCCAATGATCTGGCCGCGCTGGTGCGCCTCAAGGAAGGCATTGCCGGAGAGCGCAACCGCATTGCGGAGGAAATGCGCACCCTGTCTGAAGAGCGGCTGAAGCTGGCCGGTTTGATCGAGGCCCGCCAGCAGCAGCTCAAACTGTCGGAAAAAAGCGCTGGTGCCGAATCACAGCGGGCGGCGGAGCTGGCCGGACAGGCAAAATCATTGCGTGATCTCGTTCAAAAATTCGAGAGCGACATCGCCGCCGCCACCCGCGCAGCGGACGAGGCGGCGCGGGCGGAGGAGGCGCGCGCCCGTGACACCCAGGGCCGTCTGGCGGCACTGGCGGCCCGCGACCCGGCCCGGTTGCAGCCCAAAACAGCCTTCATTCAGGCGCAGGGGTCGCTGAATCTGCCCATTTCAGGTGAAATTCTGCGCAAATTCGGCGAGCCGGATGATACCGGCGGTCCGGCCCGTGGCCTGTCTCTTGCAGGGCGGGCCGGGACCGTTGTGACCGCCCCGGCGGATGCATGGGTGGCTTATGCCGGTCCGTTCCGTTCGTTCGGACAACTCTTGATCCTGAACGCAGGCGGTGGATACTATATTTTGCTGGCCGGGATGGATCGAATGACGGTAGAGCTTGGCCAGTTCGTTCTGGCCGGTGAGCCGGTGGCGGTGATGGGACGGGACGCTGCGCAGGCTGCGGCAGTGGGAGCGGACATAAACCAGCCGGTTTTGTATGTTGAGTTTCGCAAAGATGGCACATCAATCGATCCAACGCCCTGGTGGATTCGGCTGGATAATGGAAAGGCACGCGGATGATGCGTAAATTTGGTTTGGTGATGGCCGGCGCTGCACTTGGTGCGTCTGCCGTGACACTCAGCACGCACACCACGCTGCTGAACAGCACAGCTGCGGTGGCAGCTTCTTCGGAAACCTATCGCCAGCTCTCGCTGTTTGGCGATGTGTTTGAGCGGATCCGCACCGACTATGTGGAAAAGCCCGATGAGAAAAAGCTCATCGAATCGGCGGTCAACGGCATGTTGTCGTCGCTCGATCCCCATTCGAGTTATCTCGACACCAAGGCCCACAAGGACATGCAGGTGCAGACCCGCGGTGAGTTTGGCGGGCTTGGCATCGAAGTCACGATGGAAGAGGGCCTGATCAAGGTTGTCTCACCGATCGATGACACGCCGGCCGCGCGCGGCGGCATCATGGCCAATGATATTGTGACGCATATTGATGGCGAGCAGGTGCAGGGCCTGTCGCTGAATCAGGCCGTTGAAAAAATGCGCGGCCCGGTCAAGACCAATGTTGTGCTCAAGGTGATCCGCAAGGGCCGCACGGAGCCGCTGGATATTACCCTGACGCGGGACACCATCCGGATTCAGGCTGTCCGCTCCCGCACGGAGGATGATGTTGGCTATGTCCGCGTCACCACGTTCAATGAGCAGACGACTGAAGGCGTGAAGAAGGCAGTCGAAAAAATTCTGGCTGAAGTGCCCAATGACAAGCTCAAGGGCTTCGTTATTGACTTGCGCAACAATCCCGGCGGCCTGCTCGACCAGTCAATCACCGTGTCGGATGCCTTCCTTGAGCGCGGTGAAATTGTCTCCACCCGTGGCCGCAATGCGGATGAAACCCAGCGCTTCAACGCCAAGGCCGGGGATCTGGCCAAGGGCAAGCCCATTGTCGTTCTCATCAATGGCGGCTCGGCGTCGGCGTCGGAAATTGTCGCCGGTGCGTTGCAGGACCACAAGCGCGCCACCGTTGTCGGCTCCAAGAGCTTCGGCAAGGGGTCGGTGCAGACGATTATCCCGATTGGCGCATCGGGTGCGATCCGCCTGACCACGGCACGGTATTATACGCCGTCAGGCCGCTCAATTCAGGCCAAGGGCATTGAGCCGGATATTCTGATCCAGCAGGAAGTGCCGGATGAATTGAAGGGCAAGGATGAAACCAAGGGTGAGGCGGCCCTGCGCGGCCATCTGCAAAACCAGCAGGGCGAGGACAAGTCCGGTTCGTCGGCCTATGTCCCGCCCGATCCAACCAAGGACAAGCAGCTGATCTACGCGATGGATCTGCTGCGCGGCAAAGTGGAGCGGCCGAAAGCCAGGGCGGCGGATGCATCCGCCGCGAAGGGGGACGCTCCCAAGGTTGAGGCGCCAAAGGCCGAGCCGGAGAAAAAGAGCGCGAACTGATGGGGCAATTCAGCCGCCGTTAACCATCCGTTTACCATAAAAGGGTCCGATAAGCCCCGGTGCAGATGCTGCGCCGGGGTTTTCGATTCGCCCCTGTTATCCGCCATTTTGCTGTCCGGAATACCGTGAACGACACTGCCGCCGCCACCGCCAATGATCTGACGCGCCCGCTCGGCGCGGCGCTCAAGCGCCAGTCGCGGGCGGCCCTGCCAGCCAAAACGATTTTTGCTGTCTTGTCTGGCATGATGGTGGCTGTGCTGGCCGGCCAGATCTGGATCGGCTCGCGTCAGGATCCCAATGCGCCGGTTGTCGTCAGCATAGCGGTGCGCCAGGCCCCTGTGGCCGTTGCCGCGCCTGACAAGCCGGACAGTCCCGCTGCATCCGCCGCGCCGCAAACCCGCAATGTCATGTCGGCGGAGGAAAGCGAACATGCTTCCGGTGTGAAGGTTGTGCGCGGCGGTGGTGAAGCCGCGCCCGGCTCCATGATCATCACGGTGCCTTCGGTCGAAAATGCCGAGCCGAAATTGAATGCTGCGCCGGACCGCCGCCTGATCGAGCGCTCGCGACACGGCGTGCTGCCGCGCATGGGTGCCGATGGCGCGCGCCCCTCGGCCATCTATGCCCGCCCGGTGCTCGCCGCTGCCATTGCAGGCAAGCCACGCATTGCCATTGTGGTTGGCGGGCTTGGCATCAGCCAGGCCTCGACCACCGATGCCATCGCGAAATTGCCTGGCGCTGTGACGCTGGCTTTCGCGCCTTACGCCACAGAACTTGACCGGCAGGCTGCGCGCGCCCGTTCCGATGGCCACGAAATTCTGCTGCAAATGCCGATGGAACCCTTTGATTATCCGGAAAATGATCCCGGCCCGCACACATTGCGCACCAGCGGAGACGCCGCCGATAATATCGACCGGCTGCACTGGGTGATGTCGCGTTTTTCCGGTTACACCGGCATCGTGAATTTCATGGGTGCCAAATTCACGGCGCAGGATAGCGCCTTGCGCCCGGTGATGAAGGATATTGCCGATCGCGGTCTGGTGATGCTTGATGATGGCTCGTCCAACCGCTCGCTGATTGGGGATATGGCCGCTTCCCTGAAATTACCCGCAGCGCGGGCTGATGGTATTATTGATGTCTTGGCCCGGCCCGATGCCATTGATCGCGAGTTGGCGAAGCTCGAAACGCGGGCGCGTGAAAATGGCGTGGCCATTGGCACAGCCAATGCCATTCCCCTGACGATTGAGCGCATCGCGCGTTGGTCGAAGACATTGCAGGACCGTGGCATTGTTCTGGTGCCGGTCACCCATGCCATTCAGGCCCGCCGGACGGCTGCGCCATGAGCACATCCGACGCGGGCAGAGATCCAGCGTTCAGGCGTCCCGATTGGGATTTGTACCGCCCCTGCGTCGGCATTGCCCTGTTCAATCACAAGGGTCAGGTTTTCGTCGGCCGCCGCCGCGGCTTGCCGCCGGATGATCCCTTTGCCTGGCAGATGCCGCAGGGCGGCATTGATGAGAGTGAGCCGCCGCTGCAAGCAGCGCTGCGGGAATTGCGCGAGGAAACCAATGTGCGCACCGCTTCGCTGCTGGCTGAAGCGCCGGACTGGTATTTTTATGATCTGCCGCCGGATTCACTGAAAAAATCATGGCGCGGAAAATTCAAGGGCCAGCGCCAGAAATGGTTTGCCATGCGCTTTGATGGCGATGAAACGGAAATCAATATTCACACGCCAGACTGCGGTGAGAAACCCGAATTTTCCGCCTGGCGCTGGGAAAGCCTGTCGTATCTGCCATCACTGATCGTGCCGTTCAAACAGCCGGTTTACCGGCAGGTGGCCGATATTTTTGCACCCTTCGCCGCCTGATCTCAGGCGCGCTGTCAGCGCGTGACCATCCGCCCGTCAATGATCAGCAGGCCGGCAGCAATAATCGCCATGCCGAGAAAATGCTGCGGGGCCAGCCGCTCCTGCAGGACAAGCGCACCGAGCACAATGGCGCTCACCGGCACAAGCAATGTGACGAGTTGCACATTCGTTGCACCGGCGCTGCCCAGCACCTGAAAGAAAATCACATAGGCGAGCGCTGTTGAGAAAACTGCAAGTGCCAGCAGCACAGCCAGAGATTGTGTGGACACTGGCTGCATCCAGAATGCGCCATGAAAAAGCAGCGCCACCGGCAGCATCACGGCAGAACTGGCCGTCAATTGGCCAAAGGCGGATTCAAGCGGGGAAATGCCCATCGCCTTGAAACGCCGTCCATACAGCGATGACAGGGAATAGGAAAATCCGGCACCCAGAAAAGCCAGATAAGGCCATACACTGCCGCCGCCGGAAAAGACGGATGGGCCGATCATCACCAGCACACCGAAAAATCCGGTGATGACGCCGGTGAGTTTCGCAGGTGTCGCCTTGTCGTCGCTCAGCATATGCGCGGTCATCACAGCAAAGAACGGCGTTGATGCATTCAGGATCGCGCCAACCCCGGCCGCAACAAATTGTTGGCCCCAGAAAATCAGCGAAAATGGGATGACGTTGTTGAGCATGCCCATGGCCAGAAACTGCAGCCACAACGTCTGCCCGCGCGGCAGGGCCATGCCGCGCAGCCACAGCACGCCCATCAAGGTCAGGGCCGCCAGTGCCACCCGGCCCAGCACAAGCACCAGCGGCGCTATATCTACCACAGCCATTTTGATGAACAGGAATGAACCGCCCCAGAGCACGGACAGCACCAGCAGCAGACCCCAGTCACGGGCGCTCATCGGGCGGGTCAGGGCAGCATTCATGGATGTATTCCTGCGATGGGCGGCTTATGGCGGGCTTTTCGTATGCCCACCACCCGAAACTCATTTTTTGTTCAGGATAAGCCGGCAAAATGTCATGCGAATGTCAGCGATCACTCTGCTAGGATAAGCCATGTCTGATTCGATCCAGCGGCTGTATGAGGGCGTGCAGGCCGCGTTGACCGGTGACCCGGAAACGTCACGCACCACGCGCCTGCTTCAGGGTGATCTTGGCAAGATTGCCAAGAAGGTCGGCGAGGAAGCCATTGAGGTGAGCCTTGATGCGATCATCGGCAACCGTCAGGCAGTTATCGAGGAAAGTGCCGATCTGCTTTATAATCTCGTTGTGCTGTGGACGACCATGACGATAGCTCCGTCTGATGTCTGGGCGGAAATGGACCGCCGCGAAAAGATGATGGGCATTGCCGAAAAATTGCCGAAGATAAAATCCGCCGCAGGCTTTGCCTGCAAATAATTCAGGCCGCCCGCACCGTTGTCAGGAATTCATCAACAGCGCCGCGCAAATGCTGGCTCTCGGTGCCAAGCATCTGGGCCGAGACCAGCAGCTGGTTGGCGGCGGTGCCGGTGGCGCTGGCACCAATGCTGATGTCGTGAATGCGGTGTGTGATCTCGCCCGTGTTCTGGGCCGACAACTGGGTGTTGCGCGCAATTTCATGCGTTGCCGAACTTTGCTGCGAAATCGCGATGGCAATATCGGTGGAGAGTTGCGACATCAAATTCACGGTTTCGCCAATCGCGGTGATCGAATCCACGGAGGCGCGCGAGGCATTGAGAATGGCAGAAATTTGCCCGGTGATCGAGCCTGTGGCCTGCGCGGTCTGGCTGGCCAGCGCCTTGACCTCGGTTGCCACAACCGCAAAGCCGCGCCCGGCTTCGCCAGCGCGTGCGGCTTCAATGGTTGCATTGAGGGCGAGCAAATTGGTTTGCTTGGCGATGCCGGAAATCAGATTGACGATGTCGTCGATCTTGGCTGTCGCGCCAGCAAGATCTTCCATGCGCTGATTGGTCTGCACGATCTGCGCCACCGCGTCCTGCGCGATGCGGTTGGATTCGGTCAGCCTTTCACTGATGGCAGAAATGGAGGATGACATTTCATCCGATGCCTGCGCCACGGTCATCGCGGTTGTCGCCACCTCTTCGGAGGCCTGTGACACATGGCTCGATGCCTGTTCCGACATGCGCGCTGTTTCCGCCAGCGAGCGGGCTGCAACCTGCAAATCGCCGGACAGGCGTGCGACTTCATCAATCACGCCGCTGACGGTTGCTTCAAATTGATCAGCCAGTTCGCGTGCGGCAGAGCGGCGCTCATAGTCCACTTCCATTTTCAGGGCGATATCACGCTCGGCATCGTGCCGCGATTTTTCATGCAATTTGATCCGGAACGCATCAATGCCTTCAGCCATGCGGCCAATTTCATCGCGCCGGTCGCGGTGCGGCAAATCAATATCAAATTCACCATGGGCAAGTTTGCGGATGGCATGGGTCATGGACTGAATTGCAAAGCCGATACGGAAACCGATCAGCAGGGCAACAAAGCCCAGAATGCCGATGGCCAGCATCGAAACATAGCGCGTCAGGCCTTTCATATATTCGTCTGATTCCTGCCGTGCCGTCTCTTCCGCGCTGGTGAAGGATTTTGCCCGCGCAATAATGGTTTGCGTGATCGGGATGAGCGGCTGAAATGTTTCCAGCGCATTTTTCTGAGCGTTCAGAAAGGCTGTGCCATTGTCGCTCCAGACGCGAAAATTATCTTCATAGGTCTTCAGAAAATCGCGGATGGCTCTTTTGCTCGTGCTGCTCAGCGCCGCAAATTGCAGCGCATCCTGCATTTCCGCGACAATGCGCAACTGTTTTTGCAGATCATGGTCGCTCGTGCTGCGCATAGCGTCACGATCGAGGCGGCGGATCTGGTGCAGCAATGTTGTCAAGCCAGGATGCAGGCCGCCATCGAGAATGGTTTCAATCGCATCAAGGCTGGTGCGGATTTCATCTTCGACGCTGACGTTCTGTTTCAGCCCCAGCTTCATGCGAATCGTCACGAGATCGCGGAATGAGGCGAGATAATTCCCCAGCAGCGATTCCAGCCGGGTGATGTGTTCAATCATGTCAGGCTGCTGAAGCGATTGCGCTTGCTGCTTCAGCGCGACCATCTCGGTTTTGAGGTGTGTCGCTACAGCCTGATGGGCGGTGACATGGCCCCCGTCGCGGCTGAGAATAAAATCGCTTTCCAGCCCGCGCAGGCGATGCACATCGGCGGTGATGGACAGAGCGCGGCGCTCGATCTGGTTGGCGATGCGCGTCCGCTCGGTCGAGACATGGCGGATTTGCTCGCCATATTGCACGAGGAGAAAAATCAGCAGCATGCCAGCCACGCCGGCAAGCCCGATCATGGCGATTTTAACTCGAATTGGCAGGCTCATCAGGCCCGTCCAGACAGATCGCATCAGGCTTGGCTCGGCAAACGGCAGGGGAGAGGCGCGCTCTTATCCAGCGACCATGGCCCACAAGTCGCTAAGGCCGGGTTAACCATCGCACATCTTCTGCGCGCGCCATGCCGGTTGCCACAAGCAAAACCGCCGGACCTGAGGCCCGGCGGTCAAGACAGAATGGTCTGGCGCTGGCGCTTCTACTGCACCAGCTTCGGGCCGGCATGGGTGGCGCGTTCATTTTCGCCGATAATGCCAAGGCGGCGCGCCACTTCCGTATAGGCTTCCACCAGCCCGCCCATGTCGCGGCGGAAACGGTCCTTGTCGAGCTTGTCGTTGGACTTGATGTCCCAGAGGCGGCAGGAGTCGGGGCTGATCTCGTCAGCCACGACAATGCGCATCATCTCGCCTTCGAACAGGCGGCCGCATTCCATCTTGAAATCGACAAGGCGGATGCCGACGCCAAGGAACAGGCCGGAGAGAAAATCATTGACGCGGATGGCGAGCGCCATGATGTCATCAATTTCCTGCGGCGTGGCCCAGCCAAAGGCCGTGATATGCTCTTCCGACACCATCGGGTCATTGAGCTTGTCGTTCTTGTAGTAGAATTCGATGATCGAGCGCGGCAGCTGCGTGCCTTCCTCGATTCCCAGCCGCTGTGACAGCGAACCGGCGGCGACATTGCGCACCACAACCTCGAGCGGCACGATCTCCACCTCGCGGATGAGCTGCTCGCGCATGTTCAGCCGTTTGATGAAGTGGGTCGGCACGCCGATGCTGTTGAGATGATTGAAGACAAACTCGGAGATGCGGTTGTTGAGCACCCCCTTGCCTTCGATCACTTCATGCTTCTTGGCGTTGAAGGCGGTGGCGTCGTCCTTGAAATGCTGGATGAGCGTGCCCGGTTCGGGCCCCTCATATAGCACCTTGGCCTTGCCTTCGTAGATGCGGCGGCGGCGATTCATCGGGATATACCGTGTCCTGAAATCCATGGGGCCGGGGTTGTCCTCGGAAACATATGCCCTGCACATCCGGGTGCAGATGAAAATGGGAGCGGGAAACCCTCATCCCATCCTTAGACGATGGGTCCGGGCCGCACAACGCGCCTTGAAGGCCCTGTCCTAAGGCTTTTTCATGGGGCAGGGCAACAGGATTCGCCGGGAGAGGGGCATGGCCCGCCGCTTGCCCCAGCGGCAGGTGAGTGATTGGCTGCCCTATGGGTGCGATCCGCATGCAGGCGCGGCAAGGGTCTCTTGATGCTGCATCAGCCTGCATGAGCGGGAAATTTCCCAAAACAGCATGCGAGCGTGCAAGGTCACTGGCAATCCCGCGCACATCCGCTTATATCCGGTGCGAACCAATGCACCGGATGGATCACAGCAATCATGACCACGTTTGATAACCGCAAGGACTCGTTCGAGAAGAAGTTTGCCCATGATGAGGAGCTGCGGTTCAAGGCGACAGCCCGCCGCAACAAGCTTCTGGGCCAGTGGGCCGGTGGCCTGCTCGGCAAATCCGGGGCGGATGCCGATGCCTATGCCAAATCCATCATCATGGCCGATTTTGAAGAAGCAGGTGATGATGACGTGCTGCGCAAGGTGAAGGCTGATTTCGCGGCTGGCGGCGTCGACCAGTCCGACCACCAGATCCGCCGCACCATGGATGAATTGATGGCGCAGGCCGTGCAGGAAATTCAGGCGGGCAAATAAGCTGCGGCCTGATTGGTTTTCAGAATCAAATCTGCATGGGAAAGCCGCGCCATGAGGTGCGGCTTTTTTTGCGCTCATATGCCCGTGCGTGCCCGCATGGCCGCGCTCAGCGTGCCCTCATCGAGATAATCCAGTTCGCCGCCGACCGGCACGCCATGGGCAAGCCGCGTCACCTTCAGCGGCAGATGGCTCAGCCGGTCGATGATGTAGTGCGCCGTGGTCTGGCCATCGACCGTGGCATTGAGCGCGAGAATAATTTCCGTCACCGCAGGGTTTGACGCCCGCTCGATCAGCGTGCCGATGGCGAGATCATCGGGCCGCACCCCGTCGAGCGCCGACAATGTGCCGCCAAGCACATGATAGCGCGCGCTCGTCGCGCTTGCCCGCTCCAGCGCCCACAAATCCGCCACATCCTCCACCACCACGAGCATGGTCTCATCGCGGCGCCGGTCGGTGCAGATGGCGCAAGGGTCACTGGTATCGACATTACCGCACTGGGTGCAGACAATCACCCGCTCGCTGGCGACACGCATCGCCTCCGCCAGCGGCGTCAGCAACTGGTCGCGCTTCTTGATGAGCTGCAACGCGGCCCGGCGCGCGGAACGCGGCCCAAGCCCCGGCAGCCGCGCCATGAGCTGGATCAGCCGTTCAATTTCCGGTCCGACAGGAGAGCGCAATGCATTCAGCCCGCAAGGAAAGAATTAAAACAATTTCAAACCGGGCGGCAGCGGCAAGCCGCCCGTCACCGATTTCATTTTTTCTTCCAGCACGCGCTCCGATTTCGCCCGCGCATCCGCGTGCGCCGCGACGATCAGGTCTTCGACAATTTCCTTCTCATCCTCTTTCAGCAGGGAAGGATCAATCGACACCGCTTTCAGCGCGCCTTTGCCTGTCAGCGTGACACTCACCATGCCGCCGCCGCTCTGGCCCTGAATGTCCAGCGTTTCCAGTTCGGCCTGCATGTCCTGCATTTTCTTTTGCAGGCCCTGCATCTGTTTCATCATGCCCATCACATCACGCATGGCATATCCTGTCTGTTGAAAGAAAATCAGAGATCGTCGTCGGTATAGTCATCCAGCGGCGCAAATTCGAGATCACCTGTCTCTTCATTGAACACCGGCGGGGCAGTGATGACAGCATCTGGCAAGGGCATGTCCGCCGCATCCGTCACGGCTGCGACCTTGGCACCGGGCACGGCATCCAGAATGGCGCGCACAAGCGGATGATTTTCGGCATCGCGCCGGGTGTCCTGCACCGCTGCGTCTTTTTGCTGCCGCAGGGTGGGCGCGCCTTCATCTTGCGAGAGCGCGACAATCCAGCGCTCGCCGGTCCAGGCCTGCAAGGCGCGGGAGAGATCATTCGGTAATGTGCGGGAGGCGCCCGGCCCGATGCGGCAGACAATGCGGCCCTGCTCGAACCGCACGAGATGAATATCATTCTGCACGCTGGCCTTGAGCTGCACATCGCGGTGTTTATCCGCAAGCGCAATGATGTCCTGCAGGGTCTGCGGCTGGGCGAGGGCCGGTGCGGCGGCAAGGCCCGGAGCGGCATGGGGCTGTGCCCGCATCTGCATCCGCCCGCCGCCATCGCTGCCGGTCGCCGCAAGCACAGGCCGGCTTTGCGGCACCGTATTGTGTGTCAGCGCCGCGCGTGCGCCTCCGCCGCCGGACGGGCTGCCCTGCGGTGCGCTGCCATGTCCACCCGCGCCATCGCCATCGCCATCGCGCAGCACGCGCAAGGCTTCATCAGGCGTTGGCAGATCGGATGCATGCACAAACCGCACCAGCGCCATTTCCGCTGCCGCGAGCGGCTTGGGCGAATTTTGCACGTCGGGCATGGATTTGGTCAGCAGCGTCCATGCCCGCGATAAAACACGGATGGACAGGCGCTCGGCAAAATCCGCGCCGCGCGTGCGCTCCTCCTGCGACAGGGATACGTCCCTGGCGCTGGCGGGCACAATTTTCATGCGCGTCACGAGATGGGTGAATTCTGCCAGGTCAGCAATGACAACAGCGGGGTCTGCGCCGCCATTCCACAATTCCCGCAAAATGCCGAGCGCGTCCGGCAAATCGCCTTTCATGGCGGTTTCAAACAAATCAATGATGCGGGCGCGGTCAGCAAGGCCCAGCATGGCGCGCACGGTGTCCGCCGTGATGGTGCCAGCGCCGTGGGAAATGGCCTGATCCAGCAGCGAGAGGGAATCGCGCACCGATCCTTCCGCCGCCCGTGCAATGGCAGACAGCGCATCATGGTCGGCACGGATATTTTCAGCATCCGCAATTTTTTTCAGATGCGTGGTCAGCACATCGGCGTCCACGCGCTTGAGGTCGAAGCGCTGGCAGCGCGACAGAATCGTCACCGGCACCTTGCGGATTTCCGTCGTCGCAAAAATGAATTTCACGTGCGGCGGCGGCTCTTCCAGCGTTTTCAGAAACGCATTGAACGCGCCGGTGGAGAGCATGTGCACTTCGTCAACGATATAGACCTTGTAGCGCGCCAGGGCCGGGGCATAGCGCACCGCATCATTGATCTGGCGGATATTGTCGACGCCATTGTTCGATGCCGCATCAATTTCGATGATATCAACGTGGCGGCCATCAATGATATCGGCGCAGTGCACGCCAAGCTGGGTCAGGTCGATGGTCGGTCCGGCGTCCTTGTTGCCGGGCAGTTCATAATTCAGGCCACGGGCGAGAATGCGCGCGGTGGTGGTCTTGCCGACTCCGCGCACGCCCGTCAGCATCCAGGCTTGGGGAATCCGGTTCTGCGCAAAGGCGTTGCGCAGGGTGCGCACCATCACATCCTGCCCGATCAGGTCATCAAATGTGCGCGGGCGGTATTTGCGGGCCAGAACGCGGTAGCCCCCCGGCTGGGGCGTATCTGCGGCTGGCAAGTCCAGCGCTGGCATATCAAATCCGGGGTTTTCGTCGGTCATCAGCTGGTTCAAACCCCGGGTTTCAGCAAACCCCGGCGCGACGACCGGCCGGATACGGCAAAGAAGGTGGGAGGCTGGACGAAGACCCGCCCGGTTCTCGTTAGGGCTGCTTCCTTCCGGACCTGACCCGGTTGGCGAGTGGTACGTCCCTCACCAACCTCCCGGCGGCTATATCGGGCAGGAGTGGGGCGAGTGCAAGTGAGGATTCGACAACAGCCTGTTCATTATGGGGCGGCCAGGGAACGGCGTGGAATACCGGTACCGGGGAGAAGCGGTTTCAGGCCACAGGTCTGTGCTGGCACGCGATGAGACAGCCCGCTGCTTTGTGCCTATAAGGCCGGTCAAAGTCAGGAGCGTATCATGGCCTTTCAGCTACACCCCCAACTGGCAGCCGATACCTTTGCCGTCGGCGATCTGGCGCTGTCATCGGTGCTGCTCATGAATGACCAGCGCTTTCCCTGGCTCATTCTGGTCCCGCGCCGGGCCGATGTGCGTGACCTGATCGATCTGTCGGAGTCGGATGCCGGCACCATGTCGGGCGAAATCCGCCATGCCTCGCGGGTGTTGAAGGAGCTGTTCCGGCCGCACAAGCTCAATGTCGCCGCGCTCGGCAATATGGTCCCGCAACTGCATATTCATGTGCTGGCACGGTATCAGGAAGATGCGGCCTGGCCGCGCCCGGTCTGGGGGGTCGGAACCGCCGAGCCGTATCATCAGGCCTTGCGCGATGAGCGGCTGGCGATGGTGCGCCGCGCCCTCGGCGTGTCAGGCTGAACAGCGGCACAAGCGGCTTGATCAGCCGTTATGGACTGGAAACATCGCGGGAAACAGATGACGGCCCGGTGATTTCACGGCACTGTGCGGTCGAATCTTTGATAGCCCGGTGAACCATGTCCGTGACTGATCCTGCCCGCGCCTTGACACTCGGGTTTGTTGATAATCCGCTCAACCGCCATTCCGAGCAGCGCGATGATGCACAGGCCATGGCCGCATGGCTGGCAGATGCGGATGCGCGCACGCTGGTGCTGGCAGGCGATCTGCCTGTCCTGATGCCGCAAAGCGCCCTGTCCGGCAGGGCTGGGGCGCAGGCGCGCTTTGCGCTGACGCAGGCTGCCGCGTTCGGGACACCGCTCAACACCTTCTTCATGGGCACCGATGAGGGCGGCCCGCTGTTTGCCACGCAGATCGATGCAGCACTGGCCGAGCCGCTGAAGGCGCAAGGCTTTGGTGTCACTGACATGCGCACAATCGCCGTGCGCGGGCTCGCTGCCCCGGCGGATGTGGCAGCCCTGGGCATGGCGAAGGCGCTGATGGCGTGGCATGATACCCATCGCTTTTGCGCCAAGTGCGGCGCACCCTCGGCTGTCGCCAGCGCCGGCTGGCGGCGCGATTGCCCAACCTGCAAGGCGCAGCATTTTCCCCGCACCGACCCGGTGGTGATCATGCTTGCCCATCACGGCGACCAGTGCCTTTTGGGCCGCTCACCCCGCTTTCCGACACCGATGTATTCGGCGCTGGCCGGATTCATGGAGCCCGGTGAGACCATTGAAGATGCGGTGCGCCGCGAAATCCTTGAGGAATCCGCTATCGTTTGCGGGCGTGTGGACTATTGCCTGTCCCAGCCCTGGCCTTTCCCAATGTCACTGATGATTGGCTGTCTGGCGCAGGCGCAGACCAGCGCCATCACATTTGACCGCACCGAATTGCTCGATGCCCGCTGGTTCTCGCGCGATGAAACGCTGGCGTTGCTGGAAAACCGGCATCCGGAGGGGCTCAATTGCCCTACGCCGATTTCGATTGCCCATCAGCTCATGCGCCAATGGGTCGCGCGCTTTTAAGGTTGCCGCCAGCCGGATAGCTATGATTCTTGTGCTTCCGTTCTGACTGATACGCCGGACTATTGGACCAAAGCAGCCCTCAGCCGCTTGACTCATGTCAATGATCGGCTTTGCGCTGCGGTGCACAAGACCGGGTATAGTTCAATGCCCGCAATGGGCATGGGGGCCGATATGACTGCCATTACCAACTCAAAATCGATGACCGTGGGTGAAATCCTCGGCATCGTTATCGCTGCTGCGGCAGCCGTGCTGATGCTGCTGATCATGGCCAAGACCGATCATTCCGGTTACGCCTTTCATGCGTTCATTGGTATGATATCGGCCGGCGGTGCGGCGGTGCTGATTGCCAACCGCCAATTTAACCGCCCTGCCGTCTGGCCCGAGCCGCAGGAAATCAATGGCAAGCCCAATTACAATATGGGCCCGGTCAAGTTCGCAACCGTTGCAGCCATGTTCTGGGGCGTTGCCGGTTTTACCGTTGGCTTGATCCTCGCGCTTCAGCTTGCCTATCCGGTGCTGAATTTTGATTTGCCCTGGACGAATTTTGGCCGTCTGCGCCCCCTGCACACCTCGGCGGTGATTTTTGCGTTTGGCGGCAACGTCCTCATCGCCACATCGCTTTATGTCGTGCAGCGCACATCGCAGGCGCGCCTCGCCGGTTCCATTTCCCCATGGTTCGTGGTGCTGGGCTATAATCTTTTCATTGTCATTGCCGGCACGGGCTATCTGCTCGGCATCACGCAAAGCAAGGAATATGCGGAGCCGGAATGGTATTCCGACCTGTGGCTCACCATTGTCTGGGTGGTGTATCTGCTGGTGTTTCTGGCCACGCTCTGGAAGCGCAAGGAGCCGCATATTTATGTGGCGAACTGGTTCTATCTCGCATTCATTGTCACCATCGCCGTGCTGCATCTTGGCAACAATGCCACCGTGCCGGTTTCGCTCTATTCGCCCAAGAGCTACATTCTCTGGTCGGGTGTTCAGGATGCAATGTTCCAGTGGTGGTATGGCCACAATGCTGTGGGCTTTTTCCTCACTGCCGGCTTTCTCGGGATCATGTATTATTTCATTCCCAAGCGCGCTGAGCGGCCGGTTTATTCCTACCGTCTGTCCATCATCCATTTCTGGTCGCTGATCTTCCTTTATATCTGGGCAGGTCCTCATCACCTGCATTACACCGCATTGCCGGACTGGGCGCAGACGCTGGGCATGACCTTCTCGATTATTTTGTGGATGCCCTCATGGGGCGGCATGATCAATGGTTTGATGACGCTGTCTGGCGCCTGGGACAAGCTGCGCACCGATCCGGTGCTGCGCATGATGGTCGTGTCCGTCGCGTTCTATGGCATGTCCACATTCGAAGGCCCGCTGATGTCGGTGAAAGCGGTGAACTCGCTGAGCCATTACACGGACTGGACCATCGGCCATGTGCACTCCGGTGCACTGGGCTGGGTTGCCTATGTATCGTTCGGTGCGATTTATTGTCTCGTGCCGTGGCTCTGGCAGCGCAAGGAAGTCTATTCTCTCAGGCTGGTGAACTGGCATTTCTGGGTCTCCACCCTCGGCATCGTGCTGTATATTTCCGCGATGTGGGTGTCGGGTATTTTGCAGGGCCTGATGTGGCGAGCCTACACGTCTCTTGGCTTCCTCGAATATTCGTTCATCGAAACGGTGGAAGCGATGCATCCTTTCTACGTCATCCGTGCTTTGGGCGGTGCGCTCTTCGTCGTGGGTTCGCTGATCATGGTCTACAATTTGTGGATGACCGTGAAGGCCGGTGAACGCACGGATGAATCGCTGTCGCCTGCCGCCCGCCCCGCACTTGTGCCCGCTGAATGAGGCCCGTCATGGCAACCGAATCAAAATCAATCTGGAACCGGCACAAGATTTTCGAATTGAATTCGATTTATCTGCTGCTTGGCATTCTTCT
>JBOFCU010000150.1:0-13919 GCA_051646285.1 Beijerinckiaceae bacterium
GGAAAAAACAAGACAGCCACAATGTGCGAATTTCTCGGAGAACTTGAACAGCCCCAAAACTTCTCTACACCAGGCAGATTAGAACCAGTGGCATCAAAAAGCGAATTCTCAAGAACTCGATATATTTCATCTTGCCCCCAAGTTAAGTTCATATTGTCGCCTATGACAATTACAAAATTGTTATTTCTACCATATCTTTTTGATTTTTTCTCAAGCATTTGCTCAATAGAAGGCGTTGCATCGCCAATCTTTGTAAAAGGACCTTCAAGATGTATTGAATGACTGAATTTTTTATCTGACACCTTCCAGTGTAATTCTAATTGAATTACCCATTCATCTGTAGAAAATGTACCTACCTCAGAGCAACCCGCAACCCTTGGTTTATCAATCCATTTAATTACATCATTTTTTAATGGTTGAATCTTGGGAGATGAATTTCCAGACGTAACAAGCGAGTAATTGAAGAATGATCCATGCGGCAAATCCAAAGAATCAATAGCGTCTCGCAATTTTCGAGCGTTTTTTGATACAGAAATTGCTTTTTTTGCTGGCGCGTTGGTTGTGACCTCAACAAAAAAGGAGTTTTTCGCTTCGTCTAAGAAACCGAAATCTGGCCTATTTAAAGAACCCTCGAGCGGAGGGTGTATTGAAACTTTATAGCCGAGATTAAACAAAGCCTCCGCAACTACCAATTCAAGAATAGCCGATTGAAACTCGAAATGATTGCCCTTGCGTAGCCGACTGATTAGTCCAGAACGCTCATTGACATCAAGGCGACTGAGCCAACTGTTTACAGCTGCTCTAAATTTGGCACACGCAGGCCACGCACTTTCGTCAATGAAATTGTACGTAGACTGACGCGAATTTTGAGGCGCTTTGTTTGTCCTTATCTTATCATTGAAAAGCAACAAATACGCTACCCTCAATTATCCAGAAAGCTCCTGAGCTTCCGGCTCCGGCTCGGATGCTTCAGTTTGCGCAGCGCCTTCGCCTCGATCTGGCGGATGCGTTCGCGCGTCACCGAGAATTGCTGGCCCACTTCCTCCAGCGTGTGATCGGTATTCATGCCGATGCCGAAGCGCATGCGCAGCACGCGCTCCTCGCGCGGTGTCAGCGAGGCCAGCACGCGCGTGGTGGTTTCGCGCAGATTGGCCTGAATCGCCGCATCAATCGGCAGGATCGCGTTCTTGTCCTCGATGAAATCGCCGAGGTGGGAATCTTCCTCGTCGCCAATCGGCGTTTCCAGAGAAATCGGCTCCTTGGCGATTTTCAGCACCTTGCGCACTTTTTCCAGCGGCATGGCGAGTTTTTCCGCCAATTCCTCAGGCGTCGGTTCGCGGCCTGATTCATGCAGCATCTGGCGCGAGGTGCGGACGATCTTGTTGATCGTCTCGATCATGTGCACGGGGATGCGGATGGTGCGCGCCTGATCAGCGATGGAGCGCGTGATCGCCTGCCGGATCCACCATGTGGCATAGGTCGAGAATTTGTAGCCGCGGCGATATTCGAATTTATCCACCGCCTTCATCAGGCCGATATTGCCTTCCTGAATGAGGTCGAGAAATTGCAGGCCGCGATTGGTGTATTTTTTCGCAATCGAAATGACGAGACGCAAATTGGCCTCGATCATTTCCTTCTTGGCCTGGCGCATTTCGCGCTCGCCCTTTTGCACCATCGCAACGATCTTGCGGAACTCGGTGATTTCAAGGCCAGTTTCCTGCGCAAGGGAATGAATCGCGTCACGCAGATCGTGAATCCGGTCCTTTTCCTTGCCGATAAAATCTTTCCAGCCTTTGGAGGTGAGCTTCGAAACGCGCATCAGCCATTTCGAATCCATTTCCGCGCCCTGCCATTCCGACAGGAAACTCTCGCGCGCCACGCCATAGGTTTCAGCAAGCCGCATCAGGCGCACTTCATTGCCCATCAGGCGCTTGTTGATGTCGTAAAGCTGCTCCACCAGAGCATCAATGCGGTTCTGGTTGAGCGAGAGGGATTTCACATCAGTGACGATGTCTTCCTTGAGCTTCTTGTGCTTGCGGTCCTGCGCCGGAGTCAGCGCCACATTGGTGAGCTTGCCCTCCACCTTCTGGTCCTGAAGGCGGCGCAGTTTTTTATATTCGCTGGCAATGCGGTCGAAGGTTTCGAGAACGCGCGGCTTCAGCTCCGCTTCCATGGCGGAGAGCGACACGTTGTTTTCGAGATCATCCTCATCGGCATCGGCTTCCGACTGCGGCTGTTCGCCCTCGCCTTCCTCATCCTCGTCACCCGTGCGGCGCGGCGGTGGCGGTGGTGAATTCATCGGGTTGAGGTTGGGCATGACCGGCGGCGGCGGCGGCGCATTTTTGGCGTCCGGCCCCGCATAGGTGGCTTCAAGGTCAATAATGTCGCGCAGCAGAACCTTGCCTTCGTTCAACTCGTCGCGCCAGATGATGATGGCCTGAAAGGTCAGCGGATTTTCGCACAGGCCGGCAATCATGGCCTCGCGGCCAGCCTCGATACGCTTGGCGATGGCGATTTCGCCCTCGCGCGACAGAAGCTCGACCGAACCCATTTCGCGCAAATACATCCGCACCGGATCATCGGTGCGGTCCACCGGCTCAGAGGTTTTTTCGGCCTTGGCAACAGCATTGCGCGAGGCCTCGACAACCTCACCGCCCTCCGGCTCATCCTCCTCCGCCTCTTCGCGGGTTTCGCCCTCGGTTTCCTGCTCTTCATTTTCAACGACGTTGATGCCCATATCATTGAGCATCGCGTTCATGTCCTCGATCTGGTCCGAAGTGAACGATGTCGCCGGCATGACTTCATTGATCTGGTCGATGGTGATGAAGCCGCGCTTCTTGGCGAGCTTGATCATGCGCTTGACCGCAGCATCATTCATATCGAGCAACGGACCGTCAGCCGCCGCCTCGAGCTTGGCTTCACCTTCGGTCTTATCGGTCGATTTGACCGCTGTCTTGCTTGCCGTCTTGGCTACCATCTGGCGCTCCCGGTCGTCACAAAGCCTGTCCGCCAGCTTCATAACGACGTGATGGCCCGGACGATTCATCATCCGCGCCTGCTGATTCTGTTCAATTTTACCCTGCCCCGAAGGACATTAAGAGCGGCTTAACCAAGCCATCCCAAGGTTATCCGCCGTTTCCCTATCGCAAATGCCGGCCAATTCTAGCTCTTTTTTGCCGGCACACTGGCTGAGAGCCCTTCCACATCCGCTTCTGCCCCATCAAGCGCCTGAAGTTCGGCCTTGATTTCGCGAATACGTTCCAGTGCCGCCTCATTGCCATCCCGCGCCAATTCGCGTTCTGCTGCCTGCATATCGGTATGTAGGGTTGTAGCGCGCCGGTGCAAGACGAGCGCCTGCCGGAGATTGTCGGCAACACGGAAAGAATCGGCATCCGGATCGAGTGCCCACCGGTCACCGGGCCGCACCAGCGGTTCGAGCCGGGCAATCTGCGCGCCGAGCCCGATGCGGTTAAGCAAGGCAGGCACCGCGTCGGGTTCTGCGCCGGAAGCAATCGCATCCACCAGCCCGCGCCGGAGTTTTTCAGCCTCGCGGCCATTGAAATGCAGATCGGCGATATCATCGATCTGCCGCTCAAGTATCTCCGGGTGGCGGGCCAGCAGGGTCAAGATCAGTGCCTCGCGTGAGCTCACTGCCGGCTTGGCCGTAAACATCGCGCTGCCAGTCAGGCGGGTGGATGCCCGCGCTGGCGTTGAGCGATAGCCGCCAGGCACACCAACACCGGGACGTCCGCCAAAACGGCCATCATTACGCTGTCGAAACGATCCGCCGCGCGGATAGGTGGTCTGCGCCGGCGCAAACAGGGCCGCCAGCCGCGCGTCAATTTCGGTGCGGTAGTGGCGGCGCACGGCCTCGTCTTTCACCGCATTGAGAGCATCTTTGACCCGCTTCTCAAAGGCCGCCCGCCGCTCCGGCGTATCCATGGGCGCCGCTTCTGTCTCGCGCACCCACAACAGATCGACCATCGGCCGGGCCGCCTGCAACACCGTTTCGATGGCGGCCGAACCGGACTGGCGGTAGAGATCGTCAGGGTCCTGCCCCTCTGGCAGCAATGCAAACCGCAAGGACTTTCCAGCCTGAACCAGCGGCAGCGCCACATCGATGGCCCGGTAGGCGGCGCGCCGGCCGGCCTTGTCACCATCGAAACACAGGATCGGCTCGTCGGCCATGCGCCACAGCAGGCCGATCTGGTCTTCCGTCAAAGCAGTGCCGAGCGGTGCCACGCTGTTGGGAAAGCCCGCCCGCGTCATGGCAATCACATCGACATAGCCTTCAACGGCGATGACCATGCCCCTGTCATGAGCCGCCTTGCGGGCATTGTGATGATTGTAGACAACGCGGCCCTTGTGAAAGAGCGGCGTATCGGGCGAGTTGAGATATTTCGCCGGCACATCTGCTTCCATGGCGCGCCCGCCAAAAGCAATGATGCGCCCGCGCGCATCCGCAATCGGAAACATGATTCGGTCCCGGAACCGGTCATAGGGCACAGGAATATCGTCCCCATGCACCAGCAGACCGGCTTCAATCATCGCGTCACGGTCAACCCCCTTGCCGGCGAGATGATCGCGCAAGGCAAACCGCTCCCCCGGCGCATACCCAAGCCGGAAGGCCGCGCGCGTCGGCTGATCCAGTTCACGCCCGTCGAGATAGCGCCGCCCCTTGGCACCCGCCGCTCCGGCAAGCTGGTCCTGAAAGAACTGTGCCGCAAGCTCCATCACCTCATGCAGGGTTGAGCGCTGCTTCTCCTGCTCCTCCGCCTCCCGCGACATGTGCGGCACCGGCAGACCCGCTTCCTGGGCCAGCCGCTCCACAGCCTCAGGGAAACTCACCCCCTCGGTTTCCATCAGGAAGGTGAAGATGTTGCCATTCTTGCCGGAGGAAAAATCGAACCAGGCCTGCTTCTGGTCATTCACATAGAAGGATGGGGTTTTCTCCGCATTGAAGGGCGACAGGCCGCGCCATTCCCGCCCTGCCTGTTTCAAGGCGACACGCCGCCCCACGACAGCCGAAACCGGCAGCCGGGCTTTGATCTCCTCGATGAAGGATGGCGGGAAGCGCATGGCCTGCCTTTAGCACGCGGGCCCAGGGTTGTAGCCCTGCAAAATCGCCAGACGCCAACAGGCGCGCACCTGTTGATAACCCTGTGAATTCCTACGGCACCATCGCCAGAAAAACGAAGGCGGCGAAAATCACCAGATGCACCACGCCTGACAGGATATTGGTCCGCCCCGCACCAAACGTCAGCAGGCTTGCGAAAAAAGTCAGCGCGAGCAAGATCTGGTCGGCAGCACTCACGCCGAGCACGAGCGGCTTGTTGAACAGCAGGCTCATCGCCCCCACAGCGGGCATGGTCATGCCAATGGTGGCGAGCGATGACCCCAGCGCGAGGTTGACGCTTTTTTGCAATTCGTCACGCTTGGCCGCCTGCACGGCAGCCAGACCCTCGGGCAGCAAAATCACGGCGGCAACGATAATGCCGATGATGGTACGCGGCATGTTCGCGGCCACCACACCGGCTTCCACCACCAGCGAGAATTTTTTGGACAACAGAATTACACCGGCCAGCGCAACAATCAGCCAGAACAGGCTGAGCCACATCTCGCGGTCAGACACATGCGCGTGGGCCTGTTCATCCTTGTCACCGGCAACAATGAAATAATCACGATGCCGCACGGTCTGGATATAAAGAAAGGCCGCATAGAGCACGAGCGTGACAACACTGACGAAAACAAGCTGTGCTGTTGAATAAACCGGCCCGGGCGTCGTGCGTGTATGCTCAGGCAACACCAGCGTCAGCACAGCCATGGTGACAAGCACAAGCAGGTAGGATGTTGCGCCGCGCGTGCGGAAGCCCTGTTCACCGTGGCGCAAGCCGCCCACAAGAATGCAAAGCCCCACAAGGCCGTTGCACACAATCATGATCACCGCATAGACCGTATCGCGCGCCAGCATCGGGCTGGCATCATTCGACAGCATCACAGAGGCAATCAGCGCCACCTCAATCACCGTCACCGCAGCCGTAAGAATGAGTGTGCCATAAGGCTCACCCGTGCGGTGGGCGATAATTTCCGCGTGATGCACGGCCGCAAATACAGTGCCAAATAAAATCAGGATCAGCGCGGCCGCAAGCCCAAGTCCCAGCGCATTGGGAACGAACACCGAGGTCATGCCGGCTGCCGTTGCAACAGCGAACAAAATCAGCGCGGCAACCGGAAAAAGCCAGGTCGATCTTGGTAATTTGACCGGCGCGCTCATTGTTGACCGGTAGCCGCCAGACGCCGCGAAGCGACGAACGTCATGCGGGCCTGATTGTGACCGATATTCGGGCGATGGCGGGTCACGGCAAAACCATGATTATCCAGCAGCGCCATCATATCGGCTTCGTGATAACAGGTCAGGCCGAGGGCCCCGCGAATTTTGCGGTAGTCAGACAAGGCCGTTTTGATCAGCCCGGCGAGTGCAGCCATCAGAAATCCGCCCTCGCGGCCAAACCGCAGCAAGGCCATGGCATCCGTCAGCGAATTAAGATCCGGCGGCAAGATATCACCCAGCACAAGCCGGCCACCGGGCTTGAGTTTGCGCTGCCATTGCTCCAGCAAGGCCTGAAAATCCTCGCGGCTGAGATATTGCAGCAGCGAATTGGCGACAACCATATCAAGTGAGTCATCGGGTATGCGCGCGTCAATATCCTCTGGCGCCAGCACAATCATGCGCTGGTCATTGGCATAGCGCGCGGCCACACGCGCCCGCACCGTCGGCGCACCATCGCACAAATACAGGACAGTGCAGCGCGCCGCCATCGTCAGCGCACCGCGCGCTTCACCACAGCCATGATCAAGAACAACCGCGCCGCCGAACGGAATCAGTGCAGCAATATCACGGGCCACGCGCGCATCATGCAGCTGTTTATGCCGTTCGTTGACATAAACCGGGGAGTCGCCATCCCAATATTCGCGCCAGGATTTCATCGCAGATATTTCTCAACATTCAGCGCTTTGAGCGCCGCGACACACTTTTGATATAGGATAACAACGCCTCGATATGCGGCGGTTCAAGGGTAAATTCCGGCATGCCCGGATGACCTGTGACGATACCTTCGGCAAACGCCTCATCCAGGTCCTCCACCTTGTATTTGCGTCCGATCACCCGGAAGGGCGGGGAGCGTGGGTTGGGACTTGTGCCGGTCTTTTCAATCGCGTGGCAGGAAGCACAGTGGGTCAGCGCCAGCCTGCGCCCCTGCGCCACGGACTGGGCGTTGGCAGGCATACTGGCGAGCACTGCTATTGTGCAGGCCAATACGGAAAAGCGCGGCGCGGCGATCTGCGCAAAACCAGTGAACACTGTCATCGAATCGTCCTCCTGCTGATTATGCATGGCCTACAGACAATGCGCCTGCTGCGCATCCCGCAATGATGCCGCGCAAAAGCTGGAACTTCCCTGTCTGAAACCCGTTTTACATGGGCGGGGCAGCAGCGGAGACGATCATCATGACGAATGAGCCTCACATGCGCCCAGACGCACAGCGTAACGCCGAAAACAGCACTGTCATCGGCGCAACCAAAGCCCGTGGCGGCATCAACGCGAATGTCCGCTATATTCTGGGTTTCAGCACAACCGGTGCGATTATCGCCCTCGCGCTGGTCTATTTCGTATTTTTTACAACACCTTAGACTCAATTCACCCGGTTCTGAGCGCCCGCATCCATCATCGCCACGAACCGGTCGAACAGGTAGTGGCTGTCACGCGGGCCGGGGGATGCTTCCGGGTGATGCTGCACAGAAAAGGCCGGGCGGTCCTTCAGCGCCAGCCCGCAGTTGGACCCGTCAAACAGTGACACGTGGGTTTCCTCCGCATGCGCCGGTAACGTCTCGGGATCGACGGCAAATCCGTGGTTCATCGACACGATTTCGACCTTGCCAGTGGCGTGTTCCTTCACGGGATGGTTGGCGCCATGATGGCCCTGGTGCATCTTGTGCGTCTTGGCACCAATCGCCAGCGCCAGCATCTGGTGACCAAGGCAGATGCCGAAGGTCGGAATTTTGCGATCCAGAATGGCCTTGATCACCGGCACGGCATAGACACCGGTTGCCGCCGGATCGCCCGGCCCGTTCGACAGGAACACGCCGTCGGGCTGCAAAGCAAAAATATCATCTGCCGTTGCGGTCGGCGGCACCACCGTAATCTTGCAGCCACGCCCGGCGAAAAGCCGCAGAATGTTGCGCTTCGCGCCATAGTCGATCGCGACCAGATGGCGGACTTGTGCACCGCGCACACCGTAGCTGGCCGGCCAGGCCCAATCGGCCTCGTCCCAGCTATAGCGCTGCGTCGGGGCCACATCAGGCACAAGATCCATGCCTTCAAGCCCCGGCCATGCCGCCGCCTGCGCCTGCAGCGACTGAATATCGAATACACCATCAGGAGCATGGGCGATGACGCCGTTCGGCATGCCCCTGTCACGGATCAGCGCGGTCAGGGCGCGGGTATCGATGCCGCCCAGCGCGACAATGCCCCGCGCTTTCAGCCAGGCGTCAAAATGCGATTTCGTCCGCCAGTTTGACGGATCAGTGATGCCAGCCCCCAGAATACAGCCGACGGCGCCGGCTGCGCCAGCCATGTTCACTGTCTCGATGTCTTCATCATTGGCGCCGGTATTGCCGATATGCGGAAATGTGAAGGTGATGATCTGCCGGGCGTAGGATGGATCGGTCAGGATTTCCTGATACCCCGTCATCGCCGTGTTGAAGCAGACCTCGCCCACGGCCGTGCCTGATGCACCAAGGCCGAAGCCCTCGATCACAGTGCCATCGGCCAGCACCAGAACCGCCGTCGCGCGCGGTTCGATCCAGCCGCCGTCTGAGGGGCTTTGCGTCTGTGTCATGTCAGTGATCCCGGAATTTTTGCGGGTGTAAGGGCCTGCGCGGGCCGGGTCAATGCGCCTGACGCTGCGATGCACAATCGATCATCACATGCAAAGCAGTGTTCCACTTGAACCGCACCGCTGCGTCTGTCACGGTCTGCCCATCCTGGGGGAGTCCGGACAACGGACTGAGAGGCGCATCGGGCAACCAGCAGCGCGACCCTTTGAACCTGAACCGGCTCATACCGGCGGAGGAAAGGTCCAGCATTTCCGGCACGTGCCGCGACATGCCATCCCCACTTCACGCCGGGCCTTTACCCTCAACGAGGCCCATCATGAACAAATTTGCCCCTCCCTCGGATTTTTCCGTCACCACCGGCCCGCTGCCTGGCTCGCGCAAAGTGTATGTCGCGGGCGAGCGCCACCCTGAATTGCGGGTACCGATGCGCGAGATCAGCCTCTCGCCCTCCGCCAACGAGCCGCCGCTGCGCATCTACGATCCGTCCGGCCCCTATACCGACGCCGATGCGGCCATCGATATCAGCATGGGTCTCCCCGAGACCCGCCGCCGCTGGATCGAGGCGCGCGGCGACGTGGAGAGCTATCAGGGCCGAGCCGTGAAGCCCGAAGACAATGGCTTGAAATCAGGCGGCAATGACAGCGTGTTCGACCTCTCCCGCCGCCAGCCCCTGCGTGCCCGCGCCGGCAAGACCGTGACGCAACTCGCTTACGCCCGCGCCGGAATCATCACGCCGGAAATGGAATATATCGCCATCCGCGAAAATGGCGGCCGCGCGAAACTTAAGGAAACATTGGTGCGCGATGGCGAGAGTTTTGGCGCATCCATTCCCGATGAGGTGACACCGGAATTTGTGCGCGACGAAATTGCTCGTGGCCGCGCCATCATCCCCTGCAACATCAATCACACAGAACTGGAGCCGATGATTATCGGGCGTAATTTTCTGGTGAAGGTCAACGCCAATATCGGCAATTCTGCCGTCTCCTCCTCCATTGCCGAAGAAGTGGAAAAATTGACCTGGGCGATCCGCTGGGGTGCGGACACCGTGATGGATTTGTCCACCGGCAAGAATATCCATACCACGCGGGAATGGATTTTGCGCAATTCGCCCGTGCCGATTGGCACCGTGCCGATTTATCAGGCACTGGAAAAGGTCGGTGGCAAGCCTGAAGAACTGACATGGAACATTTACCGCGATACGCTGATTGAGCAGGCTGAACAGGGCGTCGATTATTTCACCATTCATGCCGGCGTGCTGTTGCGCTATGTGCCGCTGACCGCAAACCGCGTCACCGGCATTGTCTCACGCGGCGGCTCCATCATGGCAAAATGGTGTCTCGCCCATCACAAGGAAAATTTCCTCTACACGCATTTCCGCGACATCTGCGAGATCATGCGCGCGTACGATATTTCCTTCTCGCTGGGTGACGGCCTGCGCCCCGGCTCGATTGCCGACGCCAATGACGCGGCGCAATTCGGCGAGTTGGAAACGCTGGGCGAGCTGACAAAAATCGCCTGGGACCATGATGTGCAGACCATGATCGAAGGCCCCGGCCACGTGCCGATGCACAAGATCAAGGTGAATATGGACAAGCAGTTGAAAACCTGCGGCGAAGCGCCCTTCTATACCCTTGGTCCGCTGACCACGGATATTGCACCGGGGTATGATCACATCACTTCGGGCATTGGCGCGGCGATGATCGGCTGGTTTGGCTGCGCCATGCTGTGCTATGTCACGCCGAAGGAACATCTCGGATTGCCTAACCGCGATGACGTGAAAACCGGCGTGATTACGTACAAGATTGCAGCGCACGCCGCTGATCTTGCGAAGGGGCATCCGTTGGCGCAAAAACGCGACGACGCACTGTCACGGGCCCGGTTTGAATTTCGCTGGGTAGACCAGTTCAATCTCGGCCTCGATCCGGATACAGCGCGCGCCTATCACGATGAAACGCTGCCGGCCGAGGGCGCGAAAATCGCACATTTCTGTTCCATGTGCGGGCCAAAATTCTGCTCCATGAAAATCACGCAGGAATTGCGCGAGAGCGCCAAGGGGCTGAATGTCGAAGCTTTTGTTGATGCAGAAAAAGGCATGGCGGATATGGCACAAACCTTCCGCGCCAAGGGCGGCGAGATTTATCATCGCGTTGATGACAGCAATGCGGCATTGAAGTGAAGGCGCTGCATTTTCTGAAGTCATGGCCGGAACAAGTCCGGCCATGACGGCGCTAGAAGACGGCGCTGGAATAAGTTATCCCTGCTGCGGCACCAGCGCATCATCAAGCGCACTCGCTTTCACATGCGCTGGCCGGTCTTTCAGCCGGTCCCAATACGCCTCAAAAGACGGGCGCTTCTCGATCGTGCCAAATTGCATGCCCCATGTGATATGCGAGCCAACATAAACATCCGCTGCGCTGAATTGTCCGCCTGCCAGATAATCGGATGATACCAGTTTTTGATCAAGCGCATCCAGCACATGCTCATAGGTGCCGTAGCCCATCATGACATTCTGTTCTGGAGGATGAATGAATTTCATGGCCTTGTTGGTTGACGCATACTCCAGCGGACCTGCAGCAAAAAACAGCCAGCGGTAATAATCTCCCCGCGCCGGATCGTTCACGGCTGGCGCAAGCCCCGCAGCGGGGAAAACATCCGCGACATAAGCACAGATCGCCGCTGCTTCCGTCACCACAACATCACCATGCCTGATCGCTGGCACCTTGCCCATGGGATTGATAGCAAGATAATCGGGTGCCTTCATGGTCGTGCCATAATCAAGCACCTGCACATCATAAGAGACGCCGGCCTCCTCAAGCATCCAGCGCGCAATGCGCCCGCGTGACTGAGGATTGGTATAGAGAATAATGTTGGCTGCCATGCTGATCTCCCTGTGTATGCGTATGAGTAGGGAGGATGTGACACGGATTGGTGACAATCCGTGTCAGCATCATGCAGGTTACTGCACACCCTTCTTTTTGAGCCAGTCCCGCATCATGGCAATTTCGCCCTCCTGCGCCTTGATGACCTCTTCGGCGAGTTTACGGATTTGGGCATCTTTCCCATGCGCCAGCACAACCTTGGCCATATCAATGGCACCCTGATGATGCGGGATCATGCCCTTGACGAAATCCACATCGGCATCTCCGCTGAATGAAATCGCCATGTCCTTGTGCATTTTTTCGTTGGCCGCCTCATAGGCTTTTGTGGACGCTGCCGAGTTTGTTGATGCGGGCATATGGTGGCCGGCATGGGGGTTTGGGGCTTGTCCAGTTTGCGCTTGGGGCATTTGCGCCTGGCCGCTGCCAGCCATGGCCAGCAGTAATACCGAGGAAAGGAGATATTTTTTCATGGGATGAACTTTCATGGTCGCATTGGTCATGCGCGATTATGGGGGAAACATGGACAATAAAATTCAGCTCAGCCGTGGCGGCGGAGTGGCCACACGCTGCACAATGCCGCGCTTTATATCATCACGGGCAGGCCAGACCTGAAGGCCATGGCGGGATGGAATAAGGATGCCATAGGGTACAGGCCAGACAGTACTGATGCACGCACTCAGGCAGCACTCGGTGCCGCATCCTGCGGTAGGCGCAGGCATCGTCTGGCCATGGGTGCCATGGTGCAAAATATCATGCCCGTCATGCGCCTGATGATGATCTGCCGGAACAAAGGGCGCGGCCATAACCGCGGCAGGGCACGCATGCGCGGCCGGTATGCTGGCGACAGCAAACATCAGCATCGCAATCATGAACGCCCGCACGGGCGAGGCCAAAAAATCCGCGCGCCGAAACAATATGAGCAATCCCTGCATGGGTGCAAATCTAGTCCCGGCAAAGCGGCAAGACAATGACGTCCGGCACACCATGGCCAAACAAAAAACCGCGCGGGGCATTCCGCACGGCCTTTTGCTGGAGGATCGGCAAATGGATTTAGGCGCGCGCGCCGATCATGTGGCGGGCGATGCCGATACGGTCAAACTCCGCCTGTTCAGCAGCCGCAGCTTCCGCACGCTCGGCGGCTTTTTCGCGGCTGTCGAGCACTTCAACTTTTTTCAACTCTTCAAACGCTTCTTCAACGGCAGCGCGGGCCGCGTCCAGCTGCGTTTTCAGCTCCAGCGCAGATTGCCGCAGGTTATCCCGGCGCACCATCGCAGCACGCGCATATGTCGGATAAGCAAAGTGGGTCGGATCGGAAATTTTGGCCTTTTGTTCCTCGTTCAGGATTTCCCGGTCAAGGTCTGATGCCATCCGCTCGAATTCCGCCACCATCATCTCGACCTGGGCGACCTTGCGGCGCCGCTCATCGAGCTGGAAGCGTTTCAAACGCAACAATGTGTCCCGCGATTTCATGACTGACGCAAACTCCAACGGTATGAAGACTGTTGCCGCGCCAACTCCCCATCAGAGCATGGCGTGACCCGCAGTCAGATAACTCGCGATCCCTAATGCGTATGGTGAAGCAAGAGCGTTGAAGTTTGGTGAACGGCCGCAGAAAAAGTTGTCCAGCGACGCCTGCCCTGCCGAACATGAAGGCCAGACCGCCCCAGCGAGCAGCCTGAATCAGGCGATTATCCTGTAATAGTATCCGTTTTGGCCATTGATTACAGATTTTCCGATGACACACGAATCAACGCCATCGGGCCAAGACAGCCATTCCCGTCATAAGCACGGGCACAGCCATGGTGCATTGCCCGCACGCGCAGCGGCTGATCTCACACCTGCCTTCAAATGGGCTGTGGCCCTCAATGCCGGCTATGTCGTGATTGAGGCGATAGCCGGTTTCATCACCGGCTCCCTCGCCCTTCTGGCGGATGCAGCCCACAATCTCACCGATGTCGCCGGGCTTCTGATTGCCTGGGCTGCCTCCAGCGCCGGCAAACGGTTGCCAACCGCGCGCTACACCTTTGGCTATGGGCGCTCCACCATTCTGGCGGCGCTGGCCAATGCAGTTGCGATTCTGCTCGGTGTCGGCGCTGTGATCTGGGAGGCGGTGCAACGCTTGCAAACCCCTGTTGCTGTTCCTGC
>JBOFCU010000191.1:0-3437 GCA_051646285.1 Beijerinckiaceae bacterium
CGCGCGTTGCTTTGATTGATACGGCTGGTGAGGTTGCGCGCGGAGCAGTCGAAAGCATCCGGGCCGCAGTGCCGGGAGCGGATATTCAAGATTTCGTGGCGGATCTGGGCATAGAAAATGAAGCCGGCCGTGTTGTTCAGCAGGTTGCCGCTGCCATGGGCGGCGTTGATGTGCTGATCAATAATGTGGGCATCCGGCGTTATGATGCCGTTGAAAATGCGTCCTGGGATAAATGGGACGATATCCTGCGGGTCAATATCCTCAGCTATGTCTCGATGACCCGCGCGGCCTTGCCATATCTGCGCAAGAGCGGCAAAGGCAGCATCGTCAATATCGCTTCAACAGGGGCTGTTTTCGGCCGCAAGGGCATGGCTGCCTATGATGCATCGAAAGCGGCATTGCTCGCACTGACACGCACAATCGCGCATGAAGAAATCGGGCATGGCGTCCGCGCCAATTCGATCTGCCCCGGCTACACACGCACACCATTTCATCTCAAACGGCTGGGAGAATCAGCGGTGGACGAGATTGTGCCACCCTGCGTCATGCAACGCTGGGCCGATCCAAAAGAAATGGCATACCCGCTTTTATGGCTGGCATCGGACGAGGCGAGCTACATGACTGGTGCCAATATCATGGTCGATGGTGGCTATATCGGGCCTTGATTTTATTTCAAACCAAGCAACGGAAGGAAACGCCATGAGCTTCAAATTCCATCATGTGAACCTGTGCACTGACAATCTGCCCCGGCTCACAAATTTCTATAAAACCCTGTTTGAGCTGGGCACAATCAATGCACCAACCCATGAAGTGATCAGCCGCAAGCGCGAGGATCGCGCCTACACCGGTGCAGTGGACTTCCTCACCGATGGCGACATCGAATTTCACTGGGCCGAGCGCGATCTGGAAACCGGTTTCAAGATGAAGCAATTCATCAACCCCATGAGCCACGGGCATTACTGCTTTCGCACAGATGATATCAAGGCCTTCATGCGCAAGTGTGACCAGATGGGCATCCGTTACTCCGATTATGGCTGCTGGGCCATTCCCGGCTGGCATCAGGTCTTCCTGCAGGATCCCGATGGCCGGGTGATCGAGGTTCATCAGACAGGGCTTTGATAGCCAGGCTGTCATCCCCATCATACCCGAAAAGGCGGCTATGGCGTCTCGCCTTCTCGGTGTATGTCTTGCCCGAAGACGTGTGCAAAAACCGCAAGATGGGGCGCAATGAAAGACATTAAATCTGTCAAGACATCGGCTTTGCAGGAGAGTCCGGCTTATCTCGCGCCTGCCCTTGAAAAAGGCCTCGATATTCTTGAATTGATGAGCAAAAGCGACAGTCCGCTCAGCCAGAAGGATATTGCCCATCGTCTCGGGCGCAGCGTCAGCGAGATTTATCGCATGATCACCTGTTTGGTGGACCGTGGGTATCTGGTTGCAGGGGATGAGAAATACAGTGTCACGACCAAGCTGTTCGAACTGTCACATCACAATCCGCCCATGCATCGCCTGCTCACCGAGGCGACGCCAATCATGCAGAAACTGTCAAGCGATCTCGACCAATCCTGCCACCTCACCGTCTATAATGGCGGCAGACAGGTTGTGATCGCCAAAGTTGATACGCCAAGTGGAATGGGATTCAGCGTCCGGGTGGGTGCAGAACTTGACGTGATGGTTTCGGCTTCAGGCCGCGTGCTGTTGGCATTTCAAGGCAGCGAAACACGGCAGTTGCGGGTTGATGAATCGGTCCGCCGCAGACCTGAGCAGGCCGACAATCAAATTGTCACAACGCTCGACCTGATCAAGGCGCGTGGTTTTGAATCGATACCCAGCGTGCAGGTGCGCGGATTATATGCCGTCGCGTTTCCAATTCTGAATACACGCGGCCATGCCATCGCGGCTTTGACTGTGCCTTATGCAGAGCGCATTGATCAGATCCACCGCAAGCCTATCGCTTTGGTCGAGGAGTTGTTGGGATTGGCGGCGAAAGAACTTTCCGCACGGATTGGGGGTGGCATCACACACACCCGTGAGACTGCCTAGAATTTTATTGCGAAGCGGATGTCACGGCCAATGCTGTAATCATAAAATTATATTGGATTATTTTGCCCTGCCAAAAAATAATTGGCATTGATGGCGTGCCTTTCTTTTCCGGCACATCCAGCTTCTTGCCATTGGAAAAACCAGGCCATTACACTGCAACGCGGCATGGTGCAGGCACACGGCTGCATACCCGTCAATCGCAACACGCCCAACAGAGACCTGATGGATTGCGCCGATCCTGTGTCAGGAGGCCCGTGCAGCCGCTTGTGAGAGTGGTCCGATCGTTTTCCGGGTCACTGGTGCGATACAGCGTGTAGAGCGTGTACACGCCCTTCTGGTGGAAATAAAGCGTGCGAGCGCCGAGCGGATTTTCCGCGCCACCCGGCATACCACGGGCATATTTGGCCGCCTTAGGCTGGCGCTTGATCATTTCCGTGGGCGGCGTCCATGTCGGCCACTCCGCCTTGCGCCCGACATAGGCTTCGCCATTTCAAAGGAACCCTTGGCGGCCGACATTGGTACCATACCAGGTGGCGTTTCCGTCACCTTCGATACGGCAAACATAGTAATTCGCTGAATCGACAATGATCGTGCCAGGCGCTTCGCTTAATGCAGAGTTGGCGACCCATGATGCATTTGTAGTGCTATTCAAATTAGCCTCCCGGACGTCATCGCCCCGCCGATATTAATGGATGACAGAGGTAGCTGCGCGCCATGCCCTGGTCATACGCCCGCAGGTGGAGGAGTGTTGCCTTACCGTCCAAGTGCACCGATCGAGCAGCCACGACCAGCGCCGACATTCCACTCGCGAACCATCACAGCACCCGTTCGGTCAGTCCAATCACGAACTCTGGCAGCGCGTGAAAAAACAATTGCCCCTGTTCCTGATATTCAATCATCCGGGCGCGTTCACCCGCAGAAGGCCGGGTTGCCCCGCCGCCTTAATGCCCGCGCTTTCATTGAGGATGCATGCAAGCAGATCGGGGAGCGGCTGCGCGCGAGCGGCGCAAGGGGCCAAGCCTTCTGCAATGGCGACGATGCGGCAGATGCCGATTTTCATGATCATGCTCATGATCTGGCGCGAGTCACGCGCGGCTTGCCGCGCGCAAGGCGAAGGACATCAGCGAGCATATAGACGATCACGACAACCAACCCGAGCAGCATGGCCGCAGCAATCCAAAGGCCGAACACGTGCTTGTCTCCCGCTCGCCTCAGCTCGTCGAGAACGGTCTCGCGTGCTGGAAAGTTCTAGCAGACGACGCGGCGGGGCCAAGCCGCAACCTTGCGTCTCATATTCAAATGTCACATTTTAATTCGCATAAACGGAAATCGGTCATCCCGCTTCCGCCCCCCCAGGTCGGCTTGCCAGCTTCGCCCCTTCATTACGGCCGTTC
>JBOFCU010000216.1:0-4099 GCA_051646285.1 Beijerinckiaceae bacterium
TCTCGCGCAATACCGGCCATCCTGCAATTTGTATTGCACCCGGCGCATTAAGACCGGCGCAACGGTTTGCCGTCATAATCAGCGCAGTTTCACCGAAATCATCCGCGTGCTGACCACCGACTATATCAACCATTTCAGCGCCCTTGCCATGCTGATCGAGATGCTGCCGGATTTTCCCGAGGCGATCGAGGATGTGCGGGCCTGGCAGCCGAAGTCCTATGCGGACCATCTGCGCGCCATCACGTTTACTGACCCTGCGCCGTTGCTGGCGGATTATGCAGCCTTGCCGCGCGATGTGCGTGAACCCTTTGATGCGGCGATCAGTGCCGCCAATGCTTATGGTGTCAAAATCATTGCCGCGCTCGAAGAACGCCATCTTTCAGAACGCGAGCGCCGGGATTTATGCGCCTATGGCCATACGCTGCTGACAGGGTTTATTCAGCACATCAACGGCATGATCGCCGGCAGCCTGCGCACCGGCACAATGCTGGCTGAAAACGACATGCAGAGCCAGATCGATGCCTTGCTGGCACAGGCCAGCACACGCTAGAGCCAGCGTTTCCAGCGGAAAAACAGAAATGGCACGATGGCGGCAACAATCATCATCGCCAGCGCCATCGGATAGCCATAGGTCCATTCCAGCTCCGGCATGTGCTTGAAATTCATGCCGTAGATTGACGCAATTAGGGTTGGCGGCATGAGCACAACCGCCATCACCGAAAACAGTTTGATAATGTCGTTCTGTTCCAGTGTGACAAGGCCAAGGGTTGCATCCAGCAGGAACTGAATTTTATTGGTCAGAAATGTTGCGTGCTGTTCAATCGACTGCACGTCACGAATGGCAGTGCGCCACTCCGCCTGAAAGCCGCCATTTTTTTGCGGGCGCTGCATATTGGCAGACAGAAACAGAAGCACACGCTCGACTGACGCCATACTCTCGCGCACATTGGAAATAATATCGCCCTTGCTGCCGAGATTGCGGATGACCGCACGCAGTGATTTGCCGCGTGGACCCGATTTGGAGTGGCGTTCAAACACCGTGCGCGACAGGCGCTCGATGTTGCGGCCCGCATTGGCCAGAATTTCCGCTGCACGGTCGATAATCGTTTCGATAATGCCATCAAGAACCGCTTCCGGCTGATGCCCGGCCCCGCCGGGTTTGAGCGCACGCGACGCAAACAGTGAAAAAGAGCGTGGCTCGTCATAACGCACCGTGACAAGCGTTTTTTCAGTCAGAATAAAGGTGACATCGGCCAGCGTCGGCGTGTCGGTGTCCGAACTGCACAAAATACGCGCGGTCATATAGCGGGCATTGGGCTCGGCATAAATAATTTCGGACGGCTCGATGTCCGCCATTTCTTCGCGCGTCGGGATGGAAATGGCGAGATGCGTCTCGACAACACCATCTTCCTCGCGGGTTGGCGACAGCATATCAATCCAGACCGCGTCAGCAGGCAGCGGCTCACCCTCCCGCAACACGTGCAAGGTCAGATTTTTGCGTTCGACAAGCGCTTGAGACGGATCGGCGGTGTAGACTGTGATCATGATTTTTCAAAGCATGGCGCGGCCCGCATGGTCAATGCCATGGTGCGGCGCGCGCCTGATGGGCGAATTGGTGTTTCAGCACGCACAACCGCTGCTTATTTATTTTTCAAGCCGGTGACGTGACGGTTGCGTGCCATCCGCATCGGTAAACCCATAGTGGCTGGCCAGTTCAGCGACATGGAGTATCTGCCCGCCGTGGCGCGCTACAGCGGTATCGCCCAGCAAGGCGCAGATGGCGCGGCCGGCATAGAGCGGCGTTTCCGTTGCCTCATCACCCAGCCCTGCATCCACAACACGCTCGGTGCGCACAAAACCCGGTGCCAGCGCGATGGCGGTTGCGCCAAACGGGTGCAGCTGTGCGTGCGCCACCACGGCAAGGCGCGCGGTCATGGCATTCGCGATATCGTAAAACGGGTCGCCGCAATAATCGCCATCATTATCCCAGGCCAGAAAAGCCATCAGCCCGCAGCGAGCACCGGCAAGAGCAGGCGCGAAGGCTTTTGCCGTCAGATACTGCGCATAAAATCCGCTTTCCAGCATGGTGTTCATCAGCCGTGTGGGCCGCCGCCAGAAAGGGTCGCCCCAGCGCGAGCCGTCACGGTAATGCTCGCCATCAAAGCCGTCATTGCCGCCCCAGATGCAGCCCACGACAGCATCGACCTGACCGAACCGGCGCAGGCACCAATGGGCGAACCGGTCGACCTCCTCCTCATTGCGATGGTCGCAGCGATAGGGGTGGCCGATACCGCCGGATGCATCCACCAGCCGGGCCGTGTCCTCGAATGTTTCGCGCCGGTTATCGGTGCGGGCCGTGGCTTCACTGGAACGGCCGGTGACAATGACGGTTGCACCCGCCTCCCCCAACGCCTGCGCAATGCCACGGCCAAGGCCGCGCGAGGCACCGGCAACCACGCATATTTTTCCAGCCAGCGGTTTCATGCCAGCCAATCAGGCCAGCGCCTTTGCAGCTTCGCGCAATGACGCCGCACCATGCACGACTTCTGATTCAAGGCCGCCTGCGCCGGGAGCAATATGCTCGGCAAAAAAGCGGGCCAGCGCGATGCGGGCCGCATCACCATTGCCAGCGGAGCGGATCAAGCCCTCGCGCGCCAGAGCGCAACCGCCAAGCGCGATGCCAAATAAACGCAGATAGGGCGTCGCGCCGGACAGCGCGGCATGCCCGTCATTCTGCAACGCATCGAACATGAAGTGCGTGGCCCGATCCAGCGCATCCACCGCTTCACGCAACCGCTCTGCCGCCGCGCCAAATTCCGGCGCATTGGTGCGGGCCACCTCATCGACCGTCGCGCGCATTTCCGCAATCAGCGTGCGGGCCACCTCGCCGCCTGACAGCGGCAATTTGCGCTGCACCAGATCAATCGCCTGAATGCCGTTGGTGCCTTCATAAATCGCGGCGATCCGCGCATCGCGCATATGCTGCGCCGCGCCCATTTCTTCAATAAAGCCCATGCCGCCGTGAATCTGCACGCCCAGCGATGTCATTTCATTGCCGATATCGGTGGAGAAGGCCTTGGCGATCGGCGTCAGCAATGCCCCGCGCTCGGCCGCAATTTTGCGCGCCTCCGGCGTCTTTTCATCATGGGCGCCATCGAGAGCTGCCGCTGTCATGTAACAAATCGCGCGTGAGGCCTTGGTATAGGCACGCATCGTCAGCAGCATGCGCTGAATATCCGGATGCTCGATAATCGGGCTCATTTCACTGCCGGATGCGCCGGGAGCTTTGCCCTGCTTGCGGTCACGCGCATAATGCAGCGCGTGCTGATAGGCCCGCTCGGCAATGCCGACCCCCTGCACGGCCACCGCGAGGCGGGCATTGTTCATCATCGTGAACATGCAATTCAGCCCGCGATTTTCTTCGCCGATGAGATAACCGACAGCGCCGCCTGCATCACCAAACACCATGGTGCAGGTCGGTGATGCATGAATACCCAGTTTATGTTCGATGGAATGGCAGCGCACATCATTGCGCGCACCCAATGACCCATCCGCATTGACGAGGAATTTCGGCACGAGAAAAAGCGAAATGCCGCGCGTGCCAGCCGGCGCATCGGGCAAACGGGCGAGCACAAGATGGATGATATTATCCGTCATGTCATGCTCGCCATAGGTGATGAATATTTTTTGCCCTGTGATACGATAACTGCCATCCCACGCACGCTCTGCTTTCGCACGCAACGCAGCCAGATCTGACCCCGCCTGCGGCTCGGTGAGATTCATCGTGCCGGTCCATGCACCGGAAATCAATTTTTCGAGATAGATACTTTTGAGTTCGTCCGAGCCATGGGCTGACAACGCTTCAATCGCACCGGCAGTCAACAAAGGGGCAAGGCTGAAAGCCATGTTGGCGGACTGCCACATCTCGTTCACAGCTGTTGCCACCGACAGCGGCAATGCCTGCCCGCCAAAGGCTTCCGGCGCGGCCAGCCCGTTCCAGCCACCCGCGCACCAGCTCTGATAGGCCGCAGCCCAGCCGGGCGGCGTCGTCACCACGCCATTGGCAAATGTCAGGCCGACCTTGTCCCCGACACTGTTG
>JBOFCU010000219.1:0-3169 GCA_051646285.1 Beijerinckiaceae bacterium
GACCTAGCATAACCAATATCGCTGGAATTGCATTTCGTACATTCATCGCATTGCGCCGCTCACATTCCACGAAGGGCACGGGATATGGCCGCTCACACCTTGCAGAAGGCGTGATAGAGCGCCTCGATAATACCGCGCACTTCCGGCCGGCCAATCGAATAATAAATATTCTTGCCGTCGCGGCGGGCTTCGACCAGATGATCAGCGCGCAGGCGGGCCAATTGCTGTGACACGGCGGGCTGGCGCAGACCCAGCGCCGTTTCGAGTTCGCCCACCGAGCGCTCGCCATCCAGGAGCATGCACAGGATAATCAGCCGCGATTCATGGCTCAGCGCCTTAAGCAATTCCGTGGCCGAGCGGGCACTGGCCAGCAGCTCTTCCATGATGACGCCATCACCCGCAGGCGGGACGGGGGCAGGAGCCGATGCGGCAATCTGAATCTCTGTCATGGTGAACCCTTCAGCGCACCTCAGCCCGCAGACGGAGGAACGGTTTTAACCAGCCGCTCGATCAGCCCCCAGAAAAATTCTTCGCCAGGGTAACCCTCGAAACGGCCAACTTCCTTGTTCTCATGCACTAACACGAATGTGGGGGTAAAAACCACAGGAATTTTGAGGTTAAGACCTGATTTCACATTTTTATCTGTAATATCGACCATGCGAATGGGAAACCGTTGTCCGACCTCTGTTTTGGGCCAGATGGGGCCAATCTGCCGGTCCCACGCCACACACCAGGGGCAGCCAGGTCTGCGAAACATGATGAGTTCTGCGGCATTGGCCATGCCGGGGAGGATGGCGGCGGCGGCAACGAACAGGCCCAGCAGGATCGCGCGCAGGCGGCGCTGGCAGAGCGTTGGCCAGGAGAATTGGTGACGGATCATTATTTTGATATAGCATGAGTTGAATGTATGGCGCATCAAATTTGCGGGAGGCTGGTATGACAAAGCACGGCTTTACAGATTGCAGGCATCTGGCCGGTCAGGCCAGCATAAACCGCCGCACATTTTTGGGGACAGCCGGCGTCATAGGCGCTGGCGCCAGCCTGCCACACCCCGCGCTGGCGCAGGCGCGGCTGACAGATGACGGCATCTATACCCAGCCCTGGTTTATCGAGAGCTTTCTCGATTTGAGGGATGATCTGGATACGGCAACCAAGGCTGGCAAACGCTTTCTTGTGATGTTCGAGCTGAAGGGCTGCCCCTATTGCAAGGATGTGCATGTGGTGAATTTCGCCGACGAGACCATCCGCGCCTATGTGCGGGAGCGGTTTGATATCGTGCAGCTCAATATACTGGGGGCGCGGGAGGTGACGGATTTTGACGGCACACAATTGACGGAAAAGAAATTTGCCGAAAAATATGGCGTCAAATTTACCCCTACCTTTCTGTTCTTTGGTGATGATGCCGCAGCGATGGCTGCACAAAAGCCGGCGGAGCGGACAGTGGCTTATTGGCAGGGCTATCTGAAGCCTGAGGCCTTCCGGAAGATGTTCGCGTTTGTGGCGGATAAAAATTACGAGAAAAAAATTTCATTGCGCGATTATCTGGCGCAATCAAAAGGATAAGCTTCAATAAAAAAGGCGCTGTCACCAGCGCCTTTTTTGCCATTGTATCCTGTGTTCTATTTGTTCACAGGCGATGCAGGATCAAGCAGGAACGCGACATAGTTCTTGATCTGCTCGATCGTCAGTACCTTGTTGTGGCCAAAACGCGGCATGTTCGAGCAGGCAACCATGGTCTGCGTGTTGTAGATTTTCTCATAAACCTCTTTTTGCACCGCAGGCGTATTGCCTTTGAGCTTGCCATAGCCGGTGAGGCTTGGGCCCAGCGTGCCATAGCTGATTTCCGCCGGCGCGAGCTGATGGCAGGCATAACAATTGCCGCCCGCCTCGCGCTTGGGATCATCCTTCATGCGAAAACCATAGCCGGAGAGAGCGCCTTTTTCACCCGCTTTCCAATCGCCCATGAACTGGTTGTCGGCGGGGTAGGCCATATTTTTCTTTTCGCGCTCGACAATCGCATTGGCCTGCGCGTTGGACGGCGAATTCTTGGTTTCGCTGCACATGCGCATGGTTTCGTCCTGATCAACGCGCGCCTGCATGTCAGCCGCCAGATTGGGCCATGCCGCCTTGATCACCGCGTCAGTTTTTTCTTTGGAGATGACCGGCATATCCGCCGGTTTTGCCTTGTCCTGTGCGAAGGCAGCCGAGATCAGGCCGGCGGTGCAGAGCGCTGCGATGGTGAGTGTTGTTCTTGTCATTGTCATATCCTCAACGCTTGATCGACGGCACTTGCAGCTCGCCGCCTTCGGCCTTCTTGGTCAGATAGACCATGAGGGCTGTCACAGCTTCCGAACCATAGGCCACATCGGGCATCCGCATCTGCCAATAGCAATCCCACAAGCGATGCTGCATGGTGCGCAGCGTGCTTTGCGAGACGCGGTAGGTTGGCCACGATCCCATGGTGCCCTGTGCATCCTTGGGAATGTCGAATGTGGGCAATTTCTGCAGGCGGATGCGCGAGCCATCCTGCGCGTGGCAGGTCTGGCAGGAAAAATCCATCACGGACGAACGGCGGTAAAACAATTCCTCGCCAAGAGCGTAGGCTTCCTTTTCCTTGGCATGGGCCATGGGCGCGGCAATTTTCATGCCTGTCGATTTATTGGCGACATAGGCGACGAGACTTTCAATCTCGGTCTGGCTGGCCGCGACGCTGGGAGAAAAGGGCCGCTTGCGCAATGCGCCGGTATCAAACCCCTGCACGGTTTCCATGCAATGCAGGATGCGTGTTTCTGCATCCATCACCTTGTCAGTATCCGCAAAATAGCGCGGCAGCTGGGCATAGGCGCCCTCAAGCTTGCCCGCACCCAGACCCAGATCGCAGCCTTCCAGCGAGACATTCTTGCTGCCCCGCTTCGCGGCCCACAAGGTCTCGCCCTGATCCACCGCCAGAAAACCTGGATTGGCCATCGGATCAGAAATCGCGGCGCGATACTTTTCCAGTTCTTTTTCCGTCACATCATCGCCGGACTGTGCCTGAACGCCCGCGATGGCGATGATCGACATGATGATGGCCGCGCCTGCGCGTGCCCGATTCGCAAATCTCACGATCCTGTTCCTCCCCATTTGGCTGCGGTGTTATCCGCATTCTGCTGCCAGACAGGCAATCCCC
>JBOFCU010000227.1:0-8238 GCA_051646285.1 Beijerinckiaceae bacterium
GGCGCATCAAGCAGGCACAATTCAGCCCCCGTCATCAGCGCGCTGATAAGCCCGCAACACAGGCCTTGCACCGTTGTTTGCGCCAAGGGGCAGATCAGCCTTTCACCTGCATCAAGACCGCTGCCCGCCGCATGTTCCGTTGCCATCGCGACCAGCGCCTGCACAGTGACCCGCGCAACATCCCCTCGGGGCTGCGGCAGCAATATTGCGTTCGCAGGCTCCTGGACGGGAACGTGATGGGCGAGTGGTGCGGCAATAAACGGATCGAGCGCAATAATGCCTTTCGATGGGGCATGACCAAACGCCATCACAAACCGCACATGATCGGTCGCCGCTGCAAGACGCATGGCCATATCCGGCAAGGATTGGTCATGAATTGCGACCGTGATGATGGCTGCACATGGCTCGCGTATCAGTAAACCGGCCAACTCGGAAAATTTGCCATGGGCTGGCAGCAGCAGCGGATGCAATCCGGCACTCAGGCAAGCAAGGCAGGCCAGCGATGCATGCGGGTGATTGGGCATCAGCACGGCAATTGCGCTGCCGCGCTCCAGTTTAAGGACAGCCAGCTGATAACAGAGATTTTGCACGATGGTGTGCGCCGTTGCAAAACTCAGCGTCAGCCCATCATGCTGCGGCGATGCCAAAAATGGCGCATGCGGCGTTTTGCCGGCCTGCAAGGCCAGCAAGTCATCCAGTGAAAAAGGCACGGCATCAGAAACAACAGCAGTATCTGGCGCATGGCTTTGCCGCGATAGGGGGGCATGCACGTGCGGGCTGGCACTCATGGCGCATCTCGCCACATCATTTCCGGCGTTAAACCGAATAATGGCGTGTGGGCCGGGCGTTTTAAGGATGCGGTGTGCGCGACCCATTGATCCTTGAGATGAAAGGTCGGGATGACATAAAAGCCAGAGAGCAGCACGCGGTCCAGCGCGCGCACCGCATCAACATATTCTTCCCGCGTGCGCGCGGCGAGCACATGGCCGATCATGCCATCGACTGCGTCAGAGGCGACACCAGCATAATTCAGCGAACCCATGCGGGTGGCGCTGGCCTTGCCCCAGCGATTGAACTGCTCATTGCCGGGCAGGGCCGTTGCTGAATAGGTATACGGCGTGATGTCGAATTCAAAATTCTGCATCCGCTTCCAATATTGAATATCATCGACCAGCCGCACGCGCGCTTCAATGCCAACCCGTTTGAGCATCTGCGAATAGACCAGCGCCAGCCTTTCCTGCGGACGTGCTGCCAGCAGAATTTCAAAGGACAGCACGGTGCCATTTTTATCTTTCAGCCCCTCACTGGTCTGGCGAAAACCGGCCTCGGTCAACAATGCCAGCGCCTGTTTAGCCAGAGCGCGATCCCGGCCTGAGCCGTCGGACACCGGCGCGGCCCATCCCTGTGCCAGTATATCGGCGCGCACCGCTTGGCCGTGTGCAGCAATCCAGTCCTTTTCGCGCTGACTGGCGGCTATGCCGCGTGAGGCCAGATCCGAGCTTTCAAAATAACTGGCTGTGCGCGTGTAGAGATTGAAATACAGGTTGCGGTTGATCCATTCCGCATCAAAAAGCAAAGTCAGCGCCTCGCGCACCCGCACATCAGCGAGCGGGCCCGAGCGCGTGTTGATGACAAAGCCGGACATGGATTTTGGCAGGCCGACTGGAATATGGCCGCGCACGATACGCCCGTCTCGTACCGGCGGCACATCATATCCGGTGGCCCAGCGGGCAGGGTCCCCTTCCAGCCGCAGATCAATCAGCCCGGCCTTGAACGCCTCGAACAGGCTGTTGGAGTCCCGGTAAAAATCAATGCGGATTTCATCGAAATTGAACAGGCCGCGACTGGTGGGAATATCCGCGCCCCAATACTGAGGGTTGCGCTTCAGTAAAAAATGCGCACCGGGGGATACCTCGGCCATGATGTAGGGGCCAGTGCCAAGCGGAGCGGCAAAGCTCGTCTGGTCAAAGGTGTCAGGATTGGTAGCGGCTTTTGAAAGCACCGGCATCAGCCCCAGCAGCAGCGGCAACTCGCGGTCATCGGCACCGGTCAGATCAAACTGCACAGTGCGCGCATCAGGGGTCTCGACTTTCGCGACCTTGCGATAGGGCGTGCGCATGAAGGGCCGCCCCTTGTCCTTCAGCAAGGTCCAGGTGAACACCACATCGGCAGAGGTCACTGGCGTCCCGTCGGAAAAAACAGCGCGCGGATCAAGGCGGAATGTAATGCTGGAGCGGTCTTCTGGCACATCCGCACTCTCGGCCACCTGCGGGTAAAGTGTGAATGGCTCATCGAGCGATCGCACCATCAGGCTCTGCACGACGAGGCCGTGAATATATTGCGGCGCGATGCCTTTCACGATGTAGGGGTTAAGGCTGTCGAACGTGCCTTGCTGGCCCAGCACCAGCCGGCCGCCGCGTTTGGCCTGCGGATCAGCGTACGGCAGGCGTGCAAAGTCCTTGGCCAGCGCGGGAGCGCCATGCATGGCAAGGCCGTGCGCGGGTTCGGCCCGTGCGGCAGCCAGCAGCGGCAGCAGCGTGAAAAGTACAGCCGCCACGGCGATCAGGCTGGCGGGCAAGCTGGTGGAAAAGAATCTGATTCGTCTCATCAGGTCTGTGATACCATGACAGCGCCCGTCATCATCCCCACAGGCGTCATTTTGCGCTGAATCGGCTGGGATGCACGGACACGATAGCCTCTGTTTCCATTTGTGACTGGCCTTGCTGTCCGGCTTTCGGTATGGCCTGCGTGGCTGAGTCACGGTGTCGCCGTATTCACCAGTGAAGAGGCTGGCCGGGCAGGTGCGGATTCGCGTGCCGCTGGTCGATTTTGAACGGCAGTCCCCGTTCCGCGAAAGGTTCTATGATGGGTTTCGTCCGCACAAAAACGCAGGCGCTCAAGGCCGGTCTGGCCGCCACTGCAATTCTGGCCACCGCTGGCATCGCGCTGGCTCAACAGCCTGCGCGTCCCGCGCAGCGTCCGGCAGCACCTCCGGCCGCACCCCAGCCTGCCGCGCCGCCGCCGCAGATTGTCGAGTTGAAGGGCGAGCCGACCCAGAAGGACTGGATCAAGATTTGTGGCAAGGACCCGTCGGTGAATGCCGAGGTTTGCTACACTACACGCGACTTCATCTCTGATCAGGGCCAGCCGGTTCTCGCCGTGGCCGTCTATGATGTGAAGGGCGCCAAGCCGGCAGAAAACGCCCGCGTTGTCCGTATTCTTCTGCCGCTGATGCTGATGCTGCGCAACGGCATTCTCGTTGGCGTTGACAATGGCAAGCCAACCAATGGCAACTTTGCCATCTGCATGCCCAACGGCTGTTTTGCCGAAGTGCCAGCGGTTGATGATGCCATGCTGAACGCTCTCAAGCGCGGTCAGAAGTTCAACATCAGCGTGCGCAATCAGGTTGGCACGGAAGTGACATTTGCTGCGCCGCTCGACGGGTTCGGCAAGGCATTCGATGGTCCGGCCATAGATCCGGCTGTGCTGGAAAAGCAGCGGCAGGATCTGGAGAACCAGATGAAGCTGGAAGCTGAAAAGCTGCGCCAGCAGAGTGGTGCTGCCCCGGCTCCCGCCGCACCCGCAGCGCCAGCTCCAGCGGCTCCAGCCGCTCCGGCTGCACCCAAGCAGTAACGGAAAGTTGCGCCATACGAAAAAGCGGGCCATTGGCCCGCTTTTTTTCTAGTCGCGATGTGACAGTGCGAGCCGGTCAGTTCAGTGTCGCGCGGCGCGGCTTGTAGCGTCCATCTTCACCCATCAGAAAGGCTTGCTTGATCTCCGGGTGGCGCAAAGGCTCGCCGGAATGGTCGGGCAGCAAATTCTGCTCAGACACATAGGCCACATATTCCGTCTCTGCATTTTCAGCGAAAAGGTGATAGAAGGGCTGCTCTTTCGATGGCCTGATCTCCTCGGGAATGGACTGGTACCATTCCTCCGTATTGTTGAAGACAGGATCAACATCGAAAATCACACCGCGAAAGGGATAAACCCGGTGTTTGACCACCTGGCCGATACTGAATTTTGCGGCGCGGAGCGCAGAGGGCTGGTCGGTTGACATACCCGCCGATACCGTTGCGCCTATGCCATTGTCAATGAAGCGCCGGCGCGCCGCACAGCGGCTAAGCCCTCATTCCTCCTGTGGCAACAAGGCGCGTGCCCGGGCGATCATGCGCAAATAGGCCTGCGCATTGATGGCGCGGAAGACTGGCTCGGCTTGATCCAGAAGCTTGCGGGCTTCATCCTGAAGCGCGGCGCGATCATCGTTGCCAAGTGAATGTGTATAGTAAGCGCGTGCAGCGAGGCTGTAGGCCAGTGCGCATTGGGAATATGCGACGTTATAGTCGCGCACCGTCTTTTTTTCCTGGATCCGCGAGGCCAGCGTCGCAAGCGATTGGCGCGCATTGTCGATTGATTTGTCAAGAACGTCGTCCTCACTGGTCAGCTCATACAATTCCCGCTGACTTGTCGCGAGATTGATTTGCGCTGCCCATGAAATATCATCAGGGAAATGGCGCTTGCTGTGCGCGATCGCCATTTCTCCGGCTTCAACCGCTTCGCGTGTGACGGCGATACGGTTGGAAGCGCCGACAGCAACGCGCCCCAGATTGCTTGCCAGACTTTCAATGGCGTTAGAGTAATTCCATTTGTCGTCACCGTCTTTTTCGGTTTCCAGCTCCCGCACGATACGCCTTGAAATATCGGTCGCGCGCACAAGCATGTTGCGGTCGCGGCCCGCTTCCCCTGCATAGCCGAAGGCAGCGGCAATATCATCGAGAAGATCAGTGCGTATGGCCTTTTGATTGATTTTTCCGACCAGTTGTTCGGCCTCGTTCAGAACAATGATCATGTCACGAAAATGCTGCTCATTGTCTTCCAGCCGTCCCAAACGCGCATAGTCACGGCCTGCGGTGGACAGAAAACGCGCACGGCAATGGGACCCTTCCACCTCTTCGCACAGCTCTGCGCGCAGCCGGTCGATATCCGCTGACAGCCGCTTGAAAATGATATTGTTAGGGGCGTCGGCGGCCTTGTCGAGGGAGTGCGATCCTTCAATAGCCTGCTGCACGTCACCGACATTTTTGGCTTTGCGCAATTCACCAAGCATCCAGTGCGCCCAGCTTGCTGCGAAAGCTGCGTCCATGATCGGCTTGTTGTCGATACTGGCCAATGAAGCGGCTGCATGGGCTGCCATTCCGCCGCGTTGGACGGGTTTGATTGGCTCACCCTCTTCATCCACCATATCGTCGCAGGCGCGCTTCAGAGTGGCATCGACCCAAACATTCTTTTCGGGATTGTCAGGACTCTCCGGCAACGGGCCGATGGCAGCCCGTCGCTGATGAAGTTGCTTGCAGAGATCATCCCCCGCAGCGGGCAACCGTTCGAGTCCGTAGAACGTTGCGGTAATCCGTTTGCCGTCTGGGCCGGGCAAATCGATGGTATGAACCGTCAAGGCCGGTTTATTCTCCGCCGTTTTGGCGGGAAGATTGCGCTTGAAAGCTTCCGGCGGCAGGGGCTTGCGGGGAAACAGCCAGCCGGACCCGGCGTAAATTCCGATAGCCAGTATGGCGACGATCAGGGTGCCGTAACGCTGCATATCCTATCTTAAAGCGTGCATCGCCATAAAGGAAACCCTTCTCACAGCCCGTAAGATGCAGCCGCCTCCGGATCCTTCTGGGCGACAATGCGCGCCAGATCGACAATGACCTTGGCCTGTTTCCAGGTCGCGTCATCCTGCATCTTGCCGTCAATCATCACAGCGCCGGTGCCATCTGGCATGGCGTCAAGAATACGCTTGGCAAAATGCACTTCGTTCACATCTGGGCTGAAGACACGCTTGGCGATCTCAATCTGGGTTGGGTGCAGTGACCACGCACCCGCACAGCCCATAATGAAGGAATTGCGGAACTGCGCTTCGCACGCTTCCGGATCAGAAAAATCGCCGAACGGCCCATAAAATGGCTTGATGCCATTGGCGGCGCAAGCATCGACCATCTTGCCCATCGTGTAGTGCCACGGGTCTTGCTGGGCGGCAAAACGCTGCTCGCCGGGGACAGGATCGGTTAAAACCTTGTAACCGGGATGGCCGCCGCCGACGCGGGTGGTTTTCATCGCACGGGAAGCGGCAAGGTCGGCGGGGCCAAGGCTCATGCCGTGCATGCGCGGCGAGGCTGCAGCAATTTCCTCAACGTTTTTAACACCCTGTGCTGTTTCGAGAATGGCATGGATGAGCACGGGCTTGGTGAAATTGTAGCGGGCCTCAAGCTGCGCCAGAAGCTGGTCGAGATAATGAATATCCCACGCCCCCTCGACTTTCGGCAGCATCACGACATCGAGCCGGTCACCAACCTCAGCCATGATGGTGTGGATGTCATCAATGAACCAGGGGGAGTTCAGCGCATTGACACGCGTCCACACCCCGACATCAACACCCGTCAAAGTCTTGGCAATCTCGACAAACCCGGAACGTGCAGCCTCTTTGGCGTCCAGTGGGATCGCGTCTTCCAGATTGCCGAGCACAACGTCAACTGACTTGGCGAGTTCACCGGCCTTGGCGCGCACCTTCTCAATATGGGGCGGCACAAAATGAATCATCCGCTCCAGCTTTACCGGCATGTCGCGCAGAGGCATCGGCGCACCGACGGCCAGCGGGCGGTAAAAATCGCGGGGAAGTTTCATGATGGGCTCCAGCACGAATGTTTCAATGAAATTAGCAATGTTGCACCGCAATAGCCGAAGAGCCTCTGCGCGACAACGGTACTGGCCAAGCGGGTGGCATGAAATAGGCAGGGCATCGCCAGGGCATGGGCATCTGCTGGAGAGAGCGGTTGTCATCGCGCCAGCACGCGGTCACATCTGCTGCCATGACCGAAAAACGCCTTGATGATTCACTGCTTTTCCTGGCCCGCGCCCATCCGCGCCCGTGGGAGAGCCATGCCACTTTGGGTGAGACCGGGCGGTTCTGGCTCCAGCGTCATGATTTCTTTCGCAAGCTTGATGCGCTCATTCGAGAAACAACGGACGCCGCCGTAGCAAGGCAGGTGGACCCGGACCGCTACAACCCCTGGGCAGCCCGCCATCTGCAACTGTTTCTGGGCCAGTTGGAGGAGCATCACGCGGTGGAGGATCACAATTATTTCCCGGTCTTCCGCAGGGCTGAGCCACGGCTTGGCAAGGGCTTCGACATCCTCGACCAGGATCACGGCATGATCCACAGCCATATCCACACGCTGGCTGAAAAGGCGAATGCCTTCCTGCAAGCGCCACAAACCGATGGTGATGCGGTGCGGGTATTGATCGAGCGCTTCCGCGAGAGTTACGCCGTCATGGGCCGCGATCTCGTACAGCACCTCACGGATGAAGAGGATCTGATCATCCCGTTGCTGCTCGACAGGGGCGAGGACAAGGTATTGCAAGCGTGAGCATGTGCACAGCGCACCGTTGCGCATGGCCCGCCATGCCTCTAGACCGGCGCTGTCACGACCGGCCAGCCCTTCAGGAGACCTGAGCACCGCGCCATGAGCCAGATCATTCCGCTGCTCAATCTCATCTTGCCGTTCTTCAGCATTATCTTGCTGGGTTTCGTGATCGGGAAATGGAAACGCTTTCCCGAAGGCGGTCTGATCTGGATGAATTTCTTCATCATCTATGTGGCGCTGCCGCCTTTGTTCTTCCGGCTGATTGCAGACAAGCCGCTGGATGAGCTGATCAACTGGCCATTTATCTTTATTGTGATGCTTTCAACATATACTGTGTTTGCATTGTCTTTTGTTTACGGCATGTGGTCATCGCGTGGCAGTATTCCCGATGCCGTCATGCAGGGCGTTGCCGGTGCCTATGCCAATGTGGGGTATATGGGGCCGCCGCTGGTGATTTCCGCCCTTGGTGTGGCCGCCAGTGCGCCGGTCGCCATTGTTTTTGTCTGCGACATTATTCTGCTGTTTGCAATTGTGCCGCTGCTGATGGCAACGGCTGGTGCCGATAATCGTGGCTTTGGGGCAACGATTGTGGATGTGACAAAAAAGATCCTGACGCATCCTTTCAATGTGGCTTCGGCGCTTGGGCTTGTCGCCGCCATTTTCAAATTGCAAGTGCCGGAATGGATCGACAAGACGACGCTGTGGCTGTCAAACGCATCGGCTCCGGCCGCGCTGTTCGTCCTTGGTGTGACAGTTGCGCTGCGGTCAGGCAGCGGTTTCCAGCGTGAAGTGCCTGTGCTGGTTTTCATCAAGCTGATCGTTC
>JBOFCU010000144.1:0-5120 GCA_051646285.1 Beijerinckiaceae bacterium
CCGCGTCGCGCCGGATTTTCCCAGCGCAATATTGTTGGCGATGGTGTCGTCGAACAAGATCACGTCTTGACTGACAACCGCAATTTGCGCGCGCAGGCTGGCGAGCGTGAAATCACGCACATCATGGCCATCAATTTCCACCGCGCCCTGCTGCGGATCATAAAGCCGTGGCACCAGCGCGGCGAGCGTGGATTTGCCGGAGCCGGAGCGGCCCACCAGCGCCGTTGTTTTTCCTGCTTCGGCCAGAAGGCTGATGCCACGCAATGCGGCCTGATCGTCACGGTAACCGAAACGGACATTGCGAAATTCCACCTGCCCTGCCGGGATGGAAATGGCCTGTGCGCCAGCCCGATCCTGAATCGTGGGATGATCATCCATCAGGCCATAAACCCGGCTCAGCGCTGCCGTCGCTTCCTGCAACACCGCATTGACATTGCCGATGGAGCGGATGGGTTGCGCCGCCAGCAGCAGCGCTGTGACAAATCCGGTAAAATCCCCCACCGTGCTTTCACCATTGGAAATACGCAGGCCAATCACGGTGAGCACGCCCGCTACCGCAAGGCCGCCCCCGACTTCCAGCAGCGGATCGAGTTTGCTGCGGGCATTGACCGCCTTCATCGTCAGACGCTGGGCCGCATCAAACAGCACCGATGCGCGTGACTTGAGATAATCCTCCAGCCCGTAGGTTTTGGCGACGCGGATGCCGCCGAGGCTTTCCGCGACAAAGCTTGCCATATCACCGGCCTGCCTTTGCGCAGCACTGGCGATGTGGCGCAATTTCTGACCGACGCCGGCGATGGGAATACCAATGAAGGGCGCGACCACGAGGGCACCGAGCGTCAATTTCCAGTCAATCCACACCATCGCGCCAATCAGCGCAAAGGCCGTGATGAGATCGCGCACCACAACATTGATGATCCGCGTCAGCGCGTCCTTGATATAAAGAAAATCGGTGGTGAAGCGCTGGGTCAGCGACGCCGGAGATTCACGATGGGCCTGCGCCAGATCCGCATCAATCAGTTTCGCAAACAGGGCTGTGCGCATGGCCGCCTCAATCTGCGTGACAACGCGGTTGGTCAGCACCATCTGCGCCAGCATCGAAAATCCTTTCGCTGCCGTCACGAGCACCACAAGCCCGGCGATGACGTGGATCATCGAAGTGCCTTCACCAAAAATGCCGGCGAGAAAATCACGCGCCGCGCTCAGCAGGCCCGATCCCGCCCCAGCCGTGAGCGACAACTGGCCGGAGAAGGCATCAAAGGCAATCTTGATCAGCACCGGATACAGGCTTGTGGCCGCAGCGATCACCGCGACAAGCGCGAGAATGATCAGAAATTGCGGCCAGTAGACCGCCAGCGATTCACGCCACAGCCGCGCCAGCACCGCCTTGTCCGAAGGATGATCGCTCATGCCGCAATCGCCATCAGCTCACGCGGTCAAGCCGGGTGCTGACGCCCTTCAGCCGGCTGCTCATGCTGGCCAGGCGCTCCGCATAATCCTTGTGGATCAGCACGGCACTGTGGGGGTATTCGCCAAGCACGCGGCGGAACAGCAGGCGCGAGATCATCAGCACTTCACTATTTTCCCGCGCGACAGCCTGTGCCGGCTGCTCGGTCTTGGTGATCAGCGCCATCTCACCAATGAGCGCGCCGGGCATCACGATATCCGCCGCCGGCGACCCGTCACCGGCCACATCCAGCGCGATGGAACCGCTGAGCACGAGCACCGCGCCATGGCTGGCATCCCCTTTGCGGAACAGCACATCGCCTGCCCGCAACCGCCGCTGGTCTGCCGAGAACGCGATCAGGCGCAGCGCATCGCGGTCAAGCCGCGTCATCGGCGGCACGCGGGCGAGGTGATCGACGGTGGACTCAAGGCTCATGCAAGGTCTCGTGAGCAAGGCTCATGCCGGGATGCAGCGTATCAGGATTGCAGCCAGACAACTGCAATTCAAATCCTGCTTTACCCCATCACGGCTTACGGGACCAGTTTATAGCCGCCCGGCTCTGTCACCAATATCGTCGCAGCAGACGGCTCCTGCTCGATCTTCTGCCGCAGACGGTAAATATGCGTTTCCAGCGTGTGCGTGGTGACCTGGGCATTGTAACCCCAGACCTCCTGCAACAGCGTCTCACGCGGCACGACCTTTTGGCCGGCGCGGAAGAGATACCGCAAAATCGCCGTTTCCTTTTCCGTCAGCTTCACTTTCGAGCCGCGCGCCGCAGTCAGCAGCTTGGAGCTGGGTGAGAAGGTGTAGGGGCCGACGGTGAACACCGCATCTTCGCTGGCCTCATGCTGGCGCAACTGCGCCCGCACCCGTGCCAGCAGCACCGCAAACTTGAACGGTTTGGCCACGTAATCATTCGCACCCGCCTCCAGCCCCAGAATCGTATCGGCATCGCCGGTCTGGCCTGTGAGCATGATGATGGGGGAGCGGAAGCCGTTGCGGCGCATCTGCTTCACCGCCTCGCGCCCATCCATATCCGGCAGGCCCACATCCATGATGGCAAGGTCGGTGCGCTCACCCTTGATATGCGCCATGGCCTTGGCGGCGTTTTCGGCCTGCGTCACCGAAAACTCGTCATGCAGGGCAAATTGTTCAGCCAGTGTGGTGCGCAAATCCTCATCATCATCGACGAGAAGCAGCCGGTGGGTGTTGGTCATGAAAGACGGGTCCAGGCAAAAGCGATAAAAGGGTGTAGGATCAGAACCTGACGCGGGCAAGCCGTGGCGCGAAACCCCCGGCAGAACGGTCAGCCTTGATCAGGCTGCCAGCCCACTGGCACGCGATCTGTGGCGTGTGATGGTCTAGCCTGCTGCTCCTGCCATCTGATTCGCCACGGACCAACGCACAATGCCCCCACGGCCTTTCACAATCCTGTTGGTCCGCCGCCGGATCGGCGCGCCGCACTGGGGCAAGCTCATCGCAGGCGGGCGTGCCATTCCCTGTGCCATCGGCCGGAACGGCATATCGGCAATGAAGCGCGAGGGCGATGGCACGTCGCCACGCGGCGCGTTCCGGCTGCTTGGTTTGTGGGTGCGCCCTGACCGGCCGCGCATTCAAAGCCGGCTGACTATCTCACGCATCAGCCGCAACGACGGCTGGTGCGATGCCCCTGGCCACCGTTTGTACAACCGGCCCGTCAGGCGTCCCTTTGCCGCCAGCCATGAGGCGATGTGGCGCGAGGACCGCCTCTACGACATCGTTGTTGATCTTGCCTGGAATCGCGGGCCGATTGTGAAAGGCCGGGGGTCCGCCATTTTCATGCACGCCGCCCGTGAGGGCTTCACCGCGACAGAAGGCTGTGTGGCTTTGCAGGCGAAAGACTTGCGCTGGCTGGTGCAGAGGATTGGGCACAACACACGCATTTGCATTAGATAGAAAAACGAGGGGAAAATGAGTAGAACTATGACGCATACTGCAGCATTCCGTCACTTTGGAACCAAACCAAATAACGTGCAGTGGAGTTGGTCAGCGCGGAATGAGTAAACCAATGTGGTTGTCATAACACTTTGGCAGGATGAATTTAAAAAAAGAGATGGTACATACATCTATGAACGGGAACAGTCATCGCTGGATGACGATAAGCGGCTCGGCTTCAGAGAGCTTATGGAGAATTTTCAATGGGCAAGGGACAATTGCGAGGGGGAATTTTCTGTAATCATAACCGTTGCAAAAAATCCTTCTGCACAGCCAAAATCTATTAAAGAATGTTTCCCAAGTAAATTTAGAATGAGGCTTGAACGATTTGACGGTGCTACTGGCTCATTCAGGGCTGTTGCAATTGCTACAACTTAGGATCGCGCTCCGAAAATGGCAGTGCCAACCCGGACATGGGTTGCGCCCAGCATGATCGCTTGCTCGTAATCGGCGCTCATGCCCATGGAGCGCAGTGTCAGCCCATTCCGGTCCGCTATTTTAGCCAGCAAAGCAAAATGCGCTGATGGCGGCTGGTCGAAGGGTGGAATAGCCATCACACCGGCGATGGGCAGATTATAGCTATCCCGGCAAAGTTTCAGAAAGGCGTCCACTTCATGGGGCAGAACGCCCCCCTTTTGCGGTTCCTCCCCCGTATTGACCTGCACCAGCAGGCGCGGCGCGCGCCCTGCCTTCTGAATCTCTTTCGCCAAAGCCTTGGCCAGACTGTCCCGGTCGAGGGTTTCGATCACATCAAAGGTTGCAACCGCTTCTTTGGCTTTGTTGGATTGCAGCGGTCCAATCAGATGCAGTGCGACGCCACCGTAAGTTTCCCGCAGCGCCGGCCACTTCGCCATCGCCTCCTGCACATAATTTTCACCGAAGACGCGGTGGCCGGTGTCGAGCACCGGCACAATCGCTTCAGCGGGAAACAGCTTGGATACGGCCACGAGTGTGACCGTGCCGGGCAGGCGGCCAGCATCACGCGCGGCGCGCGCGACACCGTCACGCACTCCCATGAAATTGGTGGTGATGGCAGCGGGATCGATCAGTGGATGAGTGTGCGTCATGCCGCCACATAACCCTGTGCCGTCAAACCCGCAAACCGGCACGGGAAGTGCAAGGGAGAAGTGCTAGGGACATGCAAGGGATATGCAAGGGATATAGTTGACCGGCCAGAGCGTTTCTGTCCTAGTCCGGCAACCCTTTTGACCCTGTTTCCCGGTGATTTGCGCTGTGGCGCAGGGCGTTTGCATGAAGAATGTGCTGTGACCACGAGAGCCGACCGCTATAACGCCAAGGATTCCGAACCGCGCTGGCAGCGCGCTTGGGACGAGGCGAAACTGTTTGAAACCAGCAACGCCGATCCGCGCCCGAAATATTACGTGCTGGAGATGTTCCCCTACCCGTCCGGGCGCATCCATATGGGCCATGTCCGTAACTATGCCATGGGCGATGTTGTGGCGCGCTACAAGCGTGCCCGCGGCTTTAATGTGCTGCATCCGATGGGCTGGGACGCATTTGGTTTGCCGGCTGAAAATGCGGCGATTGAACGCAAGGTCCATCCCAAGGAATGGACCTACGCCAACATCGCCACCATGAAGGGCCAGCTCAAGAGCATGGGCCTGTCGCTGGACTGGAGCCGCGAAATCGCGACCTGTGACGCCAGCTATTACAAGCATCAGCAGCGGCTGTTTCTGGA
>JBOFCU010000237.1:0-3216 GCA_051646285.1 Beijerinckiaceae bacterium
AAGCAATGCGCCCAAAACCGATTTTGCATCAAACATGAGTAGCCCCTCTGTAAATGGCTGACGGCACCCTGATGGCTCCGGCACGCACTGTATCCAGCTATGCATCAAATGTGTCGGGAACAATATGGCGCATGGGGACAGACGGGACAATATTTTCTGGGGTGCCGCGCTGGCCTAGCGCGCGGCGGGCAGGGGCAGGAGCGATTCTGCCTTCAATGTCTCCAGTACAACTTCGGAGCGCACCCGCTCGATGCTGTCATGGACCAGCAACACGTCATTGATGAGCGCAGCAAATTCCTTCAGATCGCGCGCGGTTGCTTTCAGCACATAATCCGCCGTGCCGGTCATCGCATGGGCTTCCAGAATATGCGGCGTGTGGCGCACCAGATCGCGAAACCGGCGGGCATTGGCCGGGGAATGGGATTTCAGCGTGACATGGATAAAGGCGGTCAAGGACAGCCCGATTTTCTCCGGTGCCAGAATGGCGCGGTAAGCTGTGATGATGCCGGCTTCCTCAAGCGCCTGCCGCCGGCGCGACACTTGCGATGCGGATAGCCCAACAGCATCTGCCAGCACGGCATTGGTGGCTGCCGCGTTGGCCTGAAGCGCGGCCAGCAAACGCAGGTCAAACCCATCCAGCACGGCGATTTCTTGCATCATTTTATCTCTAATGAATACTTTGTGCATGCTATAGCAATATAATCGATGGAATGCACGCTTCTTGCGGTAATCCTGCGCTATTGTGCCCTTGTGAAAGACCAAAGGGGGAAGCCATGGGTCCTTTTCCGCACGATGCACCGCCAGCGGCCATTTCCGATCTTAATCCAATGGGCACGGATGGTTTTGAATTTGTTGAATATGCGCATCCTGATCCGGCGGCGCTGGCGCAGCTCTTCCAACAAATGGGCTTTGTGCCAGTGGCGCAGCACCGCTCGAAAGCGGTCACGCTGTGGCGCCAAGGTGACGTGAATTTTGTGGTGAATGCGGAGCCGGATTCCTTCGCGCAACAGTTTGCAGCCCAGCATGGGCCGTGTGCCTGTGCGATGGGTTTTCGTGTGGCTGATGCCGCCTATGCCTATCAGCGGGCACTGGCACTCGGGGCCGAGCCATTTGAAAACAAGATTGGCCCGATGGAGCTGACTATCCCCGCCATTCGCGGCATTGGCGGATCGCTGATTTATTTGATCGACCGCTATGGTGATGCCGGGTCCATCTGGGATGTGGATTTTGTCTGGACCGGCGCGCGCAACCCGCATCCGCATGGGGTGGGCCTGTATTATATTGACCATCTCACCCACAATGTGTTTCGCGGGCGCATGGATTATTGGGCGGACTGGTACCGCACCTTTTTTAATTTCAAGGATATCCGCTTTTTTAATATTGAAGGGAAGCTCACCGGCCTGATGTCACGGGCGATGACCAGCCCGTGCGGAAAAATCCGTATTCCCATCAATGAATCGCGCGATGACAAATCGCAGATTGAGGAATATCTGGCGCAATATAAGGGTGAAGGCATTCAGCATGTCGCCATGGGCGTTTATGATATTCACGCCACCGTAGAAGGGTTGCGCGCCAATGCCCTGCCATTCATGCCTGCACCGCCTGCCACCTATTATGACAAGGTGGATGGGCGCGTGCCCGGCCATGGCGAGGATGTGGCGCGGCTGAAGGCCAATGGCGTTCTCATCGACGGTGAAGGGGCCGTGGCTGTCGGCGACAAGGACGGTGTGATGACGAAGGTGCTGCTGCAAATCTTTTCCGGCACCGTGCTGGGGCCGATCTTTTTTGAATTCATCCAGCGCAAGGGTGATGACGGGTTTGGCGAGGGCAATTTCCGGGCCTTGTTTGAATCCATCGAGGAGGACCAGATCCGGCGCGGCGTGCTCGCGGCGCAGTAGGGCAGGCGGCCATGGCCTGCCCGGCAAAGTGCCGCAGGGGCGGACGCAGCGGTGCCGCCTTCACAATCCCTTCATGTTGCGGATACACTCTTGGCGTGGGCCGGATTCGCTGGCCCGGGTAGAGATATTGGCTCCATGACGTTTCACGTCCGGCCCATGTCACCGCCGGAATCGTGCCCGGCACTTGTTCTCAACGCGGATTACCGCCCGTTGAGCTACTATCCCTTGTCGTTGTGGAGCTGGCAGGACACGGCCAAGGCGGTGTTTCTCGACCGCGTGAACATCGTTTCCGAATATGACAAGGTGATCCGCAGCCCCAGTTTCGAATTCCGGCTGCCGTCGGTGGTGTCGCTGAAAACCTATGTGAAGCCAACGCGCCATCCGGCCTTTACGCGCTTCAACGTGTTTCTGCGTGACCGCTTTGCCTGCCAGTATTGCGGCGACCGGGATGATCTCACCTTTGATCATCTCGTGCCGCGCTCGAAGGGCGGGCTGACGACGTGGGAGAATGTGGTCACCGCCTGCTCGCCCTGCAATCTGCGCAAGGGCGACAAGTTCGCGCGCGATGCCGGCATGAGCCCGCATCAGCACCCGTTTGCGCCAAGCATTGCACAACTGCACGCCAACGGGCGGCTGTTTCCGCCCAACTATCTGCATGAGAGCTGGCTCGATTATCTCTATTGGGATTCCGAGCTGGAGCCGTAAGCGCAGCCTTGCTGCGGCTGGCTGATGCCTTTGGCCGGTCACAGCTTGGTGATCGCGGCTGATTTTTCAGGCCAGACTGCAACCAATCACGGCGCCCGCGTGTAGTGTCAGCATGCGCCAGCTCATTCCGCCGCCTGAACCTGCCCCTGATAACCGCTTGCGCCTTGGGCGCCGCCTGATGACGTTTGCCGGTGTTGCCAGCGGTGTGCTGGCCACGGGTCTTGCCGCCTGCGCCCCTGCGGCCGTGTTCGATACGCTGGTCGGGGTTGAGCCCGGCGGCCGGCAGGCGCAGACGGATGTCGCTTACGGCAGCCATCCGCGCCAGCGCTATGACGTATATGGGCCGGAAGGCAGGCGGGGCGATGCGCCCATCGCGATATTCTTTTTCGGCGGGTCGTGGAGCGGCGGGCGCAAGGAGGATTATTCCTTCATTGGCCGCACGCTGGCCGCACGCGGCTTTGTCACCATCATCCCGAATTACCGGCTGGTTCCTGAAGTGACATTTCCCGCCTTCGTCGAGGATGGCGCGGCGGCTGTCGCCCATGTGCGCACCAACGCGGCGGCGTTTGGCGGGGATGCCCACCGCATGTATATGGTGGGCCACTCTGCTGGT
>JBOFCU010000240.1:0-5281 GCA_051646285.1 Beijerinckiaceae bacterium
CGCGGACGAAACCAAATTCCAGAGAGTGCGAGACATCATGCAGCACGCGCGTGCCGGGCAGCGGCCTAAAGCCGTGTTTGGCATAAAATGCATGCCCGCGGGAGAATCGCGTATCGGAATACAAAATTACCCGTCTCGCACCGCGCGCCTGTGCGAAATCAATGGCATACTTCAGCATCTGCGTGGCAATGCCGCTGCCACGTAGGTCACTGGCGAGATACACCTTGGACAATTCCCATACGCCCGCAAAGGCCTTGGGAAAAATGGCCAGCGTCCCGGCAACAATCCCATCGCGCTCGCTAATCCACATGGCCCCGCCCTTGGCTTCATAGGATTGGGCGGGCGCTGTCAGCTCGGGGAATTCTGCGGCCGCATACAGGCAACCCTCATATTCGGCAAAAACCGCGCGCAACAATGCCGCGATGCCATCGCCATCGGTATCGCGTGCTGGCCGGAGAGTGATATCTGAAATGCCCATCAGCGTCGCTTACCGCGAAGCAAGAAAGCTGGCGAGTGCGCTTGCGCACAGACAGCCCGAAGGAGCACGTCAGCGAACAATCAATCCCCCAGAAAAAGCGGCCAGATCAGGCCCCGGCGCGCTTTGCAAAACCCAGGGCCGCCACGGCCAATGGCCGCACCTGATCGGCCATCGCTGCCGCATTGGCACTGGCTGCCGTTCCGTCACGCACCCGTCCGGCTATGCCCTGCAAGATCGCTGCAAGCCGGAACAGATTATACGCGAAATAAAAATCGCGATGCGGCACTTCTGTCAGTGCCATGCGCTGTGCATAGGCATCACAATAATCATCAAGGGCGGGAATGCCTTTCGCGGCCAGATCAATATCCATGAGTGTGGGAATGGCCGCATCGCTGCTTGCACGCGGCATCACCCATGTCATCGCATGGTAGGTAAAATCAGCGATGGCATCGCCCAGGGTCGATAATTCCCAGTCGAGCACGGCGCGCACGCGCGGCGCAGTTGCATCGAGAATAAGATTATCGAGCCGGTAATCCCCATGCACCAGCGCGCGATAGCGCGTTTCGGGTGCTTGTGCAGGCAGCCATGCCATCAACGCATTCATCTCGGGAATTGTCTGCGTTTCCGATGCCGCATATTGTTTCGACCAGCGCGCGATCTGCCGGGCCACATAGCCGTCTGCCTTACCATAATCGCCAAGGCCAATCGCAGCGGGATCAAAGCTGTGCAACTGTGCCAGTGTGGCATTCATGGCATCGAAAATGGCAAAGCGTTCACTTTTTGATTCAAGTTGCGGAATAGCCGGGTCCCAGAATATCCGGCCCTGCACATGCTCCATGACATAGAAGGCTGTGCCAATGATCGCGTCATCATCACAAAAAATATACGGTTTTGCGACCGGGAAACCTTGCCGGTGCAGCGCTGTGATGACGCGATATTCCCGGTCAATCGCGTGTGCCGATGCCAGCAATTTTCCCGGCGGCTTGCGCCGCAGCACATAGGCGCGGCTGGGTATTTCCAGAAAATACGTCGGGTTGGATTGGCCGCCTTTAAATTGCTTCACAGTCAAAGGACCGAAAAAATCGGAAATCTTTCCACGCAGATACTTTTCCAGTGCGCTCACATCGAAGGCGAATTTCTCCGATACTTCGCGCGTGCCGGAAAATGTGGCCTGCCGGTCCTGCGTCATTCTATCCTCATGCATGCAAAAAAGCGATGAGAGCCGCTGCCGTATCATCAGGGTTTTCTTCCGGCAGAAAATGCCCGGACTCAATGGCCTGACCCACAGCTTGCGGCGCGAAGGTTGCGCGCCAGACATCAAGCGGGCTGGCGCCAGCGGCTGGAATACCAACGGCACCCCACAGAATTTGCGCCGGGCATTGCAGTTTTTTTCCTGCATTCAGGTCAATGCGATCACAATCCACGTCGATGGTTGCACCGGCGCGGTAATCTTCACAAGTCGCATGAATATGCGCGGACTGGCTGAAAAAAGCCCGGTAATGAGCAAGTGCACCGGCAGAAAAGGCAGACAGGGATTTTGTCTTTGTCCAGCTCGCCAGCGTGTGGTCGATATAGTGCACCGGCGCGCCGCCAATCAGTGTTTCCGGCAAGGGTGCGGGCTGTGCCAGAAATTGCCAGTGATAAACCTGCATGGCGCGCTTGGCGTCCATTCCATCCCACATGCTGACGGTAGGAATGATATCGAGAATGGATAATTTTTTCACACGTCCGGGATGATCAAGCGCAAGGCGGTAGCCAACGCGCGCCCCGCGGTCATGTCCGGCATAAAAAAACTGGCTGTGCCCAAGCTCATCCATCAAGCGCAAAAGGTCATTGCCCATCTCGCGTTTTGAGTAGAGCGCGCCTTTTTCACTCGCTGGTGCTGATGATGCCCCATAGCCGCGCAGGTCAGGAATTATGAGAGTGAAATGGCGCGCGAGGGCGGAGGCCATCTTGTGCCACTCCACATGGGTTTGGGGATAGCCATGCACAAGCAGCAAGGGCGGGCCTTTGCCGCCGCTGCGCGCAAAGACGGGGCCATGTGCGCCGTCGATCCGGTGGGTGGCAAAGCCCTCATACATATCAGGCAGCGATCCGGTCATTTCATCCTCGCACAGCATATGGGGTGAGGATAACCCGGCGCTTTAGCTGCGGGCAATCGCGCGCCAGCCAATATCCTTGCGGTAAAAGCCGTTGGGCCAGTCAATCACTGCGATGGCCTCATAGGCCTTCGTTTGTGCTTCTTTCACTGTCGCGCCAATGCCGGTGATGGCCAGCACGCGCCCGCCATTGGCAACCAGCACACCATCTTTGATCGCAGTGCCAGCGTGGAAGACCAGCACATCCTGTTGGGTCTCGGCCGCTGCGATATTGTGGATGGCCGTGCCTTTTTTCGGTGTGCCCGGATACCCCTCGGCCGCATAAATCACGGTGAGAGCCGCATGGTCGTGCCAGCGCAGGTCGAAATTTTTCAAAACACCATCGGCCGAGGCAACAAGTGCCGCAACAATATCGCTTTTCAGGCGCGGCATGAGCACTTCCGTTTCCGGGTCGCCAAAGCGGGTGTTGTATTCAATAAGCTTCGGGCCGGTCTTGGTAATCATCAGCCCTGCAAACAGCACCCCTTTGAAAGGCGTTCCCCGCTTTTTCATTTCCGCGACAGTGGGGCGGATGATTTCCGCCATCACCCGCGCTTCCATAATGGGCGTCATCACCGGGGCAGGCGAATAGGCACCCATCCCGCCCGTATTCGGGCCGGTATCGCCATCGCCGACACGCTTGTGGTCCTGCGCCGAGGCCAGTGCAATGGCGTTTTCACCATCCACCAATGCAAAGAAACTTGCTTCCTCGCCCTCCAGAAATTCTTCGATGACGATTTCCGTACCGGCATCTCCCAACCCGCCGGAAAACATCATGTCCACCGCGGCGATGGCCTCTTCTTCCGTCATGGCGACCACAACGCCCTTGCCGGCGGCAAGCCCGTCGGCTTTCACGACAATCGGGGCACCCTTGACCTGAATATAATGGCGCGCCGTTTCGGCGCTGGTGAAGCGCGCGAAGGTGCCGGTCGGGATATTGGCAGCGCGGCACAATTCCTTCGTGTAGGCTTTCGAGCCTTCCAGCTGGGCAGCGGCTTTTGTTGGCCCGAAGGCGCGGATGCCAGCGGCATTCAGCGCATCTACAATGCCGGCAACCAGCGGCGCTTCCGGCCCCACAACCACGAAATCAATGGTCTTGGCCTGACAGAACGCCACGATGGCGGCATGATCGTCGGGCGACACATCAACATTCGTGCCGCACTGGGCGGTGCCGGGATTGCCCGGTGCAATGAACAGGCGATCACACAGCGGCGAGGCCGCAATCGACCAGGCGAGGGCATGCTCGCGTCCACCAGAACCGATCAGCAGGATATTCATGCGCAACAGTAACCTAAAACGCCGGGGCACACGACATAGCGGCGTTACGCGCACGCATCAATGGTGTGATTGCCTGCGTTTGGGTATGACACAGACATGGCCAGATCACCCGAATCGGCATTGCCGGATGCTGCATCACCGACCAACGCCCCGGAAATTTCCGTTTCGGAATTGTCGGGCGCGCTCAAGCGCACCATTGAGGATGCCTTTGGCCATGTCCGCGTGCGTGGCGAAATCTCCGGCTATCGCGGCCCGCATTCATCTGGCCATGTCTATTTCACCCTGAAGGACCAGAATGCGCGCATCGATGCCGTGATCTGGAAAGGGGTGTTTGGCCGTCTCCGCTTCAAGCCGGAGGAGGGCATGGAGGTGATCGCAACGGGCAAGGTGTCGACCTTTCCTGGCTCCTCCAAATACCAGATTGTGATCGAACAGCTGGAGCCTGCCGGGGTTGGCGCATTGATGGCGCTGCTGGAGGAGCGGCGCAAAAAGCTGGGAGCGGAGGGGCTGTTTGATCCCGCCCGCAAGCAGCTTCTGCCCTATATCCCCAATGTTGTCGGCGTGGTGACATCGCCCACGGGAGCGGTCATCCGCGATATTCTGCACCGGCTGTCCGACCGTTTTCCCCGTCACGTTCTGGTCTGGCCCGTGCGCGTTCAGGGCGAGACGTCAGCGGCCGAAGTGGCGGCCGCGATTCGCGGTTTCAATGCCTTTACCCCCGGCGGGCGGATGCCCCGCCCCGATGTGCTGATCGTGGCGCGCGGTGGCGGCTCGCTGGAGGATTTGTGGGGTTTCAATGAAGAAAGTGTCGTCCGGGCCGCTGCCGAGAGCGGCATTCCGCTGATTTCCGCTGTTGGCCACGAGACGGACTGGACGCTGATTGATCTGGCCGCCGATGTGCGCGCACCAACGCCAACCGGTGCGGCAGAGATGGCTGTCCCGGTTCGCAGTGACCTCATCAGCAATGTCGATGATCTGGCCCGGCGGCTCTCGGGCGCATCACGCCGCCGCATCACCCATTTGCGCAATGAGTTGCGCGGTGCCAGCCGTGGCCTGCCCCAGCCAGGTGCTTTGCTGGCTGTCCCGCGCCAGCGGCTGGATATGGCTGGTCAGAATTTGCAGCTGTTTCTGCGTCGCCGGTTGCGTGAACAGGCTCTGCTGGTCAGCCGCTTAGCCGGCAAGCTGGCGCAACGCTCGCCCAGTGCCCTGCTGGCCGCGCGCCGGGGGGCTTATACTGCATTGGCCGCCCGCTTGCCGGATCTGGCAAAGCGCCGCATCGCCGATGAAAAGCGGCATATTGCTGTGCTCTCTGATCGCCTGGCCCATGCCTTCACCGCGCGCACGGCGCTCGAAAAGCGGCGTCTGCAAACTGATGCGGCCCGGCTGG
>JBOFCU010000256.1:0-2917 GCA_051646285.1 Beijerinckiaceae bacterium
GCGCACAACGCGCCGGCGGTGCCCTGGAGCGTGCCGACCTCATCATTCAATGGCCTGATTTCCAACCGGCCCAGCTTGTGGTGCGCGACAAGGATGGCCACCCTGCCGCTGCCCAGCCAGCCCATCACCTGCTCGTCAATGTCCGCGCCATGGAAGGTGCAAATCCGGCCAAACATGCCACCGCCCTGTATGGCCGCTTTCTGGATGGCGATACGGTCAGCAACACCAGCGGCCTGATCATGCGCCGCTTCAAGACAAGTTCGCCCTATGCTGACGAGGAATTGTTTGTTTCCCCCCCGGACGGCGAAGAATTTACCGCCCGCTGCCCGCGCCAGGATGCCGTCGGCAACATCAATGGCCGCTGCCTTGCACAATTTCGTGTTGGCCAGGTCGACATGACCGTGAATTTTGACGCAGCCTTGCTCTCGGAATGGCAGCAGGTGCGTGATGGCGCCGTCAATCTGATTGCCCGCGCCCTGCGGTGATATGCGCCGCACGCGCAAGGCCAGCAGAAGCCGAATTTTTCCATTGACGAGTCACCACGCTTCTCGCGAATGTCTTCCCAAATATAACAACAGGTTTGGGAGAGACACATGACCGCAGTTGCCGATATATCCGGCATTAGAGCCACTGATCCTGCGGGCGGTGTCGCCCGCGTGTCATGGCGCGTCATGAACCTCGCCCATCTGCTGACGCAGAATGCCCGGCGTTTCCCGGACCATCCCGGCCTGATCTGGCGCGGCCAGATATGGACATGGGCGGTCATCGAAAAAACGGTCACCGCTTTTGCCGCGGCACTCAAGGCGCGCGGCATTGGCAAAGGCGACCGCATTTTGATCCATTCAAAAAATTGCCCGGACATGTTTTGGTCGATGTTCGCGACCTTTCGGATTGGTGCCGTATGGGTGCCAACCAATTTCCGCCTGCTGCCGGATGAGTTGATTTATCTCGCCACATTTTCTGGCGCAAAAGCATTTATTTGCCATGCGGATTTTCCAGACCATGCAGCCACCGTGCAGGCCAATGCGCCCGACATCCAGTTCACGTGGAGCATTGGCGCAGCAGATTTTGCGCAGACAGATATTGCCAGCGCCATCGCCGCGCATGCAGACACGCCCTGCCAGGACACACCCGTCTATTATAACGACCCATGCTGGTTTTTCTTCACATCCGGCACAACCGGCCGCTCAAAGGCAGCCGTTTTGACGCACGGGCAAATGGCTTTTGTGATCACCAACCACCTCTGCGACCTGATGCCAGATACAACCGAGCGCGATGCTTCGCTGGTGGTGGCCCCGCTCAGCCATGGCGCTGGCGTGCATCAGCTCAACATTGTGGCGCGTGGCGCACCGACCATTCTTCTGCCGACAGACCGTTTCGAAATTGCCGAGGCCTACCGGCTGATTGAAACCCACAGGGTCAGCAATCTTTTTACGGTGCCCACCATTCTGAAAATGATGGTTGAAGACCCCGCTGTCGACGCTTTCGATCATTCCTCACTGCGCACCATCATTTATGCCGGTGCACCGATGTATCGTGAAGATCAAAAAATGGCGCTGAAAAAGCTGGGCAAGGTCATCGTCCAGTATTTCGGCCTTGGTGAAGTCACCGGCAATATCACCGTTCTGCCCCCTGCCCTGCATGACCCTGATGACGGCGATCATGTCAAAATCGGCACCTGCGGGTTCGAGCGCACCGGCATGCAGGTCTCGATCCAGAATGATGCAGGTGATGACCTGCCAGCGATGGCAACAGGTGAAATTTGCGTCATCGGCCCGGCTGTTTTCCCCGGCTATTACAACAATCCTGAAGCGAACGAAAAAGCCTTCCGCAATGGCTGGTTCCGCACCGGCGATCTGGGCCACATGGACGATCAGGGCTTCGTTTATATCACGGGCCGCGCATCCGACATGTATATTTCTGGCGGATCGAACGTCTATCCACGCGAGATCGAAGAAAAAATCTTGACCCATCCCGCCATCGCGGAAGTCGCTGTTCTGGGCATGCCTGATCCTGTCTGGGGCGAAATCGGCGTGGCTGTTTGCGTCCCCCGCTCCGGCATGGCTGTATCGGATGCCGATATTGCAGATTTTCTCGGCAGCAAGATTTCCCGCTATAAAATGCCGAAGCGCATTTTCTTCTGGGATGCGCTGCCGAAATCAGGCTATGGAAAAATTCCCAAACGTCTCGTCAAGGATGAAATCATTGCGCGCGGCCTGATGAGTGCATCAACCGATGAGGCCAAATAATGCGCAGCATTCGTCAGCCTGGCCAGCCGCATCCTGAACGCATCATCGCCATACCCGCGCAAGGCCGGTCATTGTCAATTGAGTTGCAACCCGGCATGTCCCTGCTTGCGAATATGCAGCGCGGCTTTGCCGATGCGGGATTTTCCGGCGGCGTTGCGCATCTCACAGGCGTAGCGCTCGCCCCCTTTGCTTATGTCATGCCAGCCCTGTCAAAAACAGGTGAGAATGCCGCATTCTACAGCGATATATTCCGGCCTGCTGGTATCAGCCGCATAGAAAATGGCGCCATCACGGTCGGCCAAAAAAACGGTGCGCCTTTTTTCCATTGTCACGCGATCTGGCAAGAAGCCGGCGGCAAACGGTCTGGCGGCCATATCCTGCCAGACGAAACCATTGTAGCGGAACCTGCCATGGTGCAGGCTTTTGCCATCACCGGCGCCTGTTTTGAAAGCCATCCCGATCCCGAGACGAACTTCACACTCTTCGGCCCGGTGAAAGCAGAGGCCACACTTGCCGATATAGCGCTGAAAAAAGCCTATGCCATACGCCTGCGGCCCAATCAGGATTTTTGCCAGGCTATCGAGGATTTTTGCAAGTCCGAACATATTGCGCGCGCCCGCATTTATGGCGGCGTCGGCAGCACTATCGGTGCGCGTTTGACGGATGGT
>JBOFCU010000261.1:0-1860 GCA_051646285.1 Beijerinckiaceae bacterium
TATGAGGTGTCGGATCTCCAATTGGCCCTGCTTAATTTGGTGATGACGAACATCCGCTCGGTGATGGGGTCGATGGATCTGGACCAGCTTCTGTCCCACCGCGACGAGATCAACGAGAAACTGCTGCGCGTGGTGGACAGCGCCGTATCCCCCTGGGGCATCAAGATGACCCGCATCGAGATCAAGGACATCATCCCGCCCGCCGATCTGGTGGACGCCATGGGCCGGCAGATGAAGGCGGAACGTGACAAGCGCGCCTCCGTGCTTGAGGCCGAGGGCCTGCGCCAGTCCGCCGTGCTGAAGGCTGAGGGCATGAAGCAAAGCCAGATTCTCGAAGCCGAGGGCCGCAAGGAAGCCGCCTTCCGCGATGCCGAGGCCCGCGAGCGGCAGGCAGAGGCCGAAGCCAAGGCGACAGCCATGGTGTCGGATGCCATCGCCAAGGGCGACCGCGCCGCCGCCAACTTCCTCATTGCCGAAAAATATGTCGAGGCCTTTGGCAAGATGGCCGCTTCCCCCAACCAGAAGCTGGTGTTCATGCCGATGGAGGTATCGGCGCTGGTCTCCACGCTGGGCGGCATCAGTGACCTCAGCAAGGGCCTGTTCGGCAATCCGCCGCCCGTTGGCAGCCCGGCTCCGGGCGCAACCCCGCGCCGCACTGTGCCGGCCACGCGCGGCGGTGGCGAAACCGGCAGCGTCTGAGCTGATTATCGCATGACGGCGGGGCAGCGCTCCGCCGCACGGCCAAAACCCCGGGCATCAGGCAGGCGCAGATTGAACTGGGTCCGCCTCGTGCCGCCCTGCATGTCCAACTCGATCTCCCGCCGATCCAGCAGCGCCCCCATCGCGGCCAGAAAATCCGCTGGCTCGACCCAGCGCGTGGTGTAGCCCGCAACATAAAGCTCTGCTTCCTCTTGCAACACCTGCCGCCCGCCAGCGCGGACAACCATGGTGATCCGCAGCGTATCCTGCGGCTGCGCATCGCGCTGGAGAAAGACAGTGCCGCGCCCCTGAAGGCACGAGAGGGTGAACACCATCGGCGTGCCATCGGCGGCCTTCAGCCGCACCCATGTCTGATACCCGTCAGACCGGATGGTTTCGCGCCATGCTTCGCCCGGCACCGGCGTCAGTGCAATTGGTGGGCCGGTCAATGGCAGGCTTTGACCTGCCGCAGGCACATATCCCGCCAGAAAAACCGCAATCCATGCGGCCAGACGAATGTTCAAAGCCACAATGCAGCACTCCTCGCGGCAACAGCCTCTATCGTTGCTGATTCACAACCGTGCAACAACCATGTCAGCGGCAATCATTTGTCAGCGCTGCAAATTCTGAAATAATGGCAACACGCCAACCCAACGGATAAAACCCATGACCGCTCTCGGCCCCTATGTCTGGCTTATCGCCGGCCTTGCCCTCGCCACGCTGGAGATGATTGCGCCGGGCGTTTACCTGCTCTGGTTCGGGCTGGCCGGCATCATCACCGGGCTGATCCTGTTTCTCGCACCGCTGGGTTTTTCCGGCGAGATCATCACCTTCGCCGTCTTATCCCTCATCATGGTGGTGATCGGCCGGCAGATGACCCGGAAAATCACCGGCGGCGAAGGCGAACAGCCAAACCTCAACCTGCGCTCCGCCGCCCTCATTGGCCGCACCGTGACCCTGACCTCGCCGATTGAAAACGGCATGGGCCGCATCAGCATCGATGACACGATCTGGCGGGTGACAGGTCCGGATTTCGTCGCGGGCAAAAAGGTGAAGGTGGTGGGGCTGGCTGACGGCGGGACAGTGTTGCAGGTCGAGGGGGTGTGATAAATATTAAGCCGATTCGTCCATCGACGATAGCATAGGCAAGAGCATTTTATT
>JBOFCU010000147.1:0-8442 GCA_051646285.1 Beijerinckiaceae bacterium
ACGAGCAGCACCAGTCCGGCGCTGGCGATGCGGCCAAGCAGGTAGCGCGTCATCGGTGCCCTCCAGGGGCTTGCACCGCAGCCACGCAGGCACAGGGCGGGCGCAGCGTCACGCCCGCCATTGTCGCAGCATTATTCAACCCACACATCCCACAGGCGCGGAATGCGGTAGGGCTTGTAGCCTTTCACGCTGGCGCGCGTGGCCTGAAAAATTCCCACCTCGCCAACCTTGATGACAAAGGCTTCGTCCATCATCCGTTTCTGGAACTGGCCGAACGCGGCCTGGCGTTCGGGCAACGCCAGCGCCTTGTTGAGCGTGTCATTCGCCGCATCGATGACCTGATCCTGCACCTGCATGCGCGCGTTGGGACCAGAGAAAAAGCTGACGACGTTGTAAGGACCTTCATAAGGCTCGATGCCCATCATCAGCGGCCACGCATTCCAGCCATCCTTCTTGGCCGTGCTGGCGAGGGCGGTTGGCCAGTCCACCACCTTGACATTGACCTTCATGCCAATCGCCTTCAGCTGCTCGCCGATGGTGATGGCCGTGTCATTGTGGTTCTTGAAACTGGAATCGGTGAGGATGGTCAGTTCCTCGCCCTTGTATCCGGCTTCAGCGAGCAGCGCCTTGGCCTTCGCCGCGTTTTTCTGGTTGTAATGCTCCTTGCCGAGATCGCCCTGAAAATAGGGCGTGTTCGGATATTGCCAGCCATGCAGCAGGCGATAGGAGCCGTCCGTGGAGATCGCCATGACCTCCTCGGGATCAATCGCGGCCTGAATGGCCTGCCGCACCTTGGCGTTGTTGGTCGGCGGCTGCGACGCGTTGAAAATAAAGACCTGAAAGGCCCAGGGCAGCATTTCGTGCATCGTCACCGTGCGATCATTGGCGAGGCGCTTGGCGGCCGGCGTCGGGATTTGCTCCAGCACATGGAAATCGCCGGATTGCAGGCCGGCGGTGCGCGCGCCGCCCTCCGGCACGAAGCGGATGGTGATGGCATCAACCCAGGCTGTTTTCTTGCCGCCGAAACCATCGCGGCCGTTGCCACTCGGGCTTTGAATATAGCCATCGAAACGCGCAAGCTTCACATGGCTGTCAGGCCGGAATTCAACGAAGCGAAAGGGACCGGTGCCGATATTCTCAATTTTACCCGCCTCCTTGCCCGCTTCCTCCGCAGGGATGACCACGGCAGGGGCGCGCGGACTCGACAGCTGCTCAAGAAATCCGGGAACTGGATTGTTAAGTGTGATGACGAGGGTGCGTGCATCGGGTGTCGCCATCTCCTTCACGGGCTTCATGAAAGGGCTTGCGCCCACCTTCGCATACCGTTCCAGCGACGCCTTGGCATCTGCCGATGTCATCATCTTACCGTTGTGAAAGCGCGCTTCCCGCAGGTTGAACGTGTAGGTCAATCCGTCGGGTGAAACGCTCCAACTGGTGGCCAAATCGCCAGTGACATTCGCATTTTCATCCCGCGTGATGATCATTTCCCAGATGTGCAGGGAAATATTGCGCGTCGCCTGCGCGGTTGTCGTCATGCCATCGATGGTCGGTGGCTGCGCCTGCTGCGCCATAATGATTTCGCCACCGCGCTTTTGCGCAAGCGCTTCGGTAATCGTCAGTGGTTGGGCCACCAGCACAGCAAGCGCCGCGCCGGCTTTGAGGAATGTGCGAAGGCTTATCATGTTGGTCTCCCGTGGCTTTTGCATTTGAAGACGTCAGGTCGCGTAGTCCGGTTCTTCCCTATCTAGAATGCGCTTGTAGGCAGCAAATTCGAGCGCGGCATCCCAGACCTCACCGAATGGTCCATAATGGTTGCGCCTGCTGGCATCAGGCAGCTGGCGCAAGGGGCGACCATGGCTGCGCGCCAGCGTTTGCCACATCGCCGAGCGCTCCACACTGGCGAGTTCGCAATAAGCATCCGCCACCGTCGGGCCAACCGTGGTCAGCCCGTGACTTCCCATGACCAGCGTGGTCTTTTTGCCAAGAAGGCGGGCAATTCGGTCGCCCTCGCTGTCATCCAGCACCACGCCATTCATTTCGTCATCATACGCGATGCGGTCATTCAGCGTTAGATCATTAAAATGTGCCATTTCCAGCCGCCCACCGTCCACCAGCGATAGTGCCGTGGTGTAGGGTGGGTGAACATGCAGCACGATCTGCGCCTGCGGGTGCATGAGATGGATGCGTGAATGAATATGGTGCGCGACTTTCCGCAACTCACCCTTGCCGGAAACTACATGCCCGTGGAGATCGCAGACGATGAGATCACTTGCCCGCAACTCGTGGAAAATCATGCCGCGCGGATTGATCAGCATCAGCTCTGTGCCGGCGATCATCGCACTGTTGTGGTTGCCGATGCCCTCGTTCCATTTTTCGCGTGCGCTCAGCCTGAATGTCGCGGCGAGATCCCGGCGCAGCGCCCATTCCGCATCATCATTGATGTTCAGCCTGTGCAGGTTGGCCATGACTTGGCTCTCCGGGTTCCGCAGCGGGGCATATTTCTAGATCTGTGGCGTCCTGTAGAGGGTTTTGCCGCCGACCCTGATGTCAACATCGACGAGATACTGGCGCACGCCGTCGGCATTGATGTCGATTCCGAGGCCGGGCGCATCGGGGGCGCGAATTTCGCCCTGCGCGTCCCGCTGAATCTTGTTGGCAATAAAGGCTTCGGCCACAGGCTTTGGCGCGGCAGGATATTCGCAGATGGTGTGGCCTTGCAGGCCCGCATAGGGTTGCAGCGAGGCCGACAGCGCGAGGTGGGATGTGAAGGTGTGGTTGACATAGGTGACGCCGCGCGCCGCCGCATAATCAGCCACCCATTTCGCCGGCCCGATGCCGCCAATGCGGCCACAATCGATCTGGATAAATCCGACGCCGCCGTAATCGATGAGATGGCGGGCCATGTGCGTATCGTGCGCCCCTTCGCCGCCGGCAAGGCGCACCTTGCCGCTGCGTTTGGCAAGCGCGCCATAGGCCTCGTAAGCCGCGGCCTGAAACGGCTCCTCCAGCCACAGCGCGCCGGCCTCTTCGAGCGCCGGCAGGCGCGCCACCGCGCGCTCAACATCCTCAATAAAAATCTGGCCGACATCGACAAGCAGAATGCCATCCTCGCGCAAACCTTCGCGCGCTGCTGCAAAATGATCCGCGTCCTGCGCGACGCTGCCGCGCCCGATCGGACCCCAGCCGAATTTCGCGGCGCGAAAACCCTGCTCGCGGGACAGCCGCGCCGCCGCCAGCGTTTCCTGCGGCGTATCGCCAAACAGGCGCGAGGCATAAGGCACCTTGGCATGGCTTGCCTTGTAACCGAGCAGCGACCAGACCGGCGCGCTGCGGGCGCGGCCGAGCAGATCCCACATCGCCATCTCGATGCCGGACATGGTGTGCGCGGCCTGCAGCAGATCCATGCTGTCATAGGCGACATGCGCGGACATGCGCGCAATATCCGCCGGGCCGTCGAGCGTCTGGCCCAGAATGGAATCCTGCACCGGGCGGCAGACGCCATGCGACATCGGACAGACGAAGGCGGCGATGGAGGGCAGCGGCGCCGCCTCGCACTCGCCCCAGCCGACATGCCCGCCACCGGAAACACGCACCAGCAGCGCATCCTGACTGCCATCCGCCTCGGTCGTGACCACCGGCATGGACACATAGAAAAAATCGACAGCCTCGATCTTCATGCAGTCCCGGACCTCCTGAACCATGTAACGCGGGGAGTGAATGTGGCATCCGCATCGAGCGGAAACATCGGCCTGTGGCAGATGGTGTGGCCGAGACTTTTAAGATCGGCACTGGTTGAACCGGGTGCATCGATATTAAAATTCTTCACCACCCACTCATCAAACATATGATATTCGGTGTGGGGCGATTTCACGACCGTCAGGTCGAAATGCTGCGGGTTGCAGCCATTGGCGTAGAACACCGACCGGTCGAACAGAAAACAGGGTTCGCTCATCACGACGATGGTGATATTGTTTACGCGCAGGACGGCGGTCAGTCCGGCATTGATCGGCGCGCGCATGGTTTCCAGTTGCGTGCGCCCGTCCGACAGGCTTTGCACGGTGCCGGTCACGCGCAAGAGCGTGAAGCGGCGCGGATCGCGCTCTCCGCCCAGTGTCACGGAAATTTCCGCACCAATTCCGGCCGCCGCAGCCGCTTTGGCCGCAGCCGCATCGACAATCGGCAGCAGCACGCGGCGGCTATAGCCTGACTCCAGCAAGGCGCGCAGGATGACATTGGAATCGCCGGTTGCCCCCGACGAGGTGGCATCCGCCGCATCCGTGAAAATGACTGGCCCTTCGATGGTGCGGGCCTGTGCAATGGCCTTGTCGAGCGGGATCAGCTTGCCCTGCATGCGGTGGCGCTGCTGCCAGAAGGCGTGCGCCATATCGGTGATGTAACGCCCGGTCTGTGCGTCGGGTTCGGCGACGCAGATCAGCGCCTGGCTGCAAAGTTCCGGCACATCGGTGAACGGGTTGCCGATCATCAGGCCGGTGGCGAGCGCCGCGCCCTCCTTCTCAAGCCGGTGGGCGTCGCGCAGAATATCGCCATAACAGCCGGACTTTGTGACGAGTTCATCGCCGCGCACAAGGGCGGGAATGACGACGCGGGCGATGGCCGGCTGCAATGCCTCGTCCAGTATTTTCAGCAGCAGGCGCGCGGCGCGCACGCCCGTATCGGCAAAATCCACATGCGGATAGGTCTGGTAAATCGCCAGCCCGTCAATCTGCGCCAGCATGCGCTCGGTGAGAATGCCGTGCAGATCGAGCGAAATCACCATCGGCACGGCGGGGCCGACGATGCGGCGGATTTCCGTGAGCAGCCAGCCTTCCGGGTCGAGTTCCCCGACAGCGCCCATGGCGCCGTGCAGCGACACATAGACTGCGCCGACATTCTGCGCCTGCGCCGCGGCGGCGGCAATGATCTCGCCGGAGAGTTGCGCCCATCCGTCCGCCGACAAAATCCCGGCGCTGGGCGCGGTTGCCGAGATCACCGGCAGAAGTTCGACATCGCCGCGCTGTTCGAAAACTGACAAGGCCCCGCCGATGGCGGTGTTCAGCCCGCGCTGCTTGAGCAACTCTGCGCCGCGGGTGATGCGAAAATCGCGATAGCCCGACGGCAGCGGATTGAACGTCGATATCTCCTGCATGCACTCGATGATGAGGATGCGGGTCATCGCGGCAATTCCCTATGCGGCCGCTATCGCGGCATCGTAATCCTGCATCACGACGCCGATGCAGTCGCCGCGCTGCACGCGGCCCGGCCCCGGCGCCATCCAGAGCACCCCGCTGGTTTCATAATGCACTGCGACCGGATCGCGGTCGAAATCCTCAACAAAATGCAGCAGCCCGGCACGATCACCGGCCCGCACCACATCGCCGGCGATATGCGCAGGCTCATAGGTTGCGGCATGGCGCGCAAACAGGAAATTGCGTGAATCCTTGACCATCATGTGGCGGGTGTGCGGTGAACCGTCGCGCTGGCGCGTTTCGGGCAGACCCTCCATGACACCGGCGGCCTTCAGCACATTGAGCAGGCCACGCTCGGCGATGCGCACGCCCTCGACATTGACGCGGCCCCAGCCGCCCAGTTCCGTTCCGATAGATATTTTGCCGCGCCGTTCGACGCAGGAGGTGAAGGTCGCACCCTCATCCACGCCCCAGAACACCGCGTTAAAGGGAGCGCCAAACGCCGCTGCGATGGCCATCGTCCGCTCGCGGATCGCCGCATCCTCGACATAGTGCATGTTGGTTGACAGCGCGGATTCCATGGAATGGCCGGCGGTGTGCAGATCCACGGAAATATCGACATGGGGCAGGATGACGCTGTCCATGAAATGCGCCAGCATTTCGGAAAATGTGCCGCGCGCATTGCCGGGAAAACAGCGGTTGATGTCCCGGCCATCGACCGGCGACAGGCGCGTGTCGGCGAGCACCGCCGGCATGTTCACCGCCGGCATCATGATCACGCGGCCCTGAATCTGTTGCGGATCGAGGCTGCGGATCAATTTTGAAATCGCAATCGGTCCCTCATATTCATCGCCATGCACGCCGCCGGTGAACAGCACGGTCGGGCCCCTGCCATTTTTCAGAACAACGAGCGGAATTTCCACAGCGCCCCAGCCCGATGTGTTCCGCGACAGCGGCGCGCGCAAATAAACCGCCTGCCGCCCGTCCCTGTCGAAATCCACCTCGCAGCGAATGCGGCTTTTGACGTTTGAGCCGGACATGAGCGCCGCTGCCTCCATCCACGGGGTTGCGATCAGCACTTGAGGAGTGGATTGTATGATTGTATACCATTGTCACGAGAGTCAAGCCGCCTTTCCCGGCGGCGCGAATCCCGCCAGACAATGACCGCATGAACCGCCATGTCCGCCCCAGCCTCAAGCCCGTCGCCCCGTCCGGCGATGAGCCGGCATGGCCGAAGCTGCAGCCGCAAACGCTGGCTGACCGTGTGGTGGAATCCATTGTGTCGCAAGCGGCGCGCGGCGCGATCCTGCCGGGCGACCGCATTGTCGAAACCGATCTGGCGCAGAAGCTCGGCGTCAGCCGCGTGCCGGTGCGCGAGGCGCTGCGGCTCTTGGAAAGCGGCGGCATTGTCATCAACGAGCCCTATAAGGGCATCCGCCTGCGGCCGCTCACCAACCGCTGGGTGCGCGATCTGGTGGAGGCGCGCACAGCGCTGGAAACGAGCGCGGCGCACCGGGCGGTGGATGCCGGCCACCATCGCGGCGAATGGATTGCGCCATTGCGGCAGGCGGTGGCGGACATGGAGCTGATGGCGCGGCGCAGGGATGCCTATGGGCTCGCGGCGGCTGATACGGCCTTTCACCGCGCCATGTGCCGGCTCGGCGGCAACAGTGTCGTGCTCGATCTGTGGGAAACGCTGGCGCGGCAGCTGACGATTGTGTTTGGCCTTGCAACGCTGGGCAAACCCATGGCGGCGATTGTCGAAGAGCATCACGATCTGCTGGGCGTGCTGATGAAAGGCAACAAGGCTAAAATTACCGCCACGCTGCATGACCATATTACGGTGATGAATCTCGCCGTGGATTACGAAGCGATTCAGGATGAGCGCCGCAGGGCGAGACTGCAGGGGATCGATGATGCGCGAACAACCAAGGCTGGCGCCGGCCCGCATCGTGCGCGTCGCAGCAGCACCACTGTTCGGTGACAGTCCGAAGGGCGGCTGGGCTAACGAAATCCGGCCCGAGGATTCTATTCATGCGCTGATCGCCGTTCATACCGATGCTGGCATTACCGGTTATGGCAGCGTCTTCACCGATGGCCGGTTGGCGCAGGCGGGGCTCAAAGTGCTGGAGCCTTTACTGCTCGGCGAAAATGCGCTGGAACCGGAGCGCGTGGCGGAAAAGCTGCACCAGAACACGTTCTGGATGGGGCGCGGCGGCACGCTGACCCACACAATCAGCGGCATCGACATTGCGCTGTGGGATATTCTCGGCAAGGCGACCGGGCTGCCGGTGAGCCAGCTGCTCGGCGGCAATTACCGGCGCAAGGTGAAACCCTATTGCTCGCTGCTGATGGAGGAGCCGGCGCTGATGCGCGACATCGTCGCCGGCTATCACGCCAAGGGGTTTCGCGCGTTCAAGATCGGCTGGGGGCCGTTCGGACGCGCCCATGACGCGAAACTCGATGAGGCGATTGTGCGCGCGGCGCGCGAGGGCATTGGCGCGGACTCGCAATTGTTCGTCGATGCCGGTGCGAGCGACGCCTATTGGCCGCACGGGCTGAAATGGGCGATGCGCACGGCGCAGATGCTCAAGGATTACGATGTGGGCTGGTTCGAGGAGGCGCTGAAACCGGACGCCATCGATGATTATTGCACATTGCGGCGTTCAAGCCCGGTGCCGATTGCCGGCGGCGAGGTGCTGACGCGCCGGCAGAGTTTCATGCCCTGGCTGAGCCGCGGCGCATTCGACATCGTGCAGCCTGATGTGACGAAGGTCGGCGGCATCAGCGAACAGCGGCGCATTGTGTGGATGGCGCAGGATCATGGCGTGCGCTATGTCGGCCATGGCTGGAACACGGCGCTGGGAGTCGCCGCGGATTTGCAGATGGCCGCAGCCTTTCCGGGGGTCGATCTTGTCGAGTTCATCGGTGGCAGTCCTTATGTCGACGGCATTCTGGCCGAGCCTTTCGTGCTCGACGAGAATGGCGATCTGACCATTCCCGATACGCCTGGCCTTGGCATCACCATCGACCGCAAAAAGTTGAACAAATATACGCCTGACGCTGGACTGTTCTGATCCCTTTTGACATCACGCCGTGCGCCAACTTTTTGGAAATTCAGGCGCTGCGCTCTGGTGCCAGAATTGTACCATGGCGCGCACGCAACGTGCGGCGGCAGCGGCGGGAGCTGGAGAAGGTTCGACATCAGGCCTATTCTCTCCGCCAGCGTCTGCTCTCACGGCAAGGCTTCTCATCT
>JBOFCU010000282.1:0-12647 GCA_051646285.1 Beijerinckiaceae bacterium
GGCGCGGCTGGCGGTGATTTCAACTCTGCAACAGCCAATCAGGGTTCGGGCGGATCGGAATCCGTCAGCGCCAAATACCGCGGCGCGCAGGGGCTTGATCCGGCCTTTATTGCCGAGCTTGAAAAACAGTTCGGGTTTGACAAGCCCGCCCATGAGCGTTTTTTCAAGATGCTCGGTGATTATGTCCGCTTTGATTTCGGCAAGAGCTATTTCCGCGATGTGCCGGTGCTGCAACTGATCAAGGAAAAGCTGCCGGTTTCCATCACGCTGGGATTGTGGATGACGCTGTTGTCCTACGCCATTTCGATCCCGCTTGGCATCCGCAAGGCCGTGCGCGATGGATCAGCCTTTGATGTGTGGACATCCGGTGTCGTGATTGTCGGTTATGCCATTCCGGGATTTCTGTTTGCCATCCTGCTGATTGTGCTGTTCGCCGGCGGCTCGTTCTGGCAGATCTTTCCGTTGCGCGGGCTTTTTTCTGACAACTGGAACCAGCTTTCACCACTGGGCAAGGCCGCGGATTATCTCTGGCATATCATCTTGCCGGTGACGGCCATGTCGCTGGGGGCCTTTGCCACCTCGACACTGCTGACAAAAAATTCGTTCCTTGATGAAATCCGCAAGCAATATGTGCTGACCGCCCGCATGAAGGGGCTGAGCGAAAACAGGGTGCTTTACGGGCATGTGTTCCGCAATGCGATGCTGATTGTTATTGCCGGATTTCCAGCCGCTTTCGTGCATGCCTTTTTTGCCGGATCCCTGCTGATCGAAACGATTTTTTCACTCGACGGCCTCGGCCTACTGTCATTTGAATCCGTGCTCAACCGCGACTATGCGGTGGTGTTTGCCAACCTGTTCATTTTTTCACTGATCAGCCTGTTCGTGCATCTTTTGTCTGATCTCACCTATACGCTGATTGATCCGCGGATCGATTTTGAAACGCGGGAGGTGTGAGATGGATGCTGCATTGACCGCCCCGCTGCGCCCGCGTCTGGCGCCGCCCCTGCCCCGCAAGGGCTGGTTCAACCTCTCGCCCATCAACCAGCGCAGGCTGGCCAATTTCAAGGCCAACAAGCGCGGTTACTGGGCCTTCTGGATTTTCATGACGCTGTTTCTAGGCACCCTGTTTGCCGAACTCATTGCCAATGACCGCCCGCTGATAGCCCGCTACAAGGGCGAAATACTGTTTCCGGCGCTGATTGATTATCCGGAAGAAAAATTCGGCGGATTTCTGGCCAAAACGGATTATCGCGACCCGGCGATTGCCAATGAAATCGAGGCCCATGGCTGGGCACTGTGGCCGCCGGTGCGCTTTTCCTACCGCACCCACAATCTCGATTTGCCGACGCCGGCGCCTTCACCGCCGACATGGCGCCTGAAGGATGAGCAGTGCCGCGAGTCTGCAGCAAAGCTGGACCGCAACAAGGGGCGTGAGGCGGCCACGCTGGGCTGCAAGGATATTGAACGGAACTGGCTTGGCACCGATGATCAGGGCCGCGATGTGCTGGCGCGGCTGATTTATGGCTTCCGGCTCTCGGTGCTGTTCGGCCTGATTCTCGCGGCTGTCTCGTCCGCCATCGGCATTACCGCCGGTGCCATTCAGGGGTATTTCGGCGGCTGGACGGACCTGATTTTCCAGCGCTTCATCGAAATCTGGACCTCGATCCCCTCGCTTTACCTGCTGATTATTCTCTCTGCCGTGATCACGCCGGGATTTTTTGTGCTGCTCGGGATCCTGCTGCTGTTTTCATGGGTGTCGCTGGTCGGTGTTGTCCGTGCAGAATTTCTCCGCGCGCGCAATTTTGAATATGTGCGGGCGGCCAAGGCGCTGGGCCTCAAGGATTCAACCATCATCATGAAGCATCTGCTGCCGAATGCGATGGTGGCCACCATCACCTATCTGCCATTTGTGCTGAACGGTTCGATCGCGACGCTGACATCGCTGGATTTTCTCGGGTTTGGCCTGCCGCCCGGTTCACCCTCGCTGGGGGAATTGCTGGCACAGGGCAAGGCCAATTTGCAGGCACCGTGGCTGGCGCTGACCGGCTTCTGCATAATCGCGCTGATGCTGTCGCTGCTGATCTTTATTGGCGAAGCGGTGCGCGATGCGTTCGATCCGCGCAAGACATTTGCATGATGACAAGAACAGCCGGGAGTTTTCACCATGACGCAGGCGCAGATTTTTTTCGGCCAGCCTGAAGGCACATCCGTTGACATCATTGATCCGCGCTTCAAATCCTGCCTGATCGGTCATGCCCGTGTGGAGCGGCTGTGGAGCGGCGCGCGCTGGCTGGAAGGGCCGGCCTGGTTTGCCGCCGGGCGTTATCTCGTCATTTCGGATATTCCCAACAACCAGATGCTGCGGTGGGATGAAACCGATGGCTCCGTGTCCGTGTTCCGCTACCCCTCAAACAATTCCAACGGCAACACTGTTGATGGGCAAGGGCGCCTGATTTCCTGTGAGCATCTGACACGGCGCGTGACGCGCACCGAACATGATGGCTCGATCACCGTGCTGGCTGACCGCTGGAACGGCAAGCGATTCAACTCTCCCAATGACGTGGTGGTCAAATCCGATGGCACGGTCTGGTTCACCGATCCCGACTACGGCATCCGTTTCGATTATGAGGGTGAAAAGGCAGACAGCGAGATTGGTGCCTGCAACGTCTACCGCATTGATCCCCGCACCGGTGCGGTCGATGTGGTGTGTGACGATTGCGAGCGGCCGAACGGGCTGGCGTTTTCACGCGATGAAAACACGCTCTACATCGCAGATACCGGCATTTCCCACCGGCCCGATGGGCCGCGCCATATCCGTGCCTTTGGTGTGAGTGGCGACAACCGGCTCAGTGGCGGCGGCGTGCTGGCGGACTGCACGGCTGGCCTGTTTGACGGATTTCGCATTGATCGCGATGGCCGCATCTGGTCGAGCGCGCATGATGGCGTGCATTGCCTTTTGCCGGATGGCACGTTGATCGGCAAAATCCGCGTTCCGGAAATTGTCTCCAATGTCACCTTCGGCGGGCCGAAGCGCAACCGCCTGTTTATCTGCGGCACGACCTCGATTTATTCGCTGTATCTGGCAGTGAACGGGTAACAAAAAAGCGCCCTGCGGGCGCTTTGGTGTTTTCGCGAGCGCGCGTTTTTCAGCTCACAATCACCTTGGCGCCGACCTTGGTGCGCTCATACAGATCGATCACGTCGATGTTGCGCATGCGGATGCAGCCCGACGACACCGCCTGGCCGATTTTTTCCGGCTCGTTGGTGCCATGGATGCGGTAGAGCGTGTCGCGGCCACCCTGATAGAGATAGAGGGCGCGGGCACCCAGCGGATTGTCCGGCCCGCCTTCCATGCCGCCCGCATGGGGGGCCAGATGGGGCCAGCGCGCCAGCATGTCCTTGGGCGGGATCCAGCGCGGCCATTCCGCCTTGCGCTGCATGTTGGATTCCCCGGTCCAGCCAAACGCCTCATCGCCAACAGCGACGCCGTAGCGGATGGCCCGGTTGTTGGGCAGAATGTAATAGAGAAAGCGGGATTTGGTATCGACGATGATGGTGCCCGGCGCTTCCTTGCTGGCGTAATTGACCTCATACCGCTCATATTCGAGGTTCTGCTCGGCCTTTGGCACAAGCGCCATCAATTCCTTGTCGCGGTCCGACACAGCCGGTTCCGGCACAAGCTTGTAATTGCAGGCGGACACAAGAAGGCCAGCCCCCACAGCCAGCAGGGCGCGGCGCGACGGCGCATGTCTTGAGAACGAGGCATAGATCGATGGCATGGCTTGTCCGGCTGAAGTCAGAATTGGTGCGTTGATAAGGCCTTCACCGCGATATGCAACCCTTGACCAAGGGGAATCAGGCGATTGGAGGGCGCGGATGCCGCTAAAGCATGGGATTATGCAGGCCATGTTGCGTACCTGCACAACCGGGCGGTGGCCTGTTCCCTGCGCTTTTTCCCTTCCGAAGCGTTCGTCTGGAGCCTATCCGGCACCGGATGCTCACCGGCGGCTGACATAGTCCTGATGGGTCCGGGGATCATCACAACCGCGCCGGACCGTGAACGCTGCCATATCGGTAAAATCCATCTCGATCGCGGGGGAGATGTTGCGCAGGCGCCGGAACTCGGGAGCTGTCAGTGGCCAGCCACCGCGCTCCTGCCCGACCAGAAAAAGCTGGAGGCAAGGGATATGCACGATACCCACACCGGGTGGCCGGCGCATCGCTGACAATTCTCCGAAAGAGCCGCCGCGGTAGCGATGCTGCCCATGAGCGGGCAGAACCACCATGATAGAGAACAGCGCTGCGGCACCGGTTGCGCGTCTGACACCTCGCCATCCCATCTCAGTCATCCATCTTGAGCGCGGCGATAAAGGCTTCCTGCGGAATTTCGACCTTGCCGAATTGGCGCATCCGCTTCTTGCCCTCTTTCTGCTTATCGAGCAGCTTGCGCTTGCGGCTGGCGTCACCGCCATAACACTTCGCCGTCACATCCTTGCGCAGGGCGCGGACGGTTTCGCGCGCAATAATCTTGCCGCCAATGGCAGCCTGAATCGGGATAACGAACATGTGCGGGGGAATCAGGTCTTTCAGTTTCTCGCACATGGCGCGGCCACGCATGTCGGCCCGTGTGCGGTGCACGAGCATGGAGAGCGCATCCACCGGTTCGGCATTGACCAGCATCTGCAATTTCACGAGGTCGCCCTCGCGATATTCCCGGAGCTGATAATCGAACGAGGCATAGCCCTTGGAAATGGATTTCAGCCGGTCATAAAAATCGAACACCACCTCGTTGAGCGGCAGATCATAAATGACCTTGGCGCGGCTGCCGATGTACCCCAGATCAATCTGCTCGCCGCGCCGGTCCTGACATAATTTAATGACGGAGCCGAGATATTCATCAGGCGTCAGAATGGTGGCGCGAATCCATGGCTCATCAATGGCCTCGATTTTCATCACATCGGGCAAATCAGCCGGGTTGTGCAACTCGATTGCCGTGCCATCGCGCATCTTGATCTTATAAATCACCGAGGGTGCCGTGGCGATCAGATCAAGATTGAATTCGCGGCTCAGGCGCTCCTGAATGATTTCCAGATGCAAAAGCCCCAGAAAGCCGCAGCGGAACCCAAAGCCCAGGGCCGCAGAGCTTTCCATCTCATAGGAAAAGCTCGCATCATTCAGGCGCAAACGGCCCATGGCGGCGCGCAAATCTTCGAACTGTGCGGCATCGACGGGGAACAATCCGCAAAACACGACGGGCTGCGCCGGTTTGAAACCGGGCAGGGCCTGGGCTGTCCGGCGTTTTGTTTCGGTGATTGTATCACCGACGCGGGTATCTGCGACCTGCTTGATCTGCGCGGTGATAAATCCGATCTCGCCGGGTGTGAGCTGCTCCACATCCTGCATTTTTGGTCGGAAGACGCCAATTTTATCAACGGAATAATTGGCTTCTGTGCCCATCATGGTGATGGCAGAGTTTTTCTTCAACACGCCATCGATGACACGCACCAGCACAACGACGCCGAGATAGGCATCATACCAGCTATCGACGAGCATGGCTTTCAGCGGCGCGGTCTCATCGCCCTTGGGCGGGGGCAGGCGCTCGACAATCGCTTCCAGCACACCCTCGATATTGATCCCTGTCTTGGCCGAAATCTCCACCGCGTTGGAGGCATCAAGGCCGATAACCTCCTCGATCTGCTCTTTCACGCGGGCCGGTTCGGCGGCAGGCAAATCAATCTTGTTGAGAACCGGCACGATCTCGTGGTTGGCATCGAGCGCGTGATAGACGTTGGCGAGCGTCTGTGCCTCCACGCCCTGGCTGGCATCGACCACGAGCAGCGAACCTTCGCAGGCTGCCAGCGAGCGTGACACCTCATAGGCGAAATCGACATGGCCGGGGGTATCGATGAGATTGAGGATGTAATCCTTGCCGTCTTTGGCCCGGTAGTTGAGGCGCACGGTCTGCGCCTTGATGGTGATGCCGCGCTCGCGCTCGATATCCATCGAATCGAGCATCTGCTCGCTCATGTCGCGCAGGGCGACCGTGCCGGTATGCTGAATCAGCCGGTCAGCCAGCGTCGATTTGCCATGGTCGATATGGGCGACAATGGAGAAATTGCGGATGTTGGGAATTGGGTGGGTGGTCATGGCCTGCCCATAGACCATGATCGGGAAAAGTGGAAACCGGTTTTTTGCCTGTGCGACCCCGCAATGGGGCGATAAGCCGAAAATATCACAAAAACCCGGTCACTGACCGGGTTTTCGCAGCACGTGCCGCTCTTGTCAGTTTATGGACAGATTGGCCTCTTTCACAACGTCAGCCCAGCGCTTTGATTCTACGGCCATGAATGACCGGAATTCATCGGGTGAGTTACCGACCATGACGGCCCCTTCCTGTTCAAGACGGGGGCCGAGAGTGGCTGATTTCATTGCTGCCAGCGTCGCGTCACGCAGCTTTGTCACCACGGCCGACGGAGTGCCTTTGGGGACCACGAAACCATACCATGCTCCCGTATCATACTCCGCCAGCCCGCTTTCAGCAATTGTCGGCACATCGGGCAGCTTCTTGGCACGCGCCTTTGTCGTGACCGCAAGTGCATTGACCTGCTTGCCCTCGATCAACCCGACCACAGAAGGCAAGGTTGTAACCATGTAATCGGCACGGCCGCCCACAAGATCATTCAAAGCCGGCCCTGCCCCCCGATACGGGACGTGAACGGACTGGAAGCCAGCCATTTTCTGTAACAGCAATGTGGCGAGATGGCTGGCTGAGCCATTGCCTGCCGAACCGTAAGTCAGTTTGCCAGGATTTTTCTTGCCGAATTCGATCAGGGCCTGAATGGACTTGTGCGGCGAATTTGCCGGCACCACCACCACGAGAGGTGCTGTGGCAATCAACGTCACAGGATCAAAAGCCGTCAGCGGATCAACTTTCACTGATTTAAACAAATGGGGATTCACCACCATCGGCCCCTGATTGGCCATGAGCACTGTATAGCCATCTGGTGCCGCAGCGGCTGCCTGCTGCGAAGCGACATTACCGCCAGCCGTGCCGTTGTTCTCAACATTCATATTCTGCCCAAGCGCTTCCGATACACCATGGGCAATCAGCCGGGCGATGGCATCGGTTCCGCCTCCAGCAGCATAGGGCACGATCAACTTGACAGGCCGGTCTGGAAAATTTTGCGCAAGGCTGGCCGTGGCCGCCAATGCCGCACTTGTGACCAACACAGCGCCAAGGGCGCGGCGGCTGAATAATGTCATGGACATGCTGTTTCCTCTTTTTTCTGAAACTAAACCCAAATGCCTGGCGGGACAATAAGCTGCCCTTCAAACAGGCGCCGCGCCGTGCGCATCACACCTGCGCGGGCGACCGATCCATCGGCTGCAATCTGCAATTCAATTTCAATTTTTCCGGACGGGTGTTCAATAACAACGAGCGGCCCCGGCGCGGCAAATTCCTGCGCGACCGAACCGGGAATTTTCGTGGCTGCGGCAATACAGAGCGCGCCTGTTACCGCATGCGCACGGTGCACCTGTTTGGGTGTCAGATAAATCGACCGAATCGTGCCGCCGTCACGCGCCGCACCTACAAGGGCCATTTTTGGCACAACACTGTTGGAGACATCGCCAAGCCCCATCCATTCACCGGCCTTCATCCGCATAGACTCAAGAGAGGCGAACAAGTTGCGATTGGCATCAAGCTGCTCAGGCGTTTCCGTGCCTTGCACACCGACATCTGCCGCGCGGACAATCATGATCGGCATCGCATAATCAACAAGGCTCACATCGATACCATCAATGGTCTGGCGTGAATTTTTTGCAGGCAACAATTGTCCTGTCACAGCGCCGGCCGCTTCTGAAAATATCAGGCTGATCGGTGCAGCCGTTCCCGGCACACCATCAATGGCAAAGCCGCCATCATATTTCACGACACCCTCAGGCGTCTGTATCAGCGCCGTCACAAGTGTTTCAGTGTTGATATTAAAAATGCGCACGGGCGTTTCACCATCCCGCGCCGGCACAAGGCCAGCCTCAATGGCAAACGGGCCAACACCTGCAAGCATGTTGCCGCAATTGGGTTTGGTATCAACGAACGGCTTGTGGATATCCACCTGCGCAAACAGATAATCAACATCGGCATCAGGCCGCATGCTTTTTGAAACAATCGCCACCTTGCTGGTGAGGGGATTGCCACCGCCAATGCCATCAACCTGCAGAGCGTTTCCTGACCCCATGACGGCGGCCAGCACCTTGTCACGTGTGGCCCTATCGGATGGCAAATCACCCGCCAGAAAATAAGGGCCGCGTGATGTGCCGCCGCGCATCAGAACGGCTGGAATTTTGCGTGGCCTGCTGATCATGCTTGTTCTCGCCCCAATATCATTGGCCAATCATAATTGATTGAGCTGTTGCAGCAATGGTCGAAGGCTGCCATTCAGCCCTGCCGATGAAAGTCTTGCTATCGCGTCGTCAGGTTTGCCATGTCCAGCTATCGCACCTCGCCCGCCATTGCTGCCCGCCGTGACTGGGCGCGTGATGCGGTGAAAATGATCGAGGCGGATTTCAACCGGTCTGCCGACACCCATCTGTTCCGGGTGCCCCTGCCGGGCGCGCCGGATATTGCATTTTACCTGAAGGATGAATCGACCCACCCGACAGGCAGCCTCAAGCACCGGCTGGCCCGTTCCCTGTTCCTGCATGCCCTGTGCAATGGCTGGATCGGGCCTGATACCCCGGTGATCGAAGCCTCATCGGGCTCAACCGCCGTCTCCGAGGCGTATTTCGCGCAAATGCTGGGCCTGCGCTTTATCGCGGTGATGCCGCGCTCCACCTCCGCCGAGAAGGTGGCGCAAATCGCCTTCTATGGCGGCGAGAGCCATTTCGTTGACAGCGCTCAGGAGATGTATGCGGCGAGCGAGCACTTGGCAGACTCGCTTGGCGGGCATTTCATGGACCAGTTCACCTATGCCGAGCGGGCCACGGACTGGCGCGGCAACAACAACATCGCCGATTCCATTTTCCAGCAGATGGAGCGGGAAGAGCATCCGGTGCCGGCCTGGATTGTTGTCGGGGCCGGCACAGGCGGCACATCCGCCACGCTGGGACGCTATGTGCGCTACCGCCGCCTGCCGACGCACATCTGTCTGGCTGACCCGGTGCAATCGGTGTTTCACCAGCATCTGAAAGACCGCAGCCTCTGCACCGCCCCGCCACCGATGTCCTGCGTGGAAGGCATTGGGCGCCCGCGCTGCGAACCCTCCTTTATCCCCGCCCTGATCGATCGGGCCGAGGCCATCACCGACGCGCAGAGCATCGCCGCAGCCCGTGTGCTGTCTCGCCATACCGGCAAGGCGTGCGGCGGTTCCACCGGCACCAACTTCTGGGTCGTGGCGCGGCTGGTGTCTGAGATGCAGGCACGCGGTGAGACCGGCTCGATCATCACACTGCTGTGCGATTCCGGCGAACGGTACCGCTCAACGCTGATGAATGATGAGTGGCTCGCCTGCCGTGGTCTCGATATTGCCGCTGAAACGGCGGCGCTGACCGATTTTCTTTCAACAGGCATGCTGCGCGCCTGAATCCCGCACCGGGGACTGCCCAATTTTTGCGCTTGATTCTTATATAGAAGATTGCATTCTTCTATAATGGAATCAGCTATGCCCGCCTCTGCCGATCCCCCGGCGACCGCTCTCGACCTGCGCATTGCCGCGCGCCTGCGTGCGGCGCGGCACGAGCATGACCTGACGCTTGATGCGCTGGCTGCCCGCGCCGGTGTCAGCCGGGCCATGATTTCAAAGATCGAGCGGGGGGAGGCCAGCCCGACCGCCAGCCTGCTGGCGCGGCTCTGCAACGCGCTCGGCTTTGGCCTGTCCACCCTGTTCGAGGACACAGGGGCCGCAGTGTCCGCCAAAGGCAGCTCCCCGTCGCGCAGCCCGCTGGCGCAGCGCTCTGCACAGACAGTATGGCAAGACCCTGAAACAGGCTATATCCGCCGCAATGTATCGCCGCGGGGATGGGCGGCGGGCATGGAAATTGTCGAGGTGACGCTGCCCGCCGGACAGACCGTCTTTTTCGACAATGCCGCGCCCTTGGCCCTGTGCCAATTCATCTGGCTGCTGGATGGAGCCCTGACAATGACGGTGGCCGGGCAAACATACCCGATGCAGCCGGGGGACTGCCTGCATATGACGCTTGATGCGCCGCTGACATTTCACAACAGCGGCAAGGCTGCGGCGCGCTACGCCGTCGTCATCGAAACGCCCAAACCACCCCATGTCAGAGAACGGCCATGATCAGCATTGCCCCCGGCGACCTTGATGACCCGCGCATTGTGGCGCTGCTGCAATTTCATTTCACCCAGGCCCATGCAGTGACGCCGAAAGGCAGCGCCCATGCGCTGGATGTGAGCGGCCTGAAAACGCCCGATATTTCCTTCTGGGCTGCGTGGCACGGCGATGTGCTGGCAGGCATCGGTGCGCTCAAGCAGCTTGCGCCTGATGCTGGCGAAATCAAATCCATGCACACTGCCACGGCCATGCGCCGCAGCGGTGTGGGCAGTGCCATGCTTGCGCATATCATGGCAACGGCGCGCGACCGTGACTATGCGCGCCTGTATCTGGAAACAGGGTCATTCGATTATTTCCGCCCGGCTGCTGCCCTGTACCGCAAGCATGGTTTCAAGGACTGTCCGCCCTTTGCCGGATACAGGCCGGACCCGAACAGCCTTTTCATGATGTGCGACCTGACGGGATAACCCGGCGCACTGATCCTCAATTCAGACTGATGCAAAAAAATCTTCAGGCCCTATATTCAAGGCTGTTTCCCGGAATGGCCTTGTGACTGACCTGCTGCCGCGGCTTTTTCTCGACTGGTTTGCGGCGCGCGGATGGAGCCCGCGGGCGCACCAGCTTGCGCTGGCGCAAAAGGTTCGTGACGGCGAGTCCGTTCTGCTGGTGGCACCCACCGGCGCGGGCAAGACGCTGGCGGGGTTTCTGCCGTCCCTCGTCGCATTATCGCAGCGCACCCGGCCGAGAAAAATCGCCGGCACAAAAGAACCTGCGCCGTCACCGCTGCACACCCTTTATATTTCGCCGCTGAAGGCGCTGACGGTCGATATTGCCCGCAATCTCGAAGCACCGGTCACGGAGATGGCGCTGCCGGTGACGATTGAAACGCGCACCGGCGATACCAGCGCTGCCAAGCGCCAGCGCCAGCGCACGTCGCCGCCGGATATTTTATTGACGACGCCTGAGCAGCTTGCCTTGCTTCTCGCCCATCGTGATGCGCGGCCGATGTTTGCCAATCTCAAGCGCATTATCGTGGATGAACTGCATTCCCTCGTGACATCCAAACGCGGGGATCTGCTGGCGCTTGATCTCGCGCGCGTGCGTTTTTTTGCGCCAAACGCCATCAGCATCGGCCTGTCTGCCACCGTGCGCGCGCCCGAACAGTTGCAACGCTGGCTGAGCGACCAGACACAGAATAAAATGGCTGCGCTAGTGACGCTGAAAGGTGGCGCAGCGGCGCACTTGTCCATTCTCAAAACTGCAACACGGCTGCCGATTGCCGGCCATACCGCCGTGCATGCCTATGGCGAAATTTATTCCGCCATCAAGGCGCACAAAACGACGCTGCTGTTCGTCAATACACGCATGCAGGCGGAATTTCTGTTCCAGAAATTATGGGACCTCAACGAGGATGCCCTGCCCATTGCGCTGCATCACGGCTCGCTCGATGTCTCGCAGCGGCGCAAGGTGGAAGCGGCGATGACCGCCGGCACATTGCGGGCTGTCGTCTGCACATCAACGCTCGATCTCGGCATTGACTGGGGCGATGTCGATCTTGTCATCAATCTGGGCGCACCCAAGGGTGCCAGCCGCCTGATGCAACGGGTGGGCCGTGCCAACCACAGGCTTGATGAACCCTCAAAAGCGCTGCTCGTGCCGACCAACCGCTTCGAGGCCATGGAGTGCCGCGCGGCGCTGGATGCGGTTGCGATGGCCGCGCAGGATACGCCGGATGTGAAAACCGGCGGGCTTGATGTGCTGGCCCAGCATGTTCTGGGCATGGCCTGCTCGGAAGCCTTCGATGCCGACGCGCTGTTTGCAGAGGTCACATCCGCGCTGCCCTATGCGGATCTCGACCGCCAGACCTTCGATGACATTCTCAATTTTGCGGCGACAGGCGGTTATGCGCTGAAATCCTACGACCGCTTTGCAAAAATCAAAAAAGGCAAGGATGGGCTGTGGCGCATCAGCGATGCGGCGATGGCACAGCGCTACCGCATGAACGTCGGCACCATTGTGGAAGAGCCGATGCTGACAGTGCGGCTTGGCCGCGTGCGCACCCGCGCGGCTGGTGCTGCCGGTGGAAAAATTGCCATGGGCGGGCGCGTGCTGGGCGAGGTCGAGGAATATTTTGCCGAACAGCTCACGGGTGGTGACACCTTTATTTTCGCCGGAGAAATTCTGCGCTTTGAGGGCATGCAGGACAATGAGGTGATTGTAACGCGCGCGCCGCCGGGCACAGATGCGAAAGTGCCATCCTACGCCGGCGGGCGCTTTCCGCTCTCGACGTTTCTGGCCGAACAGGTGCGGGCGATGATTGCGGACCCGGCTTTATGGAAAAAACTGCCGAAGGAGGTG
>JBOFCU010000285.1:0-9245 GCA_051646285.1 Beijerinckiaceae bacterium
CGCGCAAAAATGCGATAGGCATCCGCAATAATTTTGGCCATGTCAGATGATGCAGTCCGGGCCATGGATGTCTCCGTGTCAAGCCGCCACCGGCATTGGCTGAAACAATCACCCGCCGAACAATTTTTCGAGAAAGCCCCGTTCCTTGGGAGGCTCCCAGGCCCGATCCTCTTGCACACCCGCAACATTGCGCGGCGGGCGCGGGCGCGTCTGCCCCGGGTTCACAGCGAGCGGACCCGCCGGTGCTGCATCCGATGGCACACCCTCCACCGGCGCAATGCGGTAGCGCGAACCGATGAGTGTGAGCGGCGTCACGCCCTGATGCGCCACTTTCATGAAGCGGCTCCAGCTTTCCACCGGCAGGTTGGACCCGGTGGCCTTTTTTGTCGGCGAATTGTCGTCATTGCCGAACCACACGCCGGTGACGAGATGGCCGGTGAAACCGACAAACCACGCATCACGGAAATCCTGCGTTGTGCCGGTTTTCCCGGCCGCATCCCAGCCCGGCAAATCAGCCTTGCGCGCCGTGCCAACCTGCAAGGTCTCACGCATCATCGCCTGCAACATCGCATCCTTGTCATGTTCGATGACCCGGCCGATGGCGGCCGGCTTGCGCTTGTAAATGACTTTTCCGTCCGCTGCTTTCACCTGCGTGATGACATGGGGAATAATGCCGGTGCCGCCATTGGCGATGACCGCATAGGCGGCAACAAGCTCGATCGGCGACACTTCGGATGTGCCGAGCGCCAGCGACGCATTGGCTTGCAACGGCGAATTGATTCCGAGCCGCTGCGCCACCCGCACCACAGCGCGCGGCCCCACTTCCTGTCCGAGCTTGACGGCCACCGTGTTCAGCGAGAGTGCCAGTGCCTTGGTCAATGAGACAGGGCCGGAATATTGCCGCGAATAATTTTCCGGCGACCAGCCGCGATAAGACACCGGGGAATCGTCCCGGATGCTTTCCGGCGTCAGCCCCGCTTCGAGCGCTGCGAGATAGACAAACGGCTTGAACGCCGATCCGGGCTGACGCTTGGCCGTAATGACGCGGTTGAACTGGCTCTCGGAATAATTGCGCCCGCCAACAAGGGCTTTCACAGCACCATCCGGCGTCATCGCCACCAGGGCGCCCTGGCTGACGCCGAATTTCGCCCCCTTGGCATCGAGTTCATCGACAATGGTTTTTTCGGCCGCTGTTTGCAGCCTGCCATCAATGGTGGTCTGCACGGTGATGTCGGTTTCAATGTTGCCGACAAAATCATCCAGCACATCCATCACATAATCAGCGGCATAATTGGCGGTGCTGGCCCCGCCGGGGCGAATCGCTTCTGCCGGTCTGGCGATGGCAATTTTCGCCTGCTTGTCATCAATAAAATTTTCCCGCGCCATGGCGGCGAGCACAAGCGCAGCACGCGCCTGCGCCGCATCGGGATTGCGGTTGGGGGCAAGCCGTGAGGGAGCCTGCACGAGGCCGGCGAGAATGGCCGATTCCTGCAATGACACCGCGCGCGCGGATTTGCCGAAATATTTTTGCGACGCCGCTTCGACACCATAAGCGCCGGAACCGAAATAGACCCGGTTCAGATACAGTTCGAGAATCTGGTCCTTGCTGAATTTATGCTCAAGCCACAGGGCCAGAATGGCCTCCTGGATTTTACGCGAGGCGGTGCGCTCCTGCGTCAGGAATATATTTTTTGCCAGCTGCTGAGTCAGTGTCGAACCGCCCTGCATGCCGCCCTTGCCAGTGACATTCTTGATCACGGCACGGGTGATACCGATGGGGTCCACGCCGAAATGGGACCGGAAGCGGTGATCCTCGATGGCGATGAAGGCCTTGGGCAGATAAGGCGGCAATTCGCCAAAGGTGATGGTGCGCCCCCCTGTCTCGCCCCGGTTGGCGAGCAGCGTGCCATCAGCGGCGAGAATAGCGATATTCGGCGGACGCTTCGGCACGGCAATCTGGTCGATCGGCGGCAACTTGGTGAAATGGTAGGCCACAAGGCCGCCAGCGCCAATGATCGCCCACAGGCCAAGCACAAAGCTCCAGTAGATCACCCCGCCAAAAAAGCCGCGCCTGTGGCGCGTGCGGCCCGCCTTCTTGCCTTTGCCTGTTTCGGTGGTGCGGGATCGGGCCATTGGTGGGGTCGGCTCAGGGCTTGAGGAAGGAGCGGCAGCTTGCGCCGGTTGTCTGGTGTCCCGGCTGGCAGGACGGGTCTTGCGGCCATCCGGCGCGGGGCGGTCTTCCGGGCGGATGAACATGCCGCCCGCTGGCGTAGCCTGCGGCCCCTCCATCGTCGGTTCCCGGCGATCTCCTGGATTCGCGCGCGCCACTGTTTTGCCCCGTCAACGCCAGCCCGGCGTCTGGTCTGTGCAATCTGCCACCGGCAGGTTGCCCTGTCCGCGTCATGCCTGTGTAAAATGAATATGGCGGATTAAGGGGCAGTTAAGGATTACGCCCCGCACACACAAAAATCACCCGTGAAGCCCGCGCGTGCCTTGAATGGCCCGCATCTCACTTTAGGCTGACTTGACGGATAGCCCCCGGCGCTCTTCATGACGGGCATGAGCAACACAGACCGCCCCGCCTCAAGCCCGTTTCCCGCCCGCTTGTCTGACGGGTATCAGGCCTTTCTGGATGGCCGTTTCCTGACCGAGCAGAGCCGGTTTGAAGAACTGGCCGCCGCCGGCCAGAAACCGGAGATCATGATCATCGGCTGCTGCGACAGCCGCGTCTCGCCCGAGGTGATTTTCGACGCCCGCCCCGGCGAAATGTTCGTGCTGCGCAATGTTGCCAACCTGATGCCGCCCTATGAGCCGGATGGGCGCAACCACTCCGCCTCCGCCGCGCTGGAGTTTGCCGTGCAGGCGCTGCGGGTGAAGCATATCGTCGTTCTCGGCCATGCCCGCTGCGGCGGCGTGCGTGCTTTTGCCGACGATGCCAGCGAGCCTTTGTCACCCGGTGACTTTATCGGCAAATGGATGGCCAATCTCAATCACGCCGCCGACCGGGCTGGGGGCCGCCTGCCGGGCGAGTCTCTTAATGTTTATGCCGAGCGGTTGGCGCTGGCGTCTATCGAACAATCCATCGCCAACCTGTTGAGCTTTCCCTGCTGCCGGATTTTGCATGAGCGCGGCAAGCTGCATCTGCATGGCGCTTATTTCGATGTCAGCACTGGCGTGTTGCTGGTGCGCCATGCCGACGGGCAATTCCGGCCTGCGGTCGAGGCCATGCCGGAGCGGCTGACGATGATCCGGTGTGTGTAACGCATCGCCCCAAAAAGTGGGAACCGGTTTTTGGATAAGGCGATGCGATAATCAACCCGCAATCAAGGCTTTTTCACTGGCACCAATAATCTTGAACGGTGTCAGCACGCCGCGCGGCATTTTTTCCGGCAATTGCACGAGCGAAAAATCCTCCGCATGGCCAAGGCCATTGGCCTCCGTCAGCACCATGCAGGTGGCGCCGATATGGTTTTGCAGGTGAGTGCGGAACAATGCATCGCCGCGTGCCCGCAACCGCTTCGTCCGTTGCTTGACAATATCCCCCGGCACAGGCGGAATTTTGGCCGCAGGCGTGCCGGGCCGCGCGGAATAGGGAAAAGCGTGCAGATAAACAATGCCGCATTCCTCCAGAATATCCAGCGACCGCTGAAACATATCCTCTGTCTCGGTAGGAAATCCCGCAATCACATCGGCGCCAAAAGCCATATCCGGCCGTAATTTTTTCAGCCGCGCGCAAAATGCAATGGCATCATCACGCAAATGCCGCCGCTTCATGCGCTTCAGAATGAGATCATCACCAGCCTGCAACGACAAATGCAGCGATGGCATCAGCCGTTCCTGCGTAGCAAAGGCATCAATCAGATCATCATCGGCTTCCACCGCATCAATGGAGGACAGCCGCAGGCGCGGCAATTCCGGCACAAATTTCAGAATGGATGTCACCAGCGCGCCCAGGGCCGGTGTGCCCGGCAGATCTCCGCCATAGGAAGTGAGATCGACACCGGTGAGCACCACCTCTTTGGTGCCGTTCTCCACCAGGGCGCGCACCCGCTCCACCACCGCGCCCATCGGTACGGAGCGCGATCCACCCCGGCCATAGGGAATAATGCAGAAGGTGCAACGGTGATCGCAGCCGTCCTGCACTTTCAGAAAGGCACGGGTATGGCCGTCGAATTTATCCAGCGGCGGCAGGATCGTTTCGCGGCTTTGAAAAATATCGCTCACCGCCATTTTTGCGGCTGGGCTTGATATGTCCAGCGCGCGAAAATCATGTTGCCACGTTTCGCTGCGCATTTTCTCCGCATTGCCGATGACGCGGTTGACCTCCGGCATGGCGGCAAAGGCAGCGCCTTCAACCTGCGCAGCACAGCCCGTTACAACAATGGTGGCATCGGGATTTTCGCGCCGCATCCGGCGAATGGACTGGCGCGCCTGCCGCGTGGCTTCCGCTGTCACCGCACAGGTATTCACGACGATCAGGTTGTTTTGCGCGCCCGCCTCTGCCGCGCGTTTGATCGCCTCGGATTCAAACACATTGAGGCGGCAGCCAAAGGTCACAACATCAATGGACAAGGGCGCACCATCACACGCGGGCGGATGCAAACAGGGCGGCATCGAAACGGCCTTCCCATTCCAGCTCTACCGGGCCTGTCATCAGCACGTGATTGGTATCCTCGCGCCATTCGATGAACAGATCACCGCCGGGCAGGGTAACGCGCGCGCTGCGGTCACAATATTTTTTGCGTACGGCAGCAACGAGTGTGGCGCATGCGGCTGTGCCGCAGGCCCGCGTCAAACCGGCCCCGCGCTCCCATACGCGGATAATGAGATGATCACGCGCCGCCACATGAGCGAGCGTGATATTCGCCCGCTCTGGAAATTGCGGATGATGCTCAAGCAGGGATCCGATTTTGGCGAGATCATACCCCTGCACGTCCCGCACCCAGAAAATCGCGTGAGGATTGCCCATATTCACGACGGAGGGCGTGTGCAGAATCGGCGCATCAATCGGCCCGATCTGCAATTCAATGCCTGTCGTGTCATAAAAAGGATCACGCGTTGGAATTTCATCCCATTTCAGGCGCGGCTCGCCCATATCGACGGTAAAATCCCACGGCCCGCGCCGCCAGGTCTGCAACAGGCCGGGCCGGGTTTGCAGCAACAGATGATCCGTGGCCGATCCGTCGCTGATGCGCATTTGCGCATCCTCCGCCAGCGCCCAGGCGACACAGCGCGTGCCGTTGCCGCACGCGCCGGCTTCCGAACCATCGGTATTGTAAATCCGCACGAAGGCTTGTGTGCCGGCCGTCACCGGATCATGCAGCACCATGAGCTGGTCAAACCGCGAGCGCGGATCGCGCGCAATCGCCGCCGCTTCCACTGCGCTGACGCGCAAGGCGGTGCCGCGCAGATCGAGCACGACGATCTCGTTGCCGAGCCCGTTCATCTTCAGAAAGCGGTGGCCGGTCAGCGCACTCATGAGCGGCAGAGTCTCCCTGCGGTCAGATCCAAACGATGCGCCCTATAGGGCAAATTGGCGGGCAAGGCGATTCCAGACCCCTGTCCTTATCCATGCCTTTGCCCGGGCACAGATTTTGGACGCCGCGCAGAACGCGCTTGCCTGGCGCGGAACTCTCTTGGCATGGCGCGGAACTCTCTTGGCGTGGCGCGGAACTCTCTTGGCGTGGCGCGGCCATGCAAATGTCCGTATTGATGGCGAAAGATTCGGGCGCAACAGATTCGGTCAATGCGGGTATCGCTGTGATACCCCTGCGGCCAGACGGCACGGACGGGCGGCAATGGCATTTTTCACGTTCCAGCAATCAAAAATCGGGATGCCGCTGGTCATCGCCATGGCCATCAGTTTGCCCATGGCCGCTCTGGCGCAGCTGCCGCCTGCCCCAACGACCGGGCCAGTGCCTGCGCCGGGCGCGGTGCAGACCGCACCTCTGCCTCCACTCCCCAATGCACCTGTGCCAGGTGCGCCGGCAACGGCTGATACCAGGCCGGCGGATACATCCCCCGCCGCGCCAGTAACCCCGCCAGCCACAGGCGCATCACCAGCAGCGCCCGCCACTGGTGCGCCGGCAGCGCCACCCGCCCTGTCACCCCCCTCTCCAGCACCAGCCCCCGCGCTTGCCCCTGCCCCCGCACCAGCGGTGCCAGCCGCCCCCGTACAGGCTACCCCGGCAGCGCCACCGGCAGGGCCAGGCCCGTCACAAGCGCTGCCCGCATCACCAGCCCCGCAGGTATCACCAGGCCCTCAAGTGACGACGGTGCCCGCTGTGCCAGCCGCGCCGGGATTGCCGACACTGGCACCGGGCCTCACCGAACCAGCGTCATCCGATGAGGTGGAGCTTGTGGCGAAAAAAGCCGCCTCACTGAAAGGCAGCGCCACCTGGGACAACGGCTACACAAAAATTCAGGAAGCCCTGATGAAGATCAAGGCGGAGCTTTTGCGCGCCAACATCAAACCGGCAGGCAAATCCATCGCGGTTTTTCTGTCCTCCGATGATGAGAGTTTTCAGTTCGAGGCGATGGTGCCGGTTGACGCAGGCGTTGATGCCAAGACCGCGTTGGGCAGCGATGTGAAAATCAGCCAGACCCCTGCCGGAAAATCCTTCCGCTTCGGCCATAAGGGCGCGTATGATTCCATTGATGACACTTACGAGGTGCTGACCGCCTATCTCGACGCGAAAGGCATTGAGGCCAAGGAATCCTTCATTGAGGAATATATTACCGATGAGCTGGCGCCGCTCGACGAAAATTTTACGCTGCATATTTATGTGCAGCCGAAATAGGCCGGGCTGCATCACCGCAGGTATGGTAGCGGCGTGTATCAGCGGATGGGGCGCGGCGGCTCAGAGCCAGGGCTATACACCGCTGCCGGTACGCGCGGCGCTGCAACAGGCGCTCGACAGTCTGCCCCATTACCGCTGCGGGACCGGGGAAGCCGCATGCGCATCAGCATCGCGATCTGAACGAAACGCTCCGCCTCTCTCACAATCGGTGGCGATGCTGGTCATGCAGGATGGCATTGCCAGCGGCATGAGCATGCATTGCCAGATGGATTGGCACAGGCAGCAAAGACCGGCCATGGTCGCGAAATGGCGCATGCAAGTGACGGCACCGCGCGGGCTGGCGCTCGCCGAAGCCTTGCATGATGTGGTGCGCGACGACGTCTTTGCGCATCTGAGCCACAAAGGCACATGCGCGCCCAAAATTCACGCGATCACCAGAATGCATCTCGACGCGCTCGCACGATAAAACAGTTGGAGCACAGCCGCTTTGACGCACAGCTTGTCCTTCATGCGGCGGACAAAACGATCGCGGGCCATGATTGTCCGGACTTGCTATCCATCCGCCGCGCCAGAGCTACGCCGTTTGCGGCTGCCAGGCCTCGCCGGGCTTGAGCGTGAAAAATTCATTCGCTGAAACGCCATGTTTTTCGCGCGCTGCTGCGAGCGCCTCAAGCGGCCGCTCAATGCCCTCATCGGTCAATTTGAACGTGCCCCAATGATGGCCGAGGGTTTTTTCACTGCGCAGAATTTTATGGGCCTGCACCGCCTCATCCGGGTTCTGGTGTTGCGCGGCCATGAACCAGCGCGGCTCATAAGCGCCGATGGGCAGAAATGAAAACCGGAATGGCCCGAATTTTTCAGCGATCTGCCGGTAATAAATGCCATCGTGAAAACCGGAATCACCGACAAGAAAAATAGTCCCGTGCGGTGTCGTCAGCACGAAGGAAGCCCACAGGGCCATGCGCCGGTCAAGCATGCCGCGCGCCGACCAGTGATGGGTGGGGACGACATGCACACCGATGCCGTTGCCAAGGGTGACGCTGTCACCCCAGTCATGGGCGCTGACCTTCAGACCGGCATGATGGCTTTTCATGATCGCATCATTGCCAAGCGGCGTGATGATGCGCGGGCCAAATTTTTCATGCAGCTGCGCCAGCGTCATCACATCGAGATGGTCGTAATGATTGTGGCTGACGATCACCGTATCCACCGGCGGCAAGTCCTCGAACGCGATGCCCGGCGCATTGACCCGCTTCGGTCCGGTAAAGCTGACCGGCGAGGCGCGCTGCGACCAGACCGGATCAAACAGGATGTTGAGCCCCTGTGTCTGGATCAGCAGGCTGGCATGGCCGATGAAGGAGATGCGCAAGGCCCCGCCTTCCACCCGCTGCGGCGGCTTGTCCTGCGCGCCGGGATAATACTCCGGCCACGCTTCCTTGCCCTCCCGCGCGGTCTGCCAGCGCAAAAACGCGCGGAAACCGTTGGTCAGCCTGCCGCCGGGATTGAAGAAGCGGACGCCGTCAAAATGGTCGCTCTCCGGCCCGTTGTAATAGGGGTTGCGGCTGGATTGCCAGGCGGAATAGGCACTGCTGCCAGTTCCGGCAAGGCCGACGGTGGCGAGCAGGCGGATAAGTGTGCGGCGGGTAGCCATGGTGAACCAGATCAATGCAGCGGCGATGTGTGCCGCATGGGCTGCCAGATGGCGCAAGCATAATGGCGCGGCAATGGCAAAATCATCAAAAGAACGTGTAAATCTTGACTCATGGCCGCGCGGCGCGTATCGCCACGCCAATCGCTCACATTTCTGATGGGAGCAGCCGCCCGGCCCGAGAGGCTGGAGGTCACCGTCCGGCAGCGCGGTGCGCCACCGGGCGCGTTTTTCGTTTGGGGGTTCGGGGGCTTAAGCAGCGCGAAGCGCGGTAGCCCCCGGCAAAGAAGCAGATGGTTCGGGGGCTCAAGCAGCGCGGAGCGCGGTTTGGCCCCACAAAAGGGAGAGGAGACTAAAACGATGTTTGACGGCCTCTCCGGCAAACTCACCGGTATTTTTGACAAGCTGCGTGGCCGCGGCGCGCTCACCGAGAGCGACGTGAATGAGGCCATGCGCGAGGTGCGCCGTGCCCTGCTTGAGGCGGACGTGGCGCTGGAAGTCGCCCGCTCCTTCATCGACAAGGTGCGCACCCGCGCGGTCGGCGCGGAAGTCCTGAAGTCGGTCACACCGGGCCAGCAGGTCATCAAGATCGTGCAGGATGTGCTGATCGAGACGCTGGGCTCGGAAGGGCAGGGCATTGATCTGGATGCTGTGCCGCCCGTGCCGATCCTCATGGTCGGCCTGCAAGGCTCGGGCAAGACCACGACCACCGCCAAGATCGCCCGCCGCTTGACGGACAAGAGCGGCAAGAAGGTGCTGCTCGCTTCGCTCGACACCCGCCGCCCCGCCGCGATGGA
>JBOFCU010000286.1:0-3052 GCA_051646285.1 Beijerinckiaceae bacterium
AAAAAAAGCCGGCCATTTATGAGGTGGGCTGCGCTGGCCGCATCACCCAGTTTGCCGAAACCGGGGACGGGCGTCTGATTATCACGCTGACAGGCATTTCCCGCTTCAGGGTGAGTGAGGAATTGCTGGTGCTGACGCCTTACCGGCAGGCGCGTGTTGATTATTCCGGCTTTCTCGATGATTTCACACCGCGTGCCGGGGAAGAGGATGTTGACCGCAAGGGCGTGCTGGCGGCGCTGACACAATTTGTTGAAGCCAATAATCTGGATTTCGACTGGGAAGGTGTCAACGAAGCGCCCAATGAGGCGCTGGTGAATGCCCTCTCGATGATGAGCCCCTACGGCGTGCAGGAAAAGCAGGCGCTGCTCGAAGCAAAAACATTGCGCGACCGGGCAGAGGTTCTTGTCGCTGTCACTGAATATGAGCTGGCCCGCAAAAATGCCGGGCCGGAACGCCCGTTGAATTAAAGGGACCGCCAGCAATTCAATGCGTAGACTTCCATGAAATGCGCAGCCGGACATTCTGGCTGCGGAGAATTATATTCCCGATCGTTCGACAGGATCAGACCATGACACAGACCCATGCTGCCGCAGCCACGCCCGCCCAGCGCATTGATCCCAAGCTGCTGGAAATTCTGGTTTGCCCGGTGACAAAGGGCACGCTGGAATATGATGCGGCGCATCAGGAATTGATTTCGCGCGCCGCGAAACTCGCTTACCCGATCCGCGATGGCATCCCGATCATGCTGCCGGAAGAGGCACGGAAATTGAATGACTGAATTGAGCGCGGTGCAAACAATTCTGTCTGTTCCGCCCTTATCGCAGCCGCCACAGTTTCGGGGCCTGCCAGTCACCGCGCACCGGCGCATCAATCGCCCATGATGTGGCGGCGCGGGCATTGTCCCGCTTGATTTTCTGTGCCGCTGCGATTTTCATCTTGGTGCGCTTGGCAGCATAAACCTTGCCGTCCGTGCCCGGAGCCGAGCCTGAAATGGCAATGCGTGCGCCGGACTGCTTCACCATCGCAAATAATTTGGCGGCGTTCGCGGGGGCCAGACGGATGCAGCCATGCGAGGCGGGGGCACCGAGACGGCTCACCGCATTGGTGCCGTGAATGGCATAGCCGCCGCGAAAGAAAATGGAATTCGGCATCGGTGCATTGTCGTATTTGCGCGAGAAATGCATTTTTGCCAGCCGCTTTGATCCGTAAACGCCGGTGGGTGTGCGGTAACCCTTGCGGCCTGATGAAATGGCCCAGCGATATTCGCTGCCATCAGCGCCGCGCACATGCATGCTCTGGCCATTCAGATCAATGCGAATATCGACACGGGCCTGCGCCACTGCCGGCACAATCGAAAGCCCAAGGGCGACCATCAGAAAAGCCAAAGCCCGACGCATGACACCACTCCGCACTGTAAACGCATTCTCTGTGATCAGCGGCTGCCTTCACCGGCATCCGTGCGGGCTTCCCGTCCGCCTGCTGATGACATCCTGCGGCAAGGGGGCTGCGTTGAAAAGCAGGAATCGCTGTTAAGGTTGCGGCGCGAAATGCCGCAGCGGCGCTGACGGTCATCAGGTGTGTAATCTGCTCCGTGCGGCGCGGGCGCGACGCCGTGCCTGTGCCGGTGAATTCCCGCCTGAATGTTGCGCAGTTTCTTGCACATTTTCTTGCAAAATATCCTGCGCTGTTTCCTGCGGCACTGACCCCGCGCCAGCGGCCTCGCGCATGAAGAAGCGTTTCAAGCCCGGCATGCGCTCCACCAGCCCAAGGCCGAGATCGCGCACCAGGCGCACCGGCAGCAGATCATTCGAAAACAGCCGGTTGATCGTATCCATGCTCATGCCCATCGATACGGTTTCAAACCGCCGGTCGCGCTCATAAGCGGCGAGATGGGCGGGGTCGGCCAGGTCCAGCCCGAGTGATGCTGCTTCACCGACACGCAGCGCCAGCGCCTGCGCATCTTTCAGGCCGAGATTCAATCCTTGGCCGGCTATGGGATGGACAATGTGCGCCGCATCCCCGATCAGCGCGATCCGTTCGCCGGCAAACTTCCGGGCAAGCTGGAAGCGCAGGGGATAGCCGCGCAGCGGGGTGAGAAAGCGTAATGGGCCGAGAAAGCCGCCAAACCGGCGCTCCACCTCGCGGATCTGATCATCCCCGTCCATGGCCAGTATGGCCGCTGCATCGGCCGTGGTTTCGTTCCAGACGATGGATGAACGCTTGCCCGTCATGGGCAAAATGGCGAACGGGCCGGGCGGCAAGAAGTGCTGATAGGCCTTGCCCTCATGGCCGCGTTCATGGCCGATCAGGGCGACAAGGCCGGTCTGGCCGTAATCCCAACCGATGGTGGTCATCCCCGCCAGTGCGCGGCAGCGCGACTGGCCGCCGTCTGCCGCCACGAGCAGCTGGGTCTTGACCGTCGCGCCCGAGCCGAGCGTGACATGACAGGCGGCGCCGGGATTGGTGTAGGAGGCCACCGCATCCTGGCGGATAGCGATTCCTGCTGCGGCCACGGCGGCGCGGGCCAGTGTGATCAATCTGTTTTCATCGATCATGTGCGCCAGAGGTGCGCCCTCGGCCTCGCGCGTGAAGGTCAGAATGGGCTGGCGCACGGGGTCATGCAGCCGGCTATCGGATATGACCATATCCTCCACAGGCTGGGCATCAGGAGCGATGGCCTGCCACAGGCCGAGGCTTTCGAGGAAGCGCCGGCCTGCGGCGGCAACCGCATAGGCCCGCACGGTTGGAGCAGCATGCGCCGGGGCGGGATCACAGACGAGAAGGCGCACATCACCGCCAAGAGCCTGATTGAGGGCGAGGGCGCAGGTCAGCCCCACCAGACCGCCGCCGGCGATCAGCACGTCAACGGGTTTATCGCTGTCTTGCATATCTGCTTTGCCTTTCCGCGTTTGCGCTGCGCGGCGCTTGACCCGCGTGGCCACTGCGTCGAGATAACAGTTTATATCAGAACAGATCAGGGGCCATTATCATGACCAACCCATCGCCGCTCGATCTGCCCGCCATTCTCGGCCTGGAACGGCTGGAGCACAAT
>JBOFCU010000165.1:0-18124 GCA_051646285.1 Beijerinckiaceae bacterium
CGCAACCCGCGCCGATAGCTGGATCGATATTGAGGGCGGCATCGGCACGCTGCTCGCCTATGCCTCCAAGGGGCGGCGGGAATTGCCTAACACCCGCGTGCTGGTGGATGGCGATGTCGAGGTTCTGTCGAAAGACAGCACCTTCTCGGCCCAGCATATCCTGACGCCGCTGCGCGGGGTTGCCATCCATATCAATGCCTACAATTTCCCCTGCTGGGGCATGCTGGAAAAGATTGCGCCGACCCTGCTGGCGGGCATGCCGGCCGTGGTCAAGCCCGCCAGCCAGACGGCCTATCTGACAGAGCTGATGGTGCGCCGGATCGTCGAAACCGGCCTGCTGCCCAAGGGGGCGCTGCAACTGATCTGTGGCTCGGTCGGGGATATTCTCGATCATGTCGGCGGGCAGGATGCGGTCACGTTCACCGGCTCGGCCGCCACTGGGCGCAAGCTGCGGACGCACAAGGCCATTGTCGAACATTCGGTCCGTTTCACCATGGAGGCCGACAGCCTGAATGCCAGCATCCTCGGACGCGACGCTGCGCCGGGCACCGAGGAGTTCGACCTCTTCATCAAGGAAGTCAGCCGTGAAATGACGGTGAAGGCCGGACAGAAATGCACGGCCATCCGCCGCGTGATCGTGCCGGCCCCGTTTACCGATGCTGTCATCGGCGCGCTTGGCGAGCGGCTGGCAAAAACACCGCTTGGCCAGCCAGGCGACGAAGGCGTGCGCATGGGGCCGCTGGCGAGCCTCGCCCAGCGCGATGAAGTCCGGTCACGGATCAAGGATCTCTCCGCCGAAGCGCGGATCGTGTCCGGCAACCCCGATGATGTGCGGGTTGTATCGGGAGATGCCGGCAAGGGGGCCTTCCTCAACCCTGTGCTGCTGTATTGCGACAAGCCCTCGGCGGCGCAGGCCGTTCATGATGTCGAGGCCTTCGGGCCTGTGAGCACCATCATGCCCTATGACCGGGATGAAGAGGCTGTTGATCTGGCCCAGCGCGGCAAGGGATCGCTGGTCGCCTCGCTGTTCACCAATGATCCGCGCATTGCCGAAGAGATTGTCATCGGCATGGCATCCTTCCATGGCCGGGTGATGATCGGCAACCGCGCCAGCGCCCGCAGCTCCACCGGGCATGGCTCACCCTTGCCCGGACTTGTGCATGGCGGCCCCGGGCGGGCCGGCGGCGGCGAGGAGCTGGGGGGCATGCGCGGCGTCAAACACTACATGCAGCGCACGGCCGTTCAGGGCGCGCCGGGCCTGCTCTCGGCCGTTACCGGGCGCTGGATTGAGGGTGCACCGGCCCAATCTGGCGGCACACACCCCTTCCGCAAGTCACTGGCAGACTTGCGCAAGGGCGACCAGCTTGTCACGGCCACGCGGCAGGTGACACTGGCGGATATCGAGCATTTCGCCCATTTCACCGGCGATACCTTCTATGCCCACATGGATGAGGCCGCGGCGAAGGCCAATCCCTTCTTCGATGGGCGGGTGGCCCATGGCTATCTGATCGTGTCATTTGCTGCCGGGCTGTTTGTCGATCCGGCCCCCGGCCCGGTGCTGGCCAACTATGGCGTCGACAATCTGCGCTTTCTGACCCCGGTCAATCCGGGCGACACGCTCGGCGTGCGCCTGACCTGCAAGGAAATCAATCCGCGCGGCAGCGCCGACCATGGCGAGGTGCGCTGGGATTGCCAGGTGACCAACCAAGCCGGTGCGGTGGTGGCGCAGTATGACGTGCTGACGATGGTGGCCAAAACCTGGCCGTGAGAGTCAGCGCACCGCCCGGATGCCCTGCAAGACCATAGTTGTCGCGGCCTCGGCATAGTCCTCGCGGGTAATGGGCCCGCCCTCGCGGAACCAGAGATAGACCCAGTTGAGCATGCCGAACAGGGACATGGTCATCGGCATCAGCAAGGGCCGTTCCTTGTTGTCGAGACCGGGATTGATATCGCGGACGACAGACGAGAAGCGTCCAACAATGCGCCGCTCGATGGCACGCACGGCCGCTTTCTGCTCTTCGGTCAGCGCACTGGTGCCGTTGAGCTGCACCTTGTGCTGGTTGTCAGCGCCGCGATAATTCTCGAGCACGGTCCAGATCAGCGTGTGCAGCCGGACATCAGGTTCTGCCCCTTTTGCATCAGCCACTTTTGCGTCAGCCACTTGCAGCGCTTCATCAAGCGCGCGCAGGTGAGTCTCGATAATGCCAAAGATGAGCGCGTTCTTGCTGGGATAGTAGTGATAGAGCAGCGCCTTCGAGATATGGCAATGCTGCGCAATCTGCGCCATCGACGCCTTGTCCATGCCCTGCTCGGCAAAAATCGCGGCAGCGCTGGCAAGGATGGTGCGCTGCTTGTCCTCGAAATCACTTGCGCGCGTTCTTGCCATCGTAAATCCTGCTCTCCTGCATCGCACGTATGTCGCTGCGAGCTGGAGACACGCACCCGCTCAGCCGGGAACGTGCTCTCTCTTTGCGCGGCCGATCACACAGACTGCGCTGTGACGATTCTGTCACAACGCAGGGTGCCTTAAACCCGCAGGCTTCATGATGCAATTTTTCGCCGGCTATTCGCGCGGGCGATTGTCGACAACCCGCTTGGCCTTGCCTTCGGAACGGGCAACATGACCCGGGTCATGCACCTCAATGCGGGTGCTGACACCCACGATGCTCTTGATGTGGTGGCTCAATTCCTTGGCCGAGGCATCGCGGGCGGCCGCATCGGCTGCGCTGGCGGTGCATTCGACATGCACGGTCATGTTGTCCATGCGGCCCTTGCGGCTCAGTTCGATCTGGAAATGCGGCGCAAGCCCCGCGCATTTCAAAATCTGCTCCTCGATCTGGGTCGGGAACACATTGACACCGCGCAGAATCATCATGTCATCGGAGCGGCCGGTGATCTTTTCGATGCGGCGCATCGACCGGGCCGTGCCCGGCAGCAGCCGTGTCAGATCGCGCGTGCGGTAGCGGATCATGGGCAGGCCTTCCTTGGTGAGCGTGGTGAACACCAGTTCGCCAATCTCGCCATCCGGCAGCACCGCGCCCGTCACTGGATCAATAATTTCGGGATAGAAATGATCCTCCCAGATATGCAGGCCATCCTTGCTTTCGACACACTCATTGGCGACGCCCGGCCCCATCACTTCTGACAGGCCGTAAATATCCACGGCATGCATATCGAAGGCCTGCTCGATTTCCTGACGCATGGCATTGGTCCAGGGTTCGGCACCAAAGATACCGACGGCCAGCGAGCTTTTGCGCGGATCAAGCCCCTGACGCCGGAACTCGTCGAGGATCGACAACATATAGGAGGGTGTCACCATGATGATGCGCGGCTTGAAATCCGACATCAGAGTTACCTGACGCTCTGTCATCCCGCCTGAAATCGGCACCACGGTGCAACCCAGACGCTCGGCCCCGTAATGGGCCCCCAGCCCGCCAGTGAACAGGCCGTAGCCATAGGCGACATGGACAATATCCCCTGCCCGGCCGCCTGAGGCACGGATGGAGCGCGCCATCACATCAGCCCAGATGCTGATATCCTTTGCCGTATAGCCAACAACCGTCGGCTTGCCAGTTGTGCCCGAGGAGCCATGGATACGCACCAGCTTTTCACGCGGGACAGCAAACATGCCAAAGGGATAGGTGTCGCGCAGGTCGCCCTTGGTGGTGAAGGGAAACTTCGCCAGATCAGCCAGCGTCTTCAAATCATCGGGATGAACCCCATGGGCATCAAATCGCGCCCGGTAGAAGGCGGAGTTTTCGTAGGAATGGCGGACAGACCACTTCATCCGCTCAAGCTGGAGTGCCCCGATCTCATCGCGCGAGGCGGTTTCGATTGCTTCCAGCTCACCGTGTTTCGGTGACAGATTTTCCATTATCGTCCTCCCTTGCCGATCCGTGTTGAAGCTCAGACTGTCTGGGGCAACAGCGTTCCCTTGACGGTGCGTGAATGGCCGCGAAATTCGGCAATGACTTCGCCGGCCTGATTGGTGACGCTGACATCATAGACACCGCCGCGCCCCCGCCGGGAAATCTCCCGCCCATGGGCCGTCAACCTGTCACCGACAAAGGCCGGTGCGATGAATGTGACAGAGGCCTGCTGGGCCACCGTGCGCTGGTTGTAGCTGTTGCAGGCGAAGGCGAAGGCTGAATCGGCCAGCGTGAAAATGTAGCCGCCATGACAGTTGCCATGACCATTGGCCATCCAGTCCTGCACGGTCATCGCCAAGGTTGCCTGACCAGGCGCGACGGGACCCAATGCCATACCGAGCTTCTGGGATGCGCTGTCGTCCTGCCACATCGCTCTGGCACAGGCCTCGGCACACTCTTGCGGCGTCATGGTGTTCGCAGTCATCGGGCCAATATCCTCGCGCTCGATACCCCGGGGCTTGGTAAACCCGGATCAGCGGCCTTGGAACGCGGCCGCTCTTTTTTCAAGAAAAGCGACCACGCCTTCAGCATAATCCATCGTACGGCCAGCTTCGCGCTGAAGATCACGCTCAAGGTCAAGCTGCTGGTCGAGGGTGTTTGCGGCCGCAGCCTGAATGGCCTGCTTGGTCAGGCCCAGACCCCGGGTGGGGCCGGCCGCCAGGCGGGTGGCAAGGGCCGTGGCCTCCTGCATGAGGGCGGCATCATCAACGGCCTTCCAGATCAGGCCCCAGCCTGCTGCGGTTTCTGCCGTGACGGGTTCAGCCGTGAGCGCCAGCGCCTTGGCGCGCGCCTCGCCAATCAGACGGGGCAATGACCAGCTGCCACCGGCATCCGGCACCAGCCCGATCTTGGCAAACGCTTGAATAAACCGTGCCGAGCGGGCTGCCAGAACAATATCACAGGCCAACGCAATGTTGGCACCGGCTCCGGCTGCCACCCCATTGACGGCGCAGACAACCGGCTTGTCCAAGCCACGGATCAGGCGCAGCAGCGGATTGTAAAAGCGTTCCAGCGTCTGGCCCAGATCGGGTGCGGCCTGACTGCGGCGCGGGTCTCGGTCGCCCAAATCCTGCCCGGCGCAAAAGCCGCGCCCGGCACCGGTCAGCAGCACGGCACGGACCTGTGGCTCGGCATGCGCGCGCTCAAACCCGGCGCGCAGAGCCACATGCATGTCTTCATTAAAGGAATTGAGTTTATCTGGACGATTCAAGGTCAGGCGCAACACGCCATCCGTCAGATCGACGAGGACCGCAGCCGTTTCAACCATCTGTTTCTTCCCTGATGTGGCACTGTCGTGCGCCTTGAAAAATCAAGTTGCATAAACCGAACGGTCAGTCAATAATATGGAAAACAAAGAGACCGGGAGCGGAACGCGCCTATGGAGAACATGTTCGACCGCCATCAGATGATGTTGGACCGCGCTGTCTCGGCGCTGTCAACACGTCCATTCTGGGCAACGCCTTCTGACATCTTGCGGCAAGACAGACGACCAGACCGATGGCGGAAAAGCAAGGCGCGGTGGCTCTGCCGCCTTGAAAGCGCGGGCTGGCCGCCAGGCAGCGCAGCGACACCATCACGGCAGACCTATACGGCACTCGTGAAGACCGTATAGTTCATGGGGATCAATATTTTTACGAAGGCAGATGTGAGCCTGCCCATAAACCTGAAGGGGCCTATTGAGATCAACCAGAGCGCAGCTTCAGCGGCTAACCTGTTACAGGAGCCAATCTGTCAGGCGATGCCAGCCTGAACCGCACAGCATCCATCGCGAACCGCTTCAGGGCAGCGATGGGAGACGCCGCAAGGCGGCATAAATTCAAATCAGCATCTGCCGCAAGGGCGGCATCATTCCTGGGAGGGAACCATGACAAGAGAGGCACACATGAAAAGGACCTGGATAGCCACGGCTGCCGCAGGATTTATGGCGCTCACCGTCAGCGCCGCGCAGGCCGATATCAAGATCGGCGCAACCATTTCCGAAACAGGCCCTGCCTCTTTCCTCGGCGACCCGGAAGCCAAGACGCTGAAGATGCTGGTTGACCAGATCAATGCCGCCGGCGGCGTGAAGGGTGAAAAACTCAAGCTTTTTCTCTATGATGATGGTGGTGACCCCAACAAGGCGCGCACCTTTGCCACCCGTCTTGTCGAGGATGATGGCGTCGTCGCCATCATTGGCGGGACCACCACCGGCACAACCATGGCTGTGATGCCGGTGGCCGAAGACGCCAAGGTGCCCTTCATTTCACTGGCCGGCGCCATCGAAATCATCAGCCCCGTACGGGCCTATACCTTCAAGACGCCGCATACGGACCGGATGGCCTGCGAAAAAATCTTCGACGATATGAAGAAGCGCGGCTTCACCAAAATTGGCATGCTGTCGGGCACAGACGGATTTGGCGCCTCGATGCGCGCGCAGTGCCTTGCGGTGGCTCCTAACTATGGTGTGACCATCGTGGCCGACGAAACATACGGGCCGCGCGATGCGGATATGACGCCGCAGCTCACCAATATCCGCGGCAAGAGCGATATTCAGGCCATTCTGAGCCCCGGCTTCGGCCAGGGCCCGGCGATCGTGACACGCAATTACGCCCAGCTCGGCATCACGCAGCCGCTCTATCAGTCGCATGGTGTGGCCTCCAACAGCTTCATCGAGCTGGCGGGCGCCAAGGCCGCAGAGGGTACACGCCTGCCGGGCACGGCCCTGCTGGTGGGTGATCTGCTCGCCGACAATGACCCGCAGAAGCCTGTCGTGATGGCCTACAAGGCTGCCTACGAAAAAGCAGCTGGCGGCCCGGTCTCGACATTCGGCGGCTACGCCCATGACGCGGTGCGGATACTGGTGGATGCGCTTGGCCGGTCCAAATCGACCAAGGCGGTGGATATCCGCAACGCTATCGAACAGACCAGCGGGCTTGTTGGCACAACTGGCACGGTCACAATGTCGCCCACCGACCATCTCGGCCTTGATCTCAGCGCCTTCCGCATGCTGGAAATCCGCAATGGCGGCTGGACGCTGGTGAAATAAAACCGCGCAGCGGCCGGGCGGTCATGGCTGCCCGGCTGCCGGCCCTGCATGATGGGATGGCGATTGGCCTGCTGCATCCTGCGCCGTGAGATGATCCGGTTTTTTTACGGAGATGTGCGATGCCTGAACTGATGCAGTTCATCCTGTCCGGAATTACGGTTGGCGCTGTCTATGCGCTCGTGGCTCTGGGCTTCACGATTATTTACAATGCGTCGGACGTGGTGAATTTCGCCCAAGGCGAATTCGTTATGCTGGGCGGCATGATCACCGTTTTTGCCTATCAGGCGGGGGTACCCCTGCCGCTGGCAGCGCTGATGGCGATTGCGGCCACGGCCCTGATCGGCGTGATTTTCAACAGGCTCGCCATTGAGACTGCGCGCGGTGCGCCGGTGGTCTCGCTGATCATCATTACCATTGGCGCATCCATCTTCATTCAGGGCGTGGCACAGGTTGTGTTCGACAAGCAGTTGCACCGGCTGCCCGCCTTTTCCGGTGATGAGCCGATCCGGTTCCTGAACGCCACGATCCTGCCGCAGAGCCTGTGGGTCATTGGCGGTGCGCTGATTGTTTTCATTGGCCTGTGGCTGTTCTTTACCCGCACGCTGACTGGTCGCGCCGTGCTGGCCACATCCAACAACCGGCTTGCAGCCCAGCTTGTGGGCATCAACACCGCCTTCATCATGACGCTGTCCTTCGGACTTTCGGCGGGAATCGGCGCGCTGGCCGGTGTGCTGGTCACACCGATCACGCTGACGAGCTATCAGATCGGTATTTCGCTGGCGCTGAAGGGCTTTGCTGCCGCCATGCTGGGCGGCATGGGTAATCCAAAGGGCGCTCTCGTGGGCGGCCTGCTGCTGGGCCTGCTGGAGGCGCTGACCGCCGGCTATCTCAGTTCCCAATACAAGGATGCGGTGGCCTTTGTCGTCATCCTGGCCGTGCTGTTTGCCATGCCGCAGGGGCTCTTTGGCGCCAAGTCGATGGAGCGGGTCTGATGATGGGGCTTTCCACCAAACGGGCGACGCTGCTGGTTCTGCTGGCACTGATTGCACTGACGCCGGTGTTTTTCCCATCCGGTTATTATTACCGGATCGGCGCGCTGCTGTTCGTCAACGGGCTGGCAGTTGTCGGCATTGTCATTCTCACCGGCTATGCTGGCCAGATCAGTCTGGGCCATGCCGGTTTTGTCGGCATCGGTGCCTATGCCTGCGCGCTGGCACCGGTTCATCTGGGCCTGCATCCGGCGCTGGCGACCGTGCTGGGGGCGCTGCTGTCGGGCATCATGGCCTATCTCGTGGGGCGGCCGATTCTGCGGCTGAAAGGCTATTATCTGGGCGTGGCCAGCCTTGGCTTCGGCATTCTGGTTTCCATGGTGCTGGCCAATGAGACGGCCCTGACGGGCGGGCCGGACGGCATCAAGGTGCCAGACCTCGGCCTGCGCCCGCTGCTGGTCGATATGGGGCTGACCATCAGCAATGCGCAATTCTGGTATTTCTTCTGCGGCCTTATCCTGCTGATCGGGGCATGGCTGGCGCTCAACCTGCATGACAGCCCAACCGGCCGGGCCTTGCGTGCGCTGCACGGCTCGGAAGTGGCCGCCCGCACCGTGGGCATTGATGTGGCGCAAGCCAAGCTGACGGCCTTCGTGATTTCAGCCATATATGCCTCGGTCTCCGGTTCGTTGCTGGCGATGCAGAACCGGCTCATCACCCCTGATGCAGCCGGCTACATGCACTCGATCGAACTGGTGACCATGGCCGTGCTGGGCGGGGCAGGCTCCGTGCTGGGCGCCATCTTCGGGGCCGGCATTCTGACGCTGCTGCCGCAGGTGCTGACGATTTTCCAGCAGTATGAACAGATCATGCTGGGGCTGATCATGATGCTGGTGATGATCTTTCTGCGGCAGGGCCTCCTGCCCAGCCTCATCGCCCTTGTGCGCGGGAGGGGTTGATGAACCTGCTTGAGGTCGAAGGGCTTGGTATCACGTTTGGCGGGTTGCACGCGGTGCGCGATGTCAGCTTCAAGGTGCGGAAGGCGGAAATTGTTTCGGTAATCGGGCCGAATGGCGCCGGCAAGACCACCCTGTTCAACATGATTTCCGGCATCTATCTGCCGGCTTCCGGAGCCGTGCGCCTCAATGGCGAGACAGTCACCGGCATGAGCCCGCATTTGCTGGCGGCGCGCGGCCTGTCGCGCACCTTCCAGAATTTGCAGATTTTCCAGTCCATGACCGTGCTCGAAAATGTCATGGCGGGCTTTCACCTGACCGAGCGCGGCCCGGTCCTCTCGGACATGCTGGGCCTGCCATCCTCCCGCCGCCGCAGCCGCGCCGCCGAAGCAGGGGCGCGCACCTTGCTGGCCCGCGTCGGGCTTGAGCGCGCGGCCGAGCAGGAGGCTGGTGCGCTGTCCTATGGCGCGCTGAAGCGCCTTGAAATTGCCCGCGCGCTGGCCTTGAAACCGCAGGTGCTGCTGCTCGACGAACCAGCCGCCGGCTGCAATGCGGTCGAGACGGAGGAGATCGACCACCTGATCGCGGCTGTTGCAGCGGAAGGGACGGCCATCCTGCTGGTGGAGCATGACATGAAAATGGTGATGCGGATTTCCAGCCACATCGTCGTACTCGATTATGGCGAGAAAATCGCCGAGGGCGACCCGGCAACCGTGAGCCGCAATCCGCGCGTTATCGAGGCTTATCTGGGGGCGCAGAGCAAGGAGGAAGCCGATGCTGAGTGTTGAGGGCCTGCGCTCGCGCTATGGCCGCATCGAGGTGCTCCACGGCATTGATCTGAATGTCACCTCCGGAGAAATCGTTTCGGTTGTCGGTGCCAATGGTGCGGGCAAAACCACGCTGCTGCGCTGCCTGTCTGGTGTGCAGCCGGTGTCCGGCGGGCAGATCACCTTTCGCGGTGAGGTGCTGACCACCGTGCCCGCCTACAAGCGCCTGCAACGGGGCCTGTCCCAATCGCCCGAGGGCCGGCAGATTTTTACCAACCTGACGGTGGAAGAAAACCTGCGCCTGGGTGCCTTCATCTACACCGATGCGCGTGTCGACACTGACATGCAGGATGCCTTCGCCATGTTCCCGATCCTGCGCGAAAAACGCAATCTGGCGGCAGGCGGGCTGTCGGGCGGCCAGCAGCAGATGCTGGCCATTGCGCGTGCCCTGATGGGGCGGCCAACCTGCCTGTTGCTGGATGAGCCATCCATGGGGCTGGCTCCCATTCTGGTTGCCCAGATTTTTGAGGTGATCAAAAGCATGAAGGCGCTGTCTGTCACCGTCTTGCTGGTGGAGCAGAATGCGTTTGGCGCCTTGTCGATTGCCGACCGCGGTTATGTCATGGAAACAGGGCGCGTCACCATGTCCGGCAGCGCAGCGGAATTGATTGCTGATCCGCGCATCCGCGAAGCCTATCTCGGCATTTAAAAGGCCGCGCTGCGATGCGCGGCCGCACAGTTTTTGCCACCTGGGGCGGAGCTCCGATGCCCCCTCAGAAAAAGGCCTGCAAACCGGTCTGCGCCCGGCCAAGGATCAACGCATGGACATCATGCGCGCCCTCATAGGTGTTGACGGTTTCCAGATTGACCATGTGACGGAAGACCGGGAAGGCATCGGAAATGCCGTTGCCGCCGTGCATATCGCGCGCCAGCCGCGCAATATCCAGCGCCTTGCCGCAATTGTTGCGCTTGATGATCGAGATCATTTCCGGGGCCATGCGGCCTTCTTCAAAGAGCCGCCCGACACGCAGTGCGGCCTGCAATCCCAATGCAATCTCGGTCATCATATTCGCCAGCTTGAGCTGGTAGAGCTGGGTATTGGCGAGCGGCCGGCCAAATTGCCTGCGGTCGAGGCCGTAATCCCGGGCGGCATGCCAGCACGCTTCGGCGGCGCCCATCGCGCCCCATGCAATGCCGTACCGGGCCCGGTTGAGACAGCCGAAGGGGCCAGCCAGCCCCTCGATAATCGGGAACATCGCGCTTTCGGGAATCTCGACATTGTCCATGACAATTTCGCCGGTGATCGAAGCGCGCAACGAGAGTTTGCCCTCGATCTTCGGAGCTGAAAGGCCCTTCATCCCCTTTTCGAGGACGAAACCACGGATTGCGCCGCCATGGGCCTCGGATTTTGCCCAGACCACAAACACATCAGCAATCGGGGCATTGGAAATCCATGTCTTGGTGCCGTTCAGCACATAGCCGTTTGCCGACTTTGCCGCGCGCGTTTTCATCCCGCCGGGATCGGAGCCGGCATCCGGCTCGGTCAAGCCAAAACAGCCGATCCATTCGCCAGCCACGAGTTTCGGCAGATATTTGCGCTTCTGCTCCTCGCTGCCATAGGCGTAGATGGGATAGATCACGAGGCTCGACTGCACCGACATCATCGAGCGGTAGCCGCTGTCCACACGCTCGACCTCGCGCGCGACCAGCCCATAAGGCACATAGCCGGCACCAATCCCGCCATATTCCTCGGGAACGGTCACGCCGAGCAGGCCAAGCGCACCCATTTCCGGGAAAATTGCGGGGTCGGTTTTTTCATGGCGGAAGGCATCACGCACGCGCGGCGCCAGACGTTCCTGCGCATAGGCGTGGGCGCTGTCACGGATCATCCGTTCTTCGTCGCTCAGCTGTAAATCCAGCAGGAAGGGATCGTCCCACTTCAGGCGGTTCTGATCTTTCATGTCTTCAATCCTCAACGGGTGACAGGTTCAACGGGGCCAGCCGCGATGGCTTGCCCTGGCCAACAGGATGGAATGGCCGCAGCAGCGCGCCCGGGCGCAGTGCTATTGCCGGTGATGATGGGATCGGGATCAGGGTGGCATCTCACCGCTCATACCCCTCACAGGTGCGGATGGATTCCGCCCGACACGGCGAGGATTTCGCCGGTGACGAAGCGGGCCGGTTCTGATGCAAAGAAAGCCACCGCCTCGGCGATTTCTTCCGGTTCCGCCATGCGGCGGTTGAAGGCCGCACCGACGAGGCGCGCGGCTTCTTCCGGCGGCATGTTCTGGGTCACTGATGTGCGGGTCAGACCAGGCGCGACAGCGTTCACCGTGACCGCCGGCGCAAGTTCTGCCGCAAGCGAGCGTGTCAGTGATGCAACCGCCGCCTTGGCGGCGGCATAATCCGCCTGCCCATTTTCGCCGCCAAATACGATGGTGGCAAAATTGATGATCCGTCCGGCCCCGCGTTCGGCCATGCCCGGCGCAAAGGCGCGGGTCAGATGAAATATGCCGGACAGGTTGAGATCAAAGGTGGCCCGCCACTGCGCTTCAGTCATCGCGAGCAGTGGCGTATACAAGGATTTTGAACGCAGGCCGCCAACGGTGTTCACCAGCACATCAATGCCGCCCAGCGTGTCCAGCGCCGATCGGGCGAATGCCCCGGCCTCCTGCGCCTGCGTCACATCACCGCGCAGGGCCGCAATCTCCAGCGCCGGATAGTCCGCACGCAGCGCCGTGACCGTTTCCTCAAGACGCGTGCCGGAAATATCGGTCAGCGCAAAACCGCGTGCACCGGCCTGCGCCAGACGCCTGATCATCGCGCGGCCCATCGGGCCACCCGCCCCTGTCACAGCAATCCGGGGCGCTGTGAGCCATGCCGCACTCATCTCTTCGACGCCTCGTATTCGTCCTTCAAGGCCTTGCGCAGGGCGAATTTCTGAATTTTGCCTGACGCGGTTGATGGCAGGCTGTCCCGCAATTCGAGCCGCTCTGGAAAATATTGACGGGCCAGTTGCTGCGCCGTGAGAAATGCAACCATGCCGGCAAAATCGAGCGTCTGCCCCGGCTTCGGCACAACAAAGGCGCAGGCCCGCTCGCCAAGCCGGTCATCCGGATAAGCAACAATCGCCACCTGCTGCACAGCCGGATGTTTGTAGAGAAGCGCCTCGACCTCAACCACCGGGATATTTTCTGCGCCGCGGATAATGACGTCCTTCGAACGGCCGCAGATGCGGATATAACCCTGCGCATCCATGCGCGCGATGTCACCGGAATCGAACCAGCCTTCTGCGTCAGTGCCGTTCCATTGCGGGCGCTTGAGGTAACCGCCGAAATTCGAACAGCCGCGCACAAAAAGCCCGCCTTCCTGGCCGACAGCCGCCGGCTTGCCATCCGCCCCGCGAATTTGCAGCTCCATACCAGGCAGCACAAAGCCATCCGTATTGATTGAACGCTCATCGGGATCAGCGGGCGAAGCCAGCGTGATCGCGCCATTTTCCGTCATGCCCCAGGCCGAAATCACCTTGGTGCCAAGCACGGCACGCGCGCGCTCAACGACCGGGCCAGGAATGACTGTGCCAGCGCAGAGAAAAATACGCAGTGATGAACTGTCAGTGCCGCCGGCCTCAACCGCTTGGGTCAAATCCATCAGGAAGGGGGTTGATGCCATGGTGAAGGTGGCGCGCTCCTGCGCGATCAGCCGGGCCGCCAAGTCCTTGTCCCAGCTGTCCATCAGCACCATGCGGGCACCAAGCATCACAGGCAGCATCAGCCCATACATGAAGCCCGTCTGGTGTGCCATGGGCGAGGCCATGAACACAACATCACCCGAGCCAAGGCCGAGCCGTTCGGCGTAGGGCACGAGATTGGCATACATGGTGTTGGCCGTGTGCATCACACCCTTGGGCTCACCGGTGGTGCCAGAAGTATAAATCAGCTGGCACACATCATTGGCTGTGCCGCGCGCCTGCCGCGAAAAGGACCGCAGCGCATCATCCACCGCCAGTGCCGGGTCCATCAAGGCCGCCTCAAAACTGTTGGGGCCGCTTCCGCCTGCAACAATGACATGCTTGAGATCGGGCAGTGCAGCACGCATGCCCTCAGCCATACCCTCATGGTCGAAATTGCGGAATGACTGCGGCACCACAAAGGCCTTTGCCTCGCCATGACGGAGCATGAACAGAAGCTCGCGCTCACGGAAAATCGGCATCACCGGATTAAACACAACGCCGATTTTCAGGCAGGCGATTGCGGTGGTGACAAATTCCCACGAATTGGCGAGCTGGCAGGCCAGCACATCATCTTTTTCCAGGCCGAGTTTGCGCAGACCCGCTGCCGCGCGCCATGACACCGCATCCAGTTCGGCCCAGGTGAAATCCCGCCGTGATCCGTCAGCAATCAAAACGGTTGTCAACGCCCGCGCGGAAGGCTGCGTTGCCAGACTGGCCTCGAAATAATCAAGGAATGTCTTGCCGTGCCAGAAGCCTTTTTCTTCCATTTCCTTCCGGCGCGGCTCGATCAGAACAGCATCGAATTTCATTGCAGCCTCCCTTGTATGTCAGCCTGCGATTGCCGCGCGGCCAGCCCGTTCGCGGGCAATGATATTTTTCATGATGTGCGCGGTGCCATCACCGATTTGCAGGCCGAGCACGTCACGCAAGCGCTGCTGAAACGGCAAGTCCTGCGCATAGCCGGCATGGCCATGGATCAGCAGGCAGGCATGAATGGCCTCATAGGCGATCAGCGGCGGCCACCATTTCGTCATTGCCGCTTCGGCCGTGTGGGGCAGCCCGCTATCCTTGAGCCACAGCGCGTTCAGGCTCATCAGCCGCGCTGCCTCGATTTTCGTGTCGAAATCCGCAAGCTGGTGGCTGACGCCCTGAAACGCGGCGAGCGGTTTTCCGAAAGCACGGCGCTCACCGATATAGGCCCATGTTTCGTTCAGTGACTGGCGTGCGGTGCCAAGGCACTGCAAGCCGATGAGCGAACGCGAGAAATCAAAGCCGTGCATGACCTGCACAAATCCCTGACCTTCCTCACCCAGCAGATATTCTGCCGGCACCCGCACATTATCGAACCAGATCGAGCCGTGGCCAATGGAATTCTGGCCCATGTTGGAAAATTTCGATGTGGTGATGCCCGGCAGATCCATGGGCACGAGAATGGCGGAAATACCGCGCGCCTTGTCCTCAGGCCGTCCAGTCCGGGCAAAGAGCACGGTACCCGCCGACATCTGATTGGCGGAAATCGAGGTTTTCTCGCCGTTGAGAATATAGCTGTCGCCATCGCGCTCCATGCGCAGGCCCAGATTGGCCGCATCAGAGCCGCCCTTCGGTTCGGTCAAGCCAATGGACAAAACAATATCGCCGGCAATCAGGCGGCCAAGCCATTCCTTTGCAATATCGCGGCGCGCAAATTTTGCGATGATCTGGCCATTCAGCGAAGCCAGCAGCGGAATATAGGCGAAGGTAAAATCCGCCTTGGCAATTTCCTCGATGATCACGCCGGAATAAATGAATTTGGCGCCCATACCGCCAAACTCTTCCGGCAATTCTGGCGCAATCAGACCCAGCGCACCCATGCTGCGCACGAGATCAATATCGATTTTTCCCGCATTTTCCCGGGCCTGATATCCCGGTGCCAATTTTTCGCTGGCGAATTTGCGCGCCAGATCGCGCAGTTCATTGAGTTCATCGGTATCAAAGATTGTGGGGTACATGATTTTTTTCCGCTTCACTGAACCATGAGATATTTGCGGGTGATCTCCGGATCGGCATAAAATCCATCAACCATTCCACTCCAGACCGTTGTTCCGCGATCGATCACATACACACGGTCCGCACAGCGCCGGATTGTGTTGAGCGCCTGTTCGGAGACAATCATCGACACGCCGCTGCGCTTGAGTTCGACAATGGCATCGACGACTTTCTCGGCGATGTTTGGGGCCAGCCCCTCATGCGGCTCATCGAGCAGCAGCAATTTCGGGCAGGTCATGAGGGCGCGGGCGATGGACAGCATCTGCTGTTCGCCGCCGCTCATCACGCCGGCCTTGCGGTTGCGATATTCATGCAACTGCGGAAAAAGCTGAAAGACATCATCGGCTGTCCAGCGGCGGCGGTCCTGCGCCGTCACAGGCGATGGCACGCGGAGATTTTCAGAAACCGAGAGCGAAGCAAAAACGCGCCGGTCTTCCGGCACATAGCCAACTCCAAGACGGATCACGTCGTGGGGGCGCAGGCCGGCAAGGGAGCGGCCTTCAAAAAGAATATCGCCGCCGGTCACCGCAATCTGGTCGCGCACGATGGATTTCATCGTCGAGCTTTTGCCGACACCGTTGCGCCCGATCAGGCAAACGACTTCGCCAGGATTCAATTCCAGATCAATGCCGCGCAGAACTTCGGCCTTGCCATAGGCGGCATGGAGGTTGCGAATGCTCAGCATCAGTGACCTCCGCCCAGATAAACAGCCTGCACCTCATCATTGGCCCTGATCGCGTCTGGCGCGCCGACCGTCAGCACCGCGCCGCGCACCATGACCGTGACGCGCTGGGCAATTTTCATCACCACATCGATATCGTGTTCAACGAACAGAAGGGTGCGGCCCTCGGCATCGATGCGCGCGGCCACCATTTCCATCAGCGCATGGCGCTCCTTGATCGACATGCCCGCTGTCGGCTCGTCGAGAAGCAGCAGGTCCGGCTCGCCCGCCAGCGCCATGCCAAATTCAAGGCGCTTGCGGTCACCCAGGCTGAGATCTGCCACGCGGTCACGGGCGCGATCCGCCAGCCCGACGGTTTCGAGCATGGCACAAGCGGTTTGCGCCCGCTCCCTGAAAATATCCCGTGAAAGGCTGGCCCAGCGCCCGGAGGCGATGACATAAGCCGACATCATGTTTTCAAGCACCGTCATTTGCAGGAAGGCACGGCTGATCTGAAAAGTGCGCCCGATGCCACGCCGTGCCAGCGCGGCAGGCTGCAGGGACGTGATGTCTTCGCCGCGCAACAGCATCTGGCCTTCCACGCCGGACAACTGCCCCGCAACGCAAGCAATGAAGGTCGATTTGCCGGCTCCGTTCGGGCCGATCAGCGCATGGCGTTCACCACGCGGAATATCGATAGACACGTCGCGCAGGGCCACAAAGGAACCATAGCTTTTGCGCACGTTACGGGCAGACAGGATCGGATCCATTTCAGACAACCCCTTTCCCGCGGCCAACACCAAGCCGGCCCAAAATGCCGACCAGACCGCGCGGCACCGCGAGGCAGACCACCAGCAGAAGGACGCCGACAACCAGCTCCCATTGATGAATGAATTTCGGCACGATGCTGTGCAGCAGCTGATAGACCGCCGCGCCCCAGATCGGGCCGGCGAAGCTGTTCAGCCCGCCGAACACAACCATGATGAGCACATCAAGCGTCATGCCCAAGCCGGCATAATCAGGAAATGCTGAGCCATGCAGCACAGCGTAAAGCGTACCCGCAATGCCGGCGAAAAAAGCGGAGATGACAAAGGCCGTCAGCTGCACCTGACGCGCGGCCAGCCCCAGCGCCTCAGACCGCGCACGGTCCTGCCCCACGGCGCGGATCATCAGCCCCAGAGGGGATTTGACAATTGCCCATAAAGCCAGAAGCGCCGCAGCCACTGTCCAGACAACCAGGCTGGCATAGCCGGCTTCAGAAAAACCAAGGCGCGGCGGCATGAAGCCGGTGATGCCAGTATCGCCGCCGGTCACATCGTACCACTGGAAAAGCACCGTGTAGACGATCTGCGCGCAAGCCAGCGTCAGCATGGAGAAATAGATTTCCGTCAAGCGCACGCAGAGCGCGCCAAAGATCAGGCCACCGAGCGCGGCAACCACCGGGCCCGCCAGCAGGGCAAATTCCGGCGGCAGGCCACCACGCACCACGGCCAGGGTGAAGCCATAGGCGCCAAGCCCAAAGTAAGCGGCATGGCCAAACGAAACCATGTGGCCATAACTCATCAGCAAATTCAGCGATGCAGCAAACAGCGCAAAGATCGCCATCTCGGTCAGCAGCACTGAACTTGATTTCGGCGCGAGCCGGTTGAAGACTTCAATGGCCACCAGCAGCGGCACCAGCAGTTTCCAGTTGACGGCTGCGCGCGCAACCGAATCCCAGAGTTTCTGTGCTTCATTCATCGTGCAGATCCTCCCTGACGACCCAGGGACCGGGCGATGAGCACAAGTGCCATGATGAGAAAAATCAGCACCATCGAGAGACGCGGGAAATACATGACACCCAGTGACTTGGTGATGCCGACGAGCAGCGCACCAGCCAGCGCGCCATAAAGATTGCCCAGCCCGCCAATGACACACACAATAAAAGCGGTGACGATCACGACCGTATCAAGCAGATAATTCACTTCGCTGTAGGGCGCTGACAGGCCGCCTGCCAATCCGGCCAAAAATGCTCCGGCGGCAAATACAGCCGTGAAAAT
>JBOFCU010000192.1:0-6095 GCA_051646285.1 Beijerinckiaceae bacterium
GCGACAAGTCGGCGGAGGAAATTGTCCTCGACATGCGCCGCAACGCCAGTTCCACCCCGGCGCGCACGCAGGTGTGGGATGGCGAGGCCATCACCATCGAACAGGTGATGCGCGGGGCGGGCAGCCCGTCGACGAAAGATGCTGGCGATGTGCTCGATGCCGAGCGCGAGCGCGAGATGTTCCCGCAGGATGCCGCCGAACAGGCGGCGCGCGCGCTTGCCATCCGCGATCTCGCCGCCAAGGGCATGGCGATGGCCAAGGCGCTTGGCGCGCTGGGGGCGCTGCGCGGGCGCGGCGTGGATGGCGGCGGCGGCCAGCAGCAGGTGCGCGCCCTGCGCGGCATTTACCGCGCACCATGGCAGGTGGCGCTGCAACGGTGGCTGGAGGGCGTTTCCCCCGGCGAGCGCACCTTCATGCGGGCCTCACGGCGCGGGGCGGAGCGCACGGATATCGTGCTGCCAGGCCGCCAGCGCTATTCGATGATGCTGAATGTCATTCTCGACACCAGCGGCTCGATGAGTGACGACATTCCCTTCGCGCTCGGGGCCATTGCCGATTTTTGCGAAGCCACGGGCATTGATGAAATTCGCGTCGTGCAGTGCGATACGGCGGTGACATCGGACGAAATGCTGACACCCGGCGAGTTGGCGGAATATGAAATCCGGGGCTTTGGCGGCAGTGACCTGACGCCCGCGCTGTTGGCCTTTGCCGATGATCCGCGCATTTCGGCAGCAATTATCATCACCGATGGCGACATCACCTATCCGGCCGAAGCGATGCCCTATGCGGTGCTGTGGGCGGTGCCGGGCAATTCCACCTCATTTGCGCCGCCTTACGGGCGGGTCATCACCATGCAGCGGGAGAATGCGTCATGAAGGTTGTGCAGGAGCTTGTCGCCTATTTCGACCATCGCGGGAAATTGTCGCGCCGCCAGCTTAAACAATTGCTGGAGCAGAATTACGTCGCCTCCGAGCCGCCCTCCAACACCACCGGCTTGTGCGACACGCCCAACGCCACCTATTATTTCCGCATCACCGGCGCGGCGGAGGGGCAGGTGTGGGGCACCGATACCTATACGCGCGATTCCCATATGGGTGCTGCTGCTGTCCATGCCGGCCTGCTGAAGGTGGGCAAGACCGCCGTGCTGCGCCTGACTGTGGTGCCGCCGCTGGAGAATTATCCCGGCACCACCCGCAACGGCATTACCACAAGTGATTACAGTGCCTTTCCCCATGCGTGGAAATTATCCGCGATTTGAGGGAGGGAAATAAACGCCTTCGCCTTTCAATCGGCATCGCGTTCCAAAGGTGCAGGGGGCTGGCTGCCATTCGCTTTGCCATCGTTCATGACAGCTTTTGAATCTGGCCACAGATATTGGCGGCAGCGGCAATCTCTGCCAAGTCTGGTGGTGAATGGCGCAATTGAGCGTGTGAGCGGGGAATGGACATGACACGACGCCGTTTTCTGGCTGTTTCAGGAGCTGCGGCGCTGGCTGGTTTCTCGCCCATCCTGCCCAATGCTGTGCAGCTTTCGCGTCCTGCACTCGCGCAGGGGCGCAAGCGGTATCGCATGTTGCTCAACACCAGCTTTTCCGGGCCACAGGCCTTTTTGCTGCTGGCGCAGGACCGTGGCTATTTTGCTGAGGAAGGGCTGGAGGTTGAATATACGCAAGGCAGCGGTGCTTATACGGCGGCGCCGAGATTGTTTGCCGGCGGGTTCGATTTTGCCCATGGTGATATCAATGCCCTGATTGAGGTGGCGTCCGCCAATCCGGGCGCGGCACCGGCTGGCGTATTTGCAAGCTTCAATGCTTCGCCTTCGACAATCGCTGTGCGCGCCGACGGGCCAGTCCGCACGCCGAAGGATTTTGAGGGCAGGGTGATTGCCGGGCATGGCAGCGATGTGGCGCTGCGCACCTTCGGCGCGTTCTGCAAATCGGCGGGCGTCAATCAGGGCAAGGTCACGGTGCGGCCCTTCGCGGGCGGATTTCGCGGCGAGATCGAAAATATTCTGGCGTCGGACGCGGTGCACGGATTGTTCGGTTATGTTTCAACCATTGCTGCAGCGCTCGCTGAAGGCGGCAAGGACATCAATGCGCGTGTGCGGCATTTTCGCTTCGCGCAGCATGTGCCGGATTTGTATGGCAGCGTGGTGATGGCCTCGCGCAAGGCCCTGGAAGACCGCGCGGCGGTGTCTGGCCTTGTGCGCGCCATCAATCGCGGCCTCCATGATGCGGTGCGCGATCCTGCGGCAGGAATTGATGCGGTGATGCGCCGCGTGCCGCATGCGGACCGTGCGGTGGAAAGGCTGCGGCTCAACACGACCTATGAAATTGAGATGGCGCACAGCGAAGGCAAGCGCATTGGGCTTGGTGCGGTTGATGAAGCCCGCCTGACACGGGCCATTGCGCTGATTGCAGACACCAACGGGCTGAGACGCCGCCCGGCATTGGAAGAGATTTTCGTGCCCGATTTTCTGCCGCCTGTTGCGGATCGCGTGCGCAGTCTTGCACGCTGAATTTTTGGAGAGTGATCATGATTTCACGCCGGCAGTTTGGTGCGGCTGCGGGGGCTGGTTTTCTGCTGCCCGGCGGCCATATTCTCGCGCAGGAAAAATCCCTGCGGTTATTGCTCAACACGTCGCTGTCCGGGCCCGTGGCTTTTTTCCTGCTGGCGGAGGACAAGGGTTATTTGCGCGCGGCAGGGCTTTCGGTGAATTTTTCTCCCGGTGGCGGTGCCGCCGTGGTCGTGCCGCACGTCCGGCATGGCACTTACGATGCCGGTTATGGCGATATCAGCGCGCTGATTGAGCGCATTGCGCGCGGGCCGAAAAATGAAGGGCCGGTTGCGGTTTATACCACTTTCAACACGGTGCCTTTCACCATCGCCGTGCCTGCGAAAAGCGCGCTGCGCAAGCCGCAGGATTTTGAAGGCAAGACGATTATCGGTCATCCCATCGACGCGGCTCTCGTCACATTCGACATGCTGGCGGGGGCGACGGGCACGGATATGTCGAAAGTGAAAATAGAGCGCGCGGCCAGCAGCATGGGCGGCCAAGTGCAGGATATGCTCGCCGGGCGCGGTGCCGATGGTGTGTTCGGTTTTGTCAATACCATCATCGCGTCGGTGACGCCGCTCGGCATCGCGGCCAGTGATCTGCATTTTATCCATTATGCCGATTTTCTGCCGGACATGTATGGCAACACGCTGTTCGTCACGCGCGAGTTATTCAACAGCGATCAAAAAGCTGTTGGCGGCATGGTGCGCGCCTTCAATCGCGCACTGGCTGATACGGTGGCTGATCCGGCTGTGGCGATTGACGCGCTGGTGCGGCGCAGTCCCTCGATCAGCCGCACGGTCAATCACGTGCGGCTCAACGGAACGCTGCGCAGCGAGATGGCCCATCCCGAAGGTGCGCGCATTGGTATTGGCGACATGGATGACGGCAGGCTGAAGCGGTTGATCGATCTGATCGTCAGGACCAAGGGCCTGCCGCGCACGCCCGATCTGCGTGAAGTCTTCGTGCGCGATTTCCTGCCGCCGTCCGGGGAACGCATCCGGTCACTGGCGCGGACGTGAAGCGGCAGTGTTGACCGCGCCCGCCATCTGTGGCTTAAGCCCGTCCAAGCCAGCGGGGCAGCCCGCAGGCTCATGCACCCGTGGCCGTTCCGACCTTGTCGTGAGTGGCCTGTCAGCCGGACATCCCGGCAAAGGAGGGCTGCGTTTCCACTGAACCTCTGGTTCACCCCCTTTGGGCTGGAAACGCGGATGTGGAAGGGTTTGGCGCTGGCTCTTGGCTCGCGCACCGTTCGCGCCGTGGCTTCTTGCCCGCCAACGATTGAGACCCATTCGATGTCAAAACGTCACGAATCCAAACATAAAATTGACCGCCGCCTTGGCGTCAATCTCTGGGGCCGCCCGAAGTCCCCGGTCAACCGCCGCGAATACGGCCCCGGTCAGCATGGCCAGCGCCGCAAGGGCAAGATTTCCGACTTCGGCACGCAGCTGCGCGCCAAGCAGCGCCTCAAGGGCTATTACGCCAACATCTCCGAGCGGCAGTTCCGTGGCTATTACGCCGAGGCGATCCGCATGCGTGGTGATGCCGGTGAGAACATCGTGGGCCTGCTCGAGCGCCGTCTCGACGCGGTCGTCTACCGCGCCAAGTTTGTGCCGACCGTTTTTGCGGCGCGCCAGTTCGTCAACCATGGCCACGTCAAGGTGAATGGCAAGCGCGTCAACATCTCCAGCTATCAGGTGAAGCCGGGCGATGTGATCGAGGTGAAGGAAGCCTCACGCCAGATGATTCTGGTGATGGAAGCCGTGCAGCTCGCCGAGCGCGACGTGCCGGATTATCTCGAAGTCGATCACAACAAGATGACCGCGAAATTCACCCGTATTCCCGGTCTGGCCGAAGTGCCCTATCCGACGCAGATGGAACCGAACCTCGTGGTCGAATTCTATTCGCGCTAAGTGGTATTCTTCGAGACATGCAAAAAGCCCCGGTTTTCCGGGGCTTTTTCTTTGGGCACGGCGTTACATCCGGGCGGCTGATTTTTGCGGGATGAGTTTCAGCAGCGGCAGCGCCAGCGCGATCAGCAGCACAATGGCCGCCGGGCGCGGCTGTGCGTCCCAGTCCCAATTGGCGGCGGCGATCCGGACGGCTGGCAATTTCGTCGCCAGCGCATACCAGGCATATTCCAGCAGGACAGCGGCCGCAGCGGCTGCGATGGCGAGCGCGGTCAGGACCGGGAGTGTGAGGGCGACGCGGCGGCGCAGGGCGCGCACGCCCATCAGCGCCAGAAAAACACCGGCCAGCACCACCGGCTCGCTGACATTGATCTTGGCTTGCAGGAAGGCGTGGAAAATCGCCAGCGCGGTGAGCGGATAGATCAGGCTGTGCAGCGTCTGCCAGCGCGCCGCGCCGAGCTGGCGGATGGCCCGATCAAAGGAGGTGGCGGCCAGCGCGGTCATCGCGGCCAGCGCCACAAAGCCGATGGTGAGATAAAAGCGGCTGACGATTTCAGCGGCGATGCGGCCGATGTCGCCATTCTGGTCCAGCGCATAGAGCGCCAGATGCAGCAGGGCATAGGCAAAGGCGCCCACGCCCGCCATGCGCCGGATTTGCAGAATTTTACCCCAGCCGGTGATCAGCCGCAGGGGGGTGATGGCCAGCGTGATCAGCAGCAGCCGCACGCTCCACAGGCCGGTGAAATGCAGCGCCTCCGTCACGGGTTTGGCGCCGAGATCGCCGGTCCAGAACCGCCAGAGGAGCCATGCCAGCGGCAGCCACAGCGCCAGCAGTGTCAGGCTTTTCAGCCAGGATAAGCGTCCCTTGCGGTCACGCCACGGCATGAAACGGGTGTGGGGGGCAAGGGCAGCGCTGCTCATGGATTTGAGCTAGAAGCCCTCATGCCAGCGCGCAAGGGGGCGCATGAACCCAGTGCCGTCACGATTGGGCCGCAGCGGGTCACATTCCCGCAAGCATCGCGCGGCTGGCCGGTCAGGCGGCACCCAATCGGCGGTGTCAGACGCAGGGGCCGCCCGCCCGCATCCAGCCGGCCATGCCGGGGCGGTAATGGCGGACATTCTCATGCCCGGATTGCTGCAAGGCGCGAAGCGCCGAGGCTGAGCGCGCGCCAGACAGGCAGATCAGCGCCACCGGCCTGTCTTTGGGCACACGGGCCGGATCGAAGCGCGACAGCGGCACATTGATCGCGCCCTTGATGTGGCCGCGCACAAATTCGCCCGGCTCGCGCACATCGACCACGCACAGGGTGCCGCTCGCGGCTCCGGCAGTGAGATCGTCGTGGGAAATATCGGCAGCGCCATCCTTGCGGCCAAAGAAGGAGAACATGCGGGCTTCGTCCGTTCGATCAAATTCAAGATTTTATATATGACGGGGCGTGCCAGCGTCAATATCCGGCGAGCCTGTGGCGTGGCCCGGTCAGCCGCCGCCCGCCTGATAGGCGCGTTCCAGATCGATCAGCGGGCCGAAAAATTCATGGGCGATCTGGCCGGGCGTGATGCCATGGCCGCGCAGGGCGGCGTAAGCGCGCTGCATGAACGGGGTAGGGCCGCAGAGATAGATATCGGCCG
>JBOFCU010000224.1:0-8305 GCA_051646285.1 Beijerinckiaceae bacterium
CACCAGCAGCAAGACCTGCAAAGTCGCGCGGACTATACTGACCGGCGTCTTGAAAGCAATGTTTGCCATGCACCCGCGTGTTTCAGGCATGGACGGCCCTGCCCCTGACCTCTAAACGAAGCACTTAACCCGATAATGACGCTGTTTCAGCCTGAAAAACGCCGATTCCATGACGCAACCCGCCTCCGACGACACACTTCTCCTGCTGCGCCGCATCGCTGACGCGCTTGAGCGCGCCCATCCCGTCCCGCCGAAAGCCACAGAAATCGCTGCGGCTGACGCTTTTGTGTGGAGCCCGGCCCCGCCACGCCTGATTCCCGTTCCCAAGGTCAACCGTGTGGAGCTGTTGCTGCTCAAGGGCATTGACCGGGTGCGCGACCAGCTCATGGAGAACAGCCGCCGTTTTGCCGCGGGGCTGCCAGCCAACAATGCCCTGCTATGGGGTGCGCGCGGTATGGGCAAATCGTCGCTTGTGAAGGCGGCCCATGCCACCGTCAACACCAGCCGCCCGGCCGCTGACCGGCCTCTCAAACTCATCGAGATTCACCGTGAGGATATTGAGAGCCTCCCGGCACTGATGACGATTGTGCGCAATGATCCACACCGTTTCATCGTGTTCTGTGACGATCTGTCGTTTGACGCCGATGACACCTCCTACAAGTCGCTGAAGGCGGTGCTTGAAGGCGGCATCGAAGGGCGGCCCGACAATGTCATTTTTTATGCGACATCCAACCGCCGCCATCTGCTACCCCGCGACATGCTCGACAACGAGCGGTCAACTGCCATCAACCCCGGCGAAGCGATTGAAGAGAAAGTGTCACTGTCCGACCGTTTCGGCCTTTGGCTTGGCTTCCACAAATGCAGCCAGGACGAATATCTCGCGATGGTGCATGGCTATGCCGATTATTTCAAATTGCCTGTGCCGGATCATGAGCGCTTCGATCTTGATGCTCTGGAATGGGCAACAACGCGCGGCGCGCGGGGCGGTCGCACCGCCTGGCAATTCATTCAGGATTATGCCGGACGGAACGGGGTGGCGTTGAGCGAATAATGACACCAAATGGCGTTCGTGAAGAACAGCAGCCCGGAACCGGCAGCCGTCATTCAGGTGAAAAGGGCGAAGCCATGAAGCCCTTGGCATTCCACCACTTTCTTGCCATGATGGACCAAGAGGTTCGGCCCTGGCGATCATCCATTTTGTTTTATAATTTTCGGCAGATCTCTGAAATCCATTGCATTCACGGGGGAATTAAAGATGCCGCAAGAAAACGAAGACGACGAAATCATTGTGACAGGCGCAAGAGTTCAGGACTCCGACGACCATTCGGATTATCTGTGGAGCTTTGGCGGCACCGCAGGACTCGATGATTTCCTGATGAATTGGCAGTTGATGTCACAACTCGCTGGCGGCGCCCCCGTCGATCCCGATGCGCCCCCGTCTGAACCGGAACCGGAACCTGCGCCGGAAGACCCGCCCATTGTCGTGAACGGAACTGTGGACATTGACCAGATCATCGTGGAAGGCAACCGCGTCACGGTCATCTACACTGAAGGCTTGAGCCAATTTACCGTCACCTGGACGTATCCAAACCAGGAAGAAGCACTCGATATTTATGAGTATTTGCGGCCGCACACGGGAACCGGGGAGAACATCCCGGTCGATTCAGACGGCAATTGGGTCATTCCCTATACGCCGCCAGAACCTGCCTTCGACGAGAGTTTGGCCAGCCATACTCATCGGAATTCTGGCTGGGGCGACTTCGCGCTGGTGTAAGGGCGGCACCAGTTTTTCCGGTGAAGGCCTAGGCAAAGAAAACGGCCGCCCTTTCTTTGGAGCGGCCGTCTCTTTTTCAACCGGCGAATGGGTCTCGCGAAATTCCGGTTGAAGGGAAGCTTAATTCTGCAAATAGGTCGAGGGATCAACCGGCGTTGAGCCCTTGCGCAATTCAAAATGCAATTGCGGCGAGGAAACATTACCAGTCTGGCCTGATGTCGCGACGGTCTGGCCGCGTTTCACGACGTCGCCTTTTTTCACTTTCAGCTCGCCATTGTGGGCGTAGGCCGAAACATATCCGTTGGTGTGGCGGATGAGCACAAGGTTGCCATAGCCTTTGAGTTCACTGCCGGAATAGGCCACCGTGCCTTCTTCCGCCGCTTTCACCGGTGTGCCTTCCGGCACCGCGATATTGATGCCGTCATTGCCACCATTCTTGAAGCCGGAAATCACCCGGCCCTTTGCTGGCCAGCGAAATTCTGAGGTGCCTGCCGGTTTGCTTGACGCATCAATAGAGCCTGTGGTTTGCGGCTCTGCTTTCTCAGCCGGCTTGGCAGCCGCCACCTGCTGTTTTGCGGGCTTGGCAACCTCTTCACTTTCAGATTTGACCGGTGCAACTTTCACCGGCGCAGCCGCAGCGACTTTTGGCTCAGCCGGCTTGGTGGATTTTTCGCCCATTGTCTGCGGCTTTTTCGGCTGCGCGGCCTTTAACTCCTGCGGCTTCTTCGCGACCGGCGCATCATCCTCATCCTCATCGTCGTCTGCTGTCTTGGCAGGCTTGGTCATTGCCACCTGCTTGAGCTTCGATGGTTCGGGCTTGGCCGCGACGGGCTTTGTCACGACAGGTTTGGAAACGGCCTTGGCGACGGGTTTTGCAGCTGGTGCAGCCTTGACCATTTCCGCCTGCTTTTTCGCGGGCGCAACAACGGCTTTCGGCTTCGCGCTCACCACCGGCTTTTTCACCGGCTCATCATCATCGTCATCAGCCGCAGAAACTTTGGCGGCCTTGGATTCCATCTTCGGTTTGGTGACAGCCTTGGCTTCGGCAACTGGACGCGATTCGATGGCCTTGGGCGGCGTCACCGTTGCTGCGGATTTAACCGGTGTTGCAACAGTTCCGGCCTCGCCCGGGCGGTATACCGGCACGGTGATGCGGGTGCCCGGCGCAACGGCAGAGCCCGGCGTCAGGCCATTGGATTTGTAAATGGCATCGGCGGGAACGCCGTACCGGTTGGCCAGGGTGGAAACATTTTCGCCCTGCGCCATCACGACGGAGGAACCGCCGGCTGCAGTCCAGCCATTGGCATTGAAGCCGGTGACTGCCGCATTGGTGCCAGCACCGGGCGGATTGATGATCGTGGAAACGCCGGGGCGCGTGGGTGCGGGCAGCGGGCTGTTGTTCAGCGCCTTGGCTGTAGCAACCGTGCTCGCGGCCTTATTGGAAATCGAACCCGTAGTGGAACGATCCACATTCGACGCCAATGAGGATGAGGCGAAGGGATTTGAAAAAGGGTTTTGCGCGAACCGCGCGGAATCACCGCTGCACGCAGCCGTGCCAAGGGCAAACACACTGACGGACGCGACTTTGGACAGCCGGGTCCAACCCGTAAATGCAACACGAGAACGCATGGGGACACCTGAACGCAACGCAACTCTAACAAGGGCATTTAAGCGCAATCGGGTTAATCAAAGGTTTGCGTGTTCATCCCCGGTTTAAGGTTACCCGGTTTTTCACAGTGAATCTTTTGCAAACGCCATGGTTGCAAAAGCCAATTCTGTGTCAAACTATGCCAGATTGCCGCCTAAAGCGTCGCAGCCGCGCCTTTGCGCAAGGCAGGCATGATTAATGGCGCAAGTGTGCGGCGCTGCGGTTTTAACGCCTCATCCATCATCAGACATTCCAGATGGCTGGCCGCCGTGCCATCCGCCACCACAGCGATAGCGCGCATACCGGGCGCAAGGCCGCGCACAATATAATCCGGCCACTGGTGAACACTGCCATTGATGAGAATGCGGTCGAACCGGCCCTGCCCCGTATCCACCAACCCGTCACCATGGCACACCCTGATATGGTGCAAGCCCAGACCGGTGATCTTGCCTTCCGCCTCCGCAGCCAAAGCGTGATACCGCTCCACTGTAACAACCTCGCGGGCGAGATGGCCCAGCAGCGCGGTGACATAACCAGACCCCGTGCCGATCTCCAGCACGCGGTGGTGCGGTTCGATGGCCAGCGCCGCCAGCATATGCGCCACGGTCAACGGCGCAGTCATGGTCTGGCCGCAGGGTAATGGCAGCGCAATATCCTGCATGGCCAGATCAGCCAGACGGCGCGGCGCGAATGCCTCGCGCGACACAATTTCAAAGGCCCGCACCAGCGCCGTCTCGCGAAAACCGTGATCGCGCAATTTCAGAATAAACGAGATAGTCTCCGCCGCCGTGCGCTTGAACGGCGACACCCGCGCCTCCTGCGGCGCATCATCAAACAAATCGGGCCAATGCTGGTCAGCCAAATTGCTGGTCCCCGCCATGCTCAGTATCCGAAAGCTTTTTATCCGAAGGCTCTTTATCCGAAAGCTTGGGCATAGCGCGTCATCATCGGTTCATCCGTCAGATCAAGCCGCAGCGGTGTGATGGCAATCTTGTGATCCTTCAGCGCCTTCAAATCCGTGCCGTTGGCGGGGTTTTGCGGCCCGCGCTCGAATGCAATCCAATAATAGGGCTTGCCCCGGCCATCGTTGCGCGCATCAAGCCGCAGTAAATTCTGGTCGCGCCTGCCCTGCACAGACACAGCAATGCCCTTCACGTCAGCGGGCGCGCAATCCGGGAAATTCACATTCACCAGACAATCCTTGTCGATGCCGGCTGCAAGTATTTTCCTGATGATGCCTGCGCCCAGCGCCTCACCGCAATTCCAGTGAATTTTATCCCGGCCCGTCGGGCCATAGGCCTGTGACAGCGCGATTGACGGCACGCCGAGAATGGTGCCTTCCATCGCCGCTGCAATGGTGCCCGAATAGGTCACATCCTCCGCAACATTCTGGCCCGCATTGACGCCTGACAAAATCAGATCCGGCGCGCGGTCCGTGAAAATGCTGCGCAGGGCCATGATTACGCAATCGGTCGGCGTGCCTTTCACCGCATAATGCTTCGGCGAAATCTCGCGCAGCCGCAGCGGATCATTCAGCGATAGCGAATGGGACACGCCGGACTGATCCGTTTCCGGCGCGACAATCCACACGTCATCCGTAAGCTGGCGCGCAATCGATTCCAGAATGCGCAAGCCCGGTGCATGGATGCCGTCATCATTGGTGATCAGAATACGCATCAGACTGCCTTTTCGATTGTCTTGCGCCCGCCCATATAGGGCAACAGCACATCAGGGATGGTGATCGAACCATCCGCGTTCTGATAATTTTCCATGACGGCGATGAGCGCGCGGCCCACCGCAATGCCCGACCCGTTGAGGGTGTGGACAAAGCGCGTGCCCTTGCCATCCGCATTCTTCACCCGCGCATTCATACGGCGCGCCTGAAAATCACCGCACACCGAGCAAGACGATATTTCACGGTAAGCATTCTGCCCTGGCAGCCAGACCTCGATGTCATAGGTTTTTTTCGACGCGAAGCCCATGTCGCCGGTGCAGAGCGTCATGACGCGGTAATGCAGGCCGAGTTTTTTCAGGATGTTTTCAGCCGCCCAGAGCATGCGCTCATGCTCGTCACGGGACGTTTCCGGCGTGGTGATCGACACAAGCTCGCATTTTTCAAACTGGTGCTGGCGCAGCATGCCGCGCGTATCACGCCCGGCCGACCCGGCTTCGGACCGGAAGCAGGGGGTGAGTGCGGTAAGCCGCAGCGGCAACTCCTTTTCGTCGAGAATGGAGTCGCGCACGAAATTGGTGAGCGAGACTTCGGCGGTGGGGATGAGCCAGTAAGATGCGATTTTCCGGGCTTGCTCTTTAAGAACCGACTCAATTTTTGACTTAACAGATTTTTCCATCGGGAAATGTTCGGCGGATTCCCGAATACTTTCTTCCATTTTTTCGAGAAAGCCTGACTGTTCCGCCATTTTTTCTCCGAGAACAGTGCTAAACTCTCCCAAATCAAGCGTCCAAAACAAATCCTCGGCAAACTTCGGCAAATTCGCGGTGCCGTATGCCGCGTGATCCTTCACCAGCAGCGGCGGATTGCATTCCATATAGCCATGGCCGCCTTCGCTTTCCGGCGCGGTATGCGTATCGAGCATAAATTGCCCGAGCGCGCGGTGCAGGCGGGCAATGCCGCTTTTCATCACCACAAAGCGCGAGCCGGAAATTTTCGCGGCTGTCTCGAAATCCATGCCGCCGAGGGCATCACCCAGTTCGTAATGCTCCTTGGGTGCGAATTTCAAACCCGGCTTTGCGCCATGGGTGCGGTACACAACATTGTCATGCTCATCCTTGCCTATGGGCGGGCCATTGTCGGATGCGGGAAATGGCGTGTTCGGAAGATTGTCCAGCGCCCTGGTCAGTTCCGCTTGCGCGGCCTTTTCCTGCTCCTCGAGCTTGGGCAGCGATTCCTTGATGGCGTTGACCTGCGCCATCAGGCCTTGCGCACGCGCCTCATCCTTCGCCGCCTTCGCCGCGCCGATTTCCTTCGACAGGGCATTGCGCCGGGTCTGGGCGTTCTGCGCGCCGGCGATGGCCGCACGGCGGGCATCATCAAGCGCCAGCAGCGACGCGGCCCGCACCTCCAGCCCCCGGCTATCCATGGCCGCATCAAAAGCGGCGGCGTTGTCGCGAATCCAGGCAATGTCGTGCATCGGAACAGTCCAGGCTCAAGCAGAATCGGTGATGCCCGGCCGCAATCGAGTCGGGCGTCATCTCCTTAAAGCACGGGCTGGCGGGTTAAAAGCAATGAACCGGATCAACCCGGCTGGCCGGTGCGCGCAACGGCGCGCGCCGGGGCCGATCAGGCGCTTTCGGCCTGTTCCCGCTTCTGCTTCTTCTCAATGATGCCGACAGCAATGATCGACAATTCGTAAAGCAGATACGTCGGCACCGCGAGCGCGATCTGGCTGATCACGTCTGGCGGGGTCAGCACCGCAGCGATGGTCACCACAAGCACAGCCGCATACCGGCGCTTGTCGCGCAACCACTGGCTGTCAATCACGCCGATGTTGCCCAGCAAGGTGAGAATCACCGGCAACTGGAAGCTGACACCGAAGGCAAAAATCAGCGTCATCATCAGCGACAGATATTCACTGACCTTCGGCAGCAATTGAATGGCGGCCACGCCTTCGCCCGCCGCCTGTTGCTGGCCGAGCGAAAAATTCATCACGATGGGCATGGCGACAAAATACACCATTGCCGCGCCAAGCAGGAAAAACACCGGGGTGGCCACAAGATAAGGCACGAAGGCATTTTTCTCATGGCTGTAAAGGCCGGGCGCTATGAACTTGTAAAGCTGCGTTGCAATCAACGGAAAGCCAATGAAAGCTGCGCCAAACACGGCAATCTTGATCTGCGTAAACAGATATTCGAGCGGTGCTGTATAAATAAGCTGGATATTCGCGCCGGGCGGCGACACCCAGACGAACGGCCAGACAAGAATATTATAAATCTGGCGGGAGAAAGCGAAGCAGAGAAAAAACAGCACCAGCAAACCGAGCAGCACCTTGATGAGTCGCGAACGCAACTCGACAAGATGCTCGATCAATGGCGCTTTCGAGGCCTCAATCGCCTCTTCATCGCGCTTGCGCTGGTCTTCCTTGATGATGCCTTTTGAAGCGCCGAGGGGAGCAAGATCGCTCATGCGTCTGCGCCTCCATCAGCGGGCTTGTCCACAGCAGCCTTCACGCGTGGCTTGCGCGGTGTTTTCGGTTTGGGTGCCGGCAGTTCATCCGCAGCGGCTTCCACGGGTTTCGCCTCGCCGAAGGCGGCATGATCAACCGGCGGCACAGCATCCGGCAGCGGGATATCCGGTTCCTGAACAGGCATGGCGCTGGCTGCATCCGCCGTGGCCGTCTCACCGGGATTAACCGCCGTCTTGATCTCGTTGCGGATAGATTCGATCGGGTTGAATGTCGAGACAGACGACGCTGCCTCATTCATCGAATCGAACTCCTTCTTCACCGAAGCAATATCGGCGTCACGCATGGCGTCATCGAACTGGCTGCGAAATTCGCCGGCCATGCGCTTGATCTTGCCGACCATCTGGCCGAGCGCACGCAGGGTTCCCGGCAAATCCTTAGGCGGAATCAGCACCAGCGCCATCACGCCGATGATGATCATTTTGCCCCAGGACAGATCAAACATGTGGATACCAGTCCATCAGGACGCTGCGCAGCAGGCCACGCACGCCCCTCACCTCAAACCGTGACATGAAAACGCAGAATCAGCTGGTTTTCTGCGTCTGCGACGATGTCGTCCCGGCGGCGGGCGCGTGATCAATAGTCTGGCCTGAGCCAGCAGTGTTCGCCGTATCGGCGGGCGGCGGTGTTTCGTCTTCCGACATGCCCTTCTTGAAGGCCTTGATGCCCTTGGCTGCGTCA
>JBOFCU010000097.1:0-12423 GCA_051646285.1 Beijerinckiaceae bacterium
CCGATCTGCGAATGTTCAAACATGAAGACGATCACCGCTGAAATCGCCAGCGGAATGAGCAGATAGAGAATGCGGAACACGATGATGGCCGCCAGCACTTCCAGTTTGGGAATATTGGGCAGGGCTTTGACAAACAACAGCTCCATGACGCCAAGCCCGCCGGGAGCCTGTGACAAGAGGGCGGCGGAAAACACGGCGACGAATACGCCGAGCACCACGAAAAATCCGGGATTGCCGGCTTCCGGCAGGGCAAAATAAATAATGCCGGCGGCGCCAATGATTTCGAGCGGCGCAATGATCATCTGGCGAATGGCAATCGGCAGGCGCGGATATTCGAGGTGGAAGCCGCGGATATTCACCGGCGGCAGGTGCAGCCATGAGCCGATCATGTACAGCGCGATGACCGCAAGGCAGCCGATGCCGATCATCCGCGCGGTCCAGGCCGGCACGTTCAGCAGGTCCGTGATGAGTTCCGGCTCGAAGCTGAAAACAACGCCGCCCAGCAATATCATGCCGAAGGCGAAGGTAATCGAGCAGAAGGCAACCAGCACCGCCACCTCCTGCGCGCTCAGGCCCTTGGCGCTGTAGGCGCGGTAACGCACCATGCCGCCGGAAAAGACCGATGCGCCGATGTTGTGTGACAGCGCGTAGGTCGTGAACGATGTCAGGGTGATGTAAAGCCAGGAAATGCCCTTGGCCTTGTTGAGATGGCTCAGCGCCAGCCAGTCATAGCCGGCCAGGGCCACATAGGCCCCCGCCGTGGCGATCAGCGCCAGCGCATAGCGGTGTAGGGGAATGGCGGTCAGTGTCGTCCACACCTCTGCCAGCGAATTGCCCCGGAACTCGTGATAGAGCAGCCAGAAAGACACACCCACGGCAGCCAGTCCGATGACCGGCCAGAGAATATCACCGATACGCTTCATAACGTCCCCAAATGTCGTCCAGACCTTATGGCTGGTCCGTTCTGTCTTTAGCCAGCGGCACTCACAGCTGATCGGCAGATTTGCTTGCCAGGCTAACCTCTCAGTCCCTGCCTATCACATAGATGTGACCGGCCAACTAAAAAGCATCGGTTTTGGCGGCGTGGCGCAGGTGAAATTTTCTGGGCCGGGTGCATTCGGATGCTCATTTATACCGTTGGCGGCATCGGCTTTGCATTCCTGTCATCGGCTGGTATGGCCTGACGCTGTGCCGGGGCTGAGGCTCCGGCGATTCCATGTCTAACCCTTGCCGTCCTTGCGGCAGGTTTCGGGAGGTGTGCCCATGCGGCCAGCCTTGGGGGGTCCGCGCGTTCTGCTGCGCCGCCTCCGTGAGGCGATGGCGGAGCCTGTCGGCGCGCAAGCGCGGCTGGATCGCGTGGTGATGATCATCGCGGCCAACATGGTGGCCGAGGTCTGTTCCATTTATGTCATGCAGGCGGATGGCGATCTTGAGCTGTTTGCCACTGAGGGCTTGAACCCGGAGGCGGTGCACCGCACCACCATGAAGCCCGGCGAGGGTCTGGTCGGCCTGATCGCTCAGGATGCGCAGCCCTTGTCCCTGTCGGATGCGCATATGCATCCAGCCTTCTCCTACAGGCCGGAGACAGGGGAAGAAATCTACAATTCCTTCCTGGGTGTGCCGATCCTGCGGGCCGGCAACACGCTGGGCGTTCTGGTGGTGCAGAACCGGGCGCAGCGGGTCTATTCGGAAGAAGAGATCGAGGCCCTGCAAACCACGGCGATGGTGCTGGCCGAAGTGGTGGCGTCGGGCGAATTGCAGGCGATCACGCAGGCGGGTGAGACAATTGCGGCGCGGCGCTCGCTCAGCATCACCGGCACGGTGCTGGCTGACGGTGTCGGGCTTGGCCATGCGGTGCTGCATGAGCCGCGCGTGCAGGTCAAAAACCTGATCGCGGAGGATTCGGCCAAGGAATCGGAGCGGCTGGAAACGGCGCTGGATGCGGTGCGCGTCAATCTTGACCAGCTCGTTGAAAAGGGCGGCGATGCCGGTCATGGCGAGCATGTCGAAATTCTCGAAGCGCTGCGCATGGTCGCCAATGACAAGGGCTGGCTGCGGCGCATGAATGAGGCGGTCGCGACCGGCCTGACGGCGGAAGCGGCGGTGGAGCGGGTTCAGAACGACACGCGGGCGCGGATGCTGCGCTCGACCGACCCGTATTTGCGCGACCGGCTGCATGATCTGGATGATCTGTCCTACCGGCTCCTGAACCAGCTCGTCGGCGGCTCGCCGTCGGCACCGGCTGGCCCGCTGCCTGATAATGCCATTATCGTTGCCCGCAGCCTGGGCCCTGCTGCCCTGCTGGAATATGACCGGACCAAGCTGCGCGGTATTGTGCTGGAAGAGGGCGGCCCGACCAGCCATGTGGCGGTTATCGCCCGGGCACTGGGCATTCCAGCCGTCTCGGAAATTGCCAATGCCACCGGCCTGGTCGAACCGGGTGATGCCATCATCGTCGATGGCACTGATGGCGGCGTGCAGATCCGCCCGCAGCAGGATGTGGAGGCGGCCTACGCCACCAAGGCGCGGATGCGGGCGCGGCGGCAGGAGCAATACCGCCGCCTGCGCGATCTCCCCTGCGTGACGAAAGACGGGCTGACGATTTCCCTGGCGCTCAATGCGGGGCTGAGCATTGATCTGCCGCATCTGGACGAAACCGGCGCGGTGGGCATCGGCCTGTTCCGCACGGAACTGCAATTCATGATGTCGTCACGGCTGCCGACTGGCTCGCAGCAGTTGAGCTTTTACCGTGATGTGATGGATGCGGCAGGCGACCGGCCCGTGACATTCCGCACGCTGGATATTGGCGGTGACAAGGTGCTTCCCTATTTCCGCCATGGCGATGAGGAAAATCCGGCGCTGGGCTGGCGGGCGCTGCGCATTGGTCTTGACCGGCCCGGGCTGTTGCGCACGCAATTGCGCGCGATGCTGCGGGCAGCGTCAGGCCGGCGTATTTCCATCATGCTGCCGATGGTATCAACAGTGCGGGAATTTGAAATTGCCCGCGAGATGCTCGACCGCGAACTGGCCTGGCAGGACAAGCACGGCCACACCATGCCCGAGGACGTTAAATTCGGCGTGATGATCGAAGTGCCGTCGATGCTGTTCATGATCGAGGAAATTGCACGGCAGGCAGATTTTCTGTCGGTCGGCTCCAACGACCTGCTGCAATATATCTTTGCGGTGGACCGGGAAAATCCGCGCGTCGCCAACCGCTATGATTCTCTCAGCCGGCCTTTCCTGCGTGTGCTGAAACAGATTGCCGATGCCGCCCATGCGGCAGGCAAGCCGGTCAGCCTGTGCGGTGAAATGGGCGGCCGCCCGCTGGAGGCCATGGCGCTTGTGGCGCTGGGGTTCCGCAGCCTTTCCATGTCGCCGGCGTCCATCGGCCCGGTGAAGGCGATGGTGCTGGGGCTGGATGCCGGGCAGTTGCGGGACAAGCTCGATCAATGGATTTCCGACCGGGGGCGGTTTGGCTCATTGCGGACGGAATTGACCGATTATGCGCGCGAGGCGGGCGTGCCCTTGTAGCGAGGCCTTGCAGGTCTTTCGCCCTCCGGTCCGACATTCTTTAGCAAAAACGCCATGACACTTCCTGCTGCACGCCTTGATGCCATCCTCCTGCGTCACGATGATTTGAGCAAACGGCTTGAATCCACCAGTGACGGCGCAACCATTGTCGCGCTGTCGAAAGAATTGGCGGAAATTGCCGATATTACAAAATCCATCCGCACCCTGCGCGGTGTGGAAAAGGAAATCGCGGACTGTGATGCGCTGATTGCCGATGCGGCTACCGATGGCGACATGCGCGCGTTGGCGGAGGATGAGCGGCCCGGCTTGCTGGCGCGGCGCGAAGCGCTTGAACAGGATATCCGCGTTGCGCTTTTGCCGCGGGATACGGCAGATGCGCGCGGCGTCATCGTGGAAATTCGCGCGGGCACGGGGGGTGACGAAGCATCGCTTTTTGCCGGTGATCTGTTGCGCATGTACACGCGCTATGCCGAGCAGCATCGCTGGAAGGTGGAAATCCTGTCCGAGAGCGAAGGCACGGTGGGCGGCTACAAGGAGGTTGTGGCCGAAATTGCCGGCACCGGCGTTTATGCCAAGCTGAAATTTGAATCAGGCGTGCACCGGGTCCAGCGCGTGCCCGACACCGAAACCGGCGGCCGCATCCATACCTCAGCCGCAACGGTTGCCGTTCTGCCGCAGGCAGAAGAGGTTGATGTCACCATCCATGAATCCGATCTGCGCATTGATACCTTGCGGGCCGGTGGTGCAGGCGGGCAGCATGTGAATAAAACCGAAAGCGCGGTGCGCATCACTCACGTGCCAACAGGCGTTGTGGTGATGATGCAGGAAGAGCGTTCGCAGCATCGCAACCGGGCGAAGGCCATGGCAGTGCTGCGCTCGCGGCTGTATGATCTGGAACGCAGCAAGCTGGCCAACACACGGGCGGCAGACCGGCGCGCACAGGTCGGCTCCGGCGACCGTTCGGAGCGGATTCGCACCTATAATTTTCCGCAAGGGCGCGTCACCGATCACCGCATTGAACTGACTTTATACAAACTGCCGCAAATTCTCGAAGGTGTGGCGCTGGATGAAATGATTGATGCACTGGTGCAGGAAGATCAGGCGCGCAAGCTTGCCGCTGAGGATGAGGCGTGACCAGCACGCCGTTGACGCGCGCCACACTGCTGCGGACTGCGCGCCAGCATTTGCGCGATGCCGGGATTGAATCGTCCTCCCTCGATGCCCGCCTGCTGATGCTGCATGCCCTTGGCATTGATGATATGGCGCTGGTGCGCGATCCTGATTATGCGCTCACGGACATGGAAGTGCGTGCCGTTGATGCTGTCATCGCCCGGCGCATCGCGCGGGAACCTGTGGCGCGTATTCTCGGCCAGCAGGAATTTTATGGCCTGCCTTTTTCGCTGTCGGCCGATACGCTGGTGCCACGGCCTGAAACCGAAATGCTGGTGGATGAGGCGCTGCGGCTGATCAGCGCGGATGAGGCCGCGCATGTTCTTGATCTGGGCACCGGCACGGGCTGCATTCTCCTGTCCATCCTGCATGCCCGCCGCAACGCCACCGGGCTTGGGGTTGATGTGGCTGCCGGAGCGGTGGCAACGGCGCTGCGCAATGCTCAGGCGCTTGATCATGGCGGGTTTGCTGTCTCCGGCCGGGCCCGGTTTACGCAGGGCAGCTGGGCCGCTGGCATCGATGAGCGGTTTGATCTGGTGGTGTCGAACCCGCCCTATATCGACAGCGCGGTGGTGCCGTGTCTGGCCCCCGAAGTGGCCCAGCATGATCCGGCGGCCGCGCTTGATGGCGGCGCAGACGGGCTTGATGCCTACCGCGCCATTGTTGCGGCACTGCCATCGATCCTCAAGCCGGGGGGCTGGGTGCTGCTCGAGATCGGTTTTGATCAGGCCCGGTCTGTGTGCGGCTTGCTGGAGGCGGCGGGGTTCAACGTTGGTGCGGTGCAGCGGGATCTGGCCGGGCATGACCGGCTGGTGCAGGCGCGCAGATGACTGTGACGGCTGTTGTGCGGGTCTTTGGCCGCTCATGCCTGTGGCGAATGCATGGGATTGTGCTGAAATCACTTGGCGGCGGGCTGAGGAGGCTGTAAGGAGAGGGACAGTTAAGCCTGTGCGGATAGATTCGCCGGGCATGAAAGGCCGCAGTGCTCATGCGCAGCAGGCCATCGCTTTCTGATCTAGGAAACAGAATCGCGCTGCCACGATAGCGCTGCCATATCGCCCAACAGCACCGCATCCATGATCCGTCTGGCGCGCCCACTGGCGACAGACTGGCATGTGTGGCGCACAGCCCGATCCGGGCAGCGGGTATGGATATCATTTTTATCGGTCATCGCCACAGAGAGGTTCGATGCGGCCAAATCATAATCACAAGAATAACAACCGGATGCGCGGTCGTCACCGCAAGCAGACCAATCCGTTGACGCGCAGCTATGAGTCCAACGGTCCGGACATCAAGGTGCGCGGCACACCGCAGCATATCGTCGAGAAATACTCGCAGCTTGCCCGCGATGCGCAGGTGTCTGGTGATCCGGTGCTGGCGGAAGCCTATCTCCAGCATGCCGAGCATTATTTCCGCATCATCTCCGCTGCCCAGCAGGACATGGCCCGCGCCCAGGGCTTCGGGCGTCCTGGCGAGTTGTCCGAGACCGACGAGGGTGATGATGAAGGCGATGATGATGCTTATCCTAACGGGCAGCTCTATCCCACGCTCCGCCCCCCGCAGCAGCAGGCTGGCGGGTTCCAGCGTCAGTCGGATCCGGCTGAGGCACCGCAGCCCGATGGCCAGCCTTTCGTGCCGCGTGAACGTCCACAGTATAACCGGCAGGACCGCGGGGATCGTCAGGACCGTGTGAGTTTTGACCGCGGCGAGCGCCCTGAGGGTGATCAGCCGAGAGGTGAGCGCCAAGACAATCGCCAAGACAACCGTCAAGACAACCGGCAGGAAGGACGGCCGGACCGTGGCGATCGTCCGGATCGCGGTCCGGGCCGCAACCGTTTCGAGCGCGGTCCGCGTCAGGATTTCCGTGACCGCCGCCCGCAAACGGATGTCGCGGAGGTGGTTGAGGCAGCGTTGCCGGCCTTTATCACTGGCGGCGTGCCGCGCCCGGTGGTTGTCGATGCGTCTGAATCGGCGGCCGATGCTCCGCCCGTTTTTGATACTGCCGATGCTGGTGCCGGAGAGGCCCGCGCGCCGTTCCGCCAGCGCCGCCGCCGGCGTGAGCCGGGGGCCGAAGGTGATGCTGCTGGAGCCAGCGGCGTGCCGCGTGGTGAAGCGGTGGAGTAAGACGTTCGCTTTCGAAATCCATGAAGCCCGGCTTATGCCGGGCTTTTTTTATTTTGACTGGCTTCGATCACGATGCCTGAACATTATTGCGGTCCTGATACTTTATATTCGCAGGAAGGCAGTGCGGGGCTAAAATGGCAATTTTTTATCACTTCCAAGCTGCAGAACGCGCACGCGATCGCCAACGCTGATATTGCCGCTGCTGATCACCTCCGCATAAACGCCGCAGTCGGTATGATTTTCAGCGCGCATCAGATCCCTGGGAAGCGTGAGATCGCGCAGGCCTGTGGCGGGATCAACATTGGTGGCAGCGCAACGCTCGATGCGCTTGCTGATTTTCAACGTCACCTTATCACCGATGGCGATGATGCCACCCACCCAATCAAATTCCTGCCATGGGGCAAGGCCGGAAAGCAGAATATTGCCACGCATACGGCGCGCATCCACTGGTGCGCCTGTGATATTTTCCAGTGCACCCAGGCTGCTGCTGCTGATCAATGAGACAAAGCCATGGCGGGAATCGGTGAAGCGAAAGCCTTGCGGAGCAGTCAGAACCTGTAGGGGACCACGGATTTTCTCGCCCAAATAGGCAGTCAGATAATCGCAGATTGCCTTGCGGCCATCGCTCGCCGCCAGGTTGCCCTGCGCCACGGTTTTTCCTTCGCTGTTGAGCGTCAGGACGCCATCATTTTCATCATAGCGGGTCGTGAGCCGCGCCAGCGATTCATGGCGCATGAGCATCAGGAATTTTATTTTGGGCACATGCAGCGGTGCAGCGGCATCAAATCCTGACGGGCCATCCTCAATTGCAAATATCCGGTCACAGGGACAATAATCATGCGCCGTCAGCGTTATATGTTTCAGAGGTTCGGCTGACAGCCCTTTGACGGGATGGCGTGCCAGTGCCGCGACGCGGATCATGGTGCGCTGCCTGTACGGCTTTCGCCAAAGGTGAAAAACTTGTGGGCCGCAAAACTCCAGATCATCACAAGGTGGGTGGTGAGGATCTGCATCAGGATATACCAGCGGGCAAAGGGCATCACTTCGGTGAAAAAATACATCAGCGCCCAGGTGAGGAGAAATCCAACACCGGCGACGAGGGCAAACCGCCATCCTGCCTCAGCGTGGCTGCGCTGCGTCTCATAGGTGAGCCAGCGGTTGAGGATATATGAGGTCATGCCGCCGGTAACGTAGCCAACGAGGGTGGCTGGCACGGGCCGCCAGCCTGCGAATTCCACCAAAGCGTAGAGCGTACCGTAATGGACAATTGCTGCGCCAATGCCGACGCCATAAAACATCGCCATCTGGCGAAATGGCGGGGCCCCGCCCGGCGCGGGCGATTCCGGCCCGTTCATTGCCGGGGCAGACTCGCGAAATAGGCAGCGATGGCATCCATCTCTGCCGGAGTCAGCTCACCCGCAACATACCGCATTTCCTTGTGCCGCCGGCGCCCTGAGCGGAAGTTCTCAAGCTGCTTTTGCAAATATTCCTCATTCTGCCCGGCGAGATGTGGCACTTCGGTATCCTTGGCGATACCATCGGCGCCGTGGCAGGGCATACAGCTCTCGATGATGCCGCGCACACGGGCAGGGTCCGCCGGCTGGGCGTGCGCAGGCGAGGCAATCATCATCATTACGGCGGAAAACGCCGCTGAAACGGCTAAAACATTGCGAATCATCATGGCCTATCATCCCGCCAAGTGCCGTGCGGGGCAATTGTTGCTGATCAAACATGCTTCAATACGCGAGAGATACCGCGAACTTGCCTGCTTTCGCATCAGCCAAAGTCTGTGTGCGCTGCAATAAAGAGCTTTCCGGCCGGGGCTTTCCTGTCTATAGGGGCGGCTTAGCATTCATCACGTGATCGTCTCACCTCCAGCAGGCCCGCCTGCCGGGGGCCTGAACGCGCGCAACCTCACGGTGGCCCCATGCCCAAACGCACGGATATCAAGTCCATCCTCATCATCGGGGCTGGACCCATCATCATCGGCCAGGCTTGTGAGTTCGACTATTCCGGCACGCAAGCGTGCAAGGCGCTGCGGGAAGAGGGCTACCGGATCATTCTGGTGAACTCCAATCCGGCGACGATCATGACCGACCCGGATATGGCGGACCGGACCTACATCGAGCCGATTACGCCGGAGATTGTCGCCAAGATTATCGAGAAGGAGCGGCCAGACGCGCTTCTGCCAACCATGGGCGGGCAGACGGCGCTGAACTGCGCCCTGTCCCTGAAAAAGATGGGTGTGCTCGACCAATTCAATGTGCAGATGATTGGCGCCACGGCGGAGGCCATCGACAAGGCTGAGGACCGGGAACTGTTCCGGCACGCCATGACAAAAATCGGGCTGGAAACACCCAAGGCGCGGCTCGCCAACGCCTCGGACATGAAGCGGCAGGACCGGGAAAAATATGCCGGACGGGTGGCCGGAATTGAGGCCTTGACCGCAGACGATTCCGAAAAGGCCATGCGCCGTGCGGAATTCGAGCGGGAGTGGAAATCCGGCTCCGAGGACCGCCGCACGCGCTACAAGTGGAAGGCGATGGGCGAGGCGCTGATCGCCTTGTCTGAAGTTGGCCTGCCCGCGATTATCCGCCCCTCATTCACGATGGGCGGCACCGGCGGCGGCATCGCCTATAATTACGATGATTTTCTCGACATCGTCGAGCGCGGTCTTGATGCGTCGCCCACAAATGAGGTGCTGATCGAGGAATCCGTGCTGGGCTGGAAAGAATATGAGATGGAGGTGGTGCGCGATAAAAACGACAATTGCATCATCGTCTGCTCCATCGAAAATCTTGATCCGATGGGCGTGCATACGGGCGACTCCATTACGGTTGCGCCCGCGCTCACGCTTACGGACAAGGAATATCAGCGGATGCGGGATGCATCGCTGGCGGTGCTGCGGGAAATTGGCGTTGAAACCGGCGGATCGAACGTGCAGTTTGCGGTTGATCCCAAAACCGGCCGCATGATCGTGATCGAAATGAATCCGCGCGTGTCGCGTTCATCCGCGCTGGCATCGAAAGCAACGGGTTTCCCCATCGCGAAAGTCGCTGCCAAACTTGCGGTGGGTTTCACGCTCGATGAAATTGCCAATGATATTACAGGCGGGGCAACGCCGGCTTCATTTGAGCCAACGATTGATTATGTGGTCACGAAAATTCCGCGCTTCGCCTTTGAGAAATTCCCGGGTGCAGAGCCGACGCTGACAACGGCAATGAAATCGGTCGGCGAATCCATGGCGATCGGCCGGACTTTTCAGGAATCGCTGCAAAAGGCGCTGCGCTCGCTCGAAACCGGCCTGAACGGCCTTGATGAAATCGAAATTCCCGGCCTGGGTCAGGGCGATGACAAAAACGCCATCCGCGCGGCCCTTGGCACCCCGACACCCGACCGGCTGCGTGTCGTTGGCCAGGCGATGCGGCTTGGTGTCGGCGATGATGATATATTTCGCGCCTGCGCCATTGATCCGTGGTTTCTTGAACAACTGCGCGGCATTGTCGATACGGAAAATAAAATCCGCGGCGCAGGACTGCCGGTGACGCCCAAGGCGTTCCGCAGCCTGAAGGCGATGGGCTTTTCCGATCTGCGGCTTGCCTCGCTCACGGGCATGACCGAAGCGGATGTGAAAGCAAAACGCCATGCCCTGAATATCCGGCCCGTTTACAAGCGCATTGATACATGCGCCGCGGAATTCAAATCACCCACAGCCTACATGTATTCCACCTATGTCGAGCCTTTTGCCGGTGTTCCGGCCAATGAGGCCAATCCCAGCGACAAGAAAAAAGTCATTATTCTGGGGGGCGGCCCGAACCGCATCGGGCAGGGGATCGAATTTGACTATTGCTGCTGCCATGCCTGTTTCGCGCTGCGCGACAGCGGCTATGAAACCATCATGATCAACTGCAACCCCGAAACAGTGTCGACAGATTATGACACGTCAGACCGGCTGTATTTCGAACCGCTCACCGCTGAGGATGTGCTGGAAATCATCGACATCGAACGCAGCAAGGGCACGTTGCATGGCGTGATCGTGCAGTTTGGCGGGCAGACACCTTTGAAGCTTGCGCGTGCTCTGGAGGACGCTGGCGTGCCAATCCTCGGCACCTCGCCCGATGCGATTGATCTGGCGGAAGACCGGGACCGTTTCAAGCGGCTGCTGGATAAATTGCAATTGAAGCAGCCGAAGAACGGCATTGCCTATTCGGTGGAACAGGGCCGGCTGATTGCGGGCGAGCTTGGCTTGCCGTTTGTGGTGCGGCCTTCCTACGTTCTTGGCGGGCGCGCCATGGCGATTATCCGCGATGAAGCGCAGTTTGAGGATTATTTGCTTGGCACATTGCCATCGCTTATTCCGTCCGAAGTGAAGGCGCGTTATCCCAACGACAAGACGGGCCAGATCAATACGGTTCTGGGTAAAAATCCGCTGCTGTTCGACCGCTATTTATCGAATGCAGTGGAAGTGGATGTGGATTGTCTGTGTGATGGCAAGACGGTTTTTATCGCTGGCGTGATGGAGCATATTGAGGAAGCGGGCATTCATTCCGGTGACTCCGCCTGTTCGCTGCCGCCTTGCACATTGTCACCGGCGATGATTGAAAAAATTGAGGAACAGACAAAGCGCATGGCGCTGGCGCTCGATGTCGGCGGTCTGATGAATGTGCAATACGCTATCAAGGATGGCGAGATTTATGTGCTTGAAGTCAATCCGCGCGCCTCGCGCACCGTGCCCTTTGTGGCCAAGGTGATCGGCGAGCCGGTGGCGAAAATCGCTGCGCGCATCATGGCGGGTGAAACGCTGGCCTCATTTGGCCTGCAGAAAAAAATCCTTAAGCATGTGGGTGTGAAGGAGGCTGTGTTTCCATTCGCGCGTTTTCCCGGTGTCGATGTGCTGCTGGGGCCGGAAATGCGCTCGACAGGCGAGGTTATGGGTCTCGACATGCATTTTGATGCGGCGTTTGCGAAAAGCCAGCTCGGCGCCGGCTCGCGCATTCCGCTTGAAGGGGCTGTGTTTGTGTCGATGCGGGATGAGGACAAGCCGCGCATTCTCGATACGATCAAGCGACTGGCAGGTCTTGGCTTCCGTATTGTCGCCACATCTGGCACACAAAGCTATCTGGAAGCGCAGGGCGTGAAAACGCAGCGTATCAACAAGGTGCTGGAAGGCCGGCCGCATATCGTCGATGCGATTCGCAACGGTGAAATTCAGCTTGTTTTCAATACGACAGAAGGAGCCGGTGCATTGTCGGATTCCAAGCCGCTGCGGCGTGCCGCCCTCTTGCATAAGGTGCCTTACTACACCACACTCTCAGGCGCGATTGCTGCTGCGAAGGGCATTGAGGCTTGGGGCAGTGGTGATCTGGCGGTGCGGGCCTTGCAGGATTACGCTGCCTGATCTGCCCTGCGGCAGATTGAATATCTTGGGTTTGGATGCTGCTGCGCGTAGCGCCTGAAATGGCATACGCGGGCGGCATCCTTTTTTGAATGAGGACCGTATGGAACGTGTTCCGATTACAGCCGGTGGATTTGCTGCGCTGGAAACCGAACTGAAGCACCGTCAGCAGGTGGAGCGCCAGCGGATTATTCAGGCGATCT
>JBOFCU010000100.1:0-25961 GCA_051646285.1 Beijerinckiaceae bacterium
CATCAGCGCTGCACCGTCAAACTTCTCGACATCGATCAGGATCGGGAAATCATATCCGGCAACCTTGGCCGCCTTGCCGACATAAACCGGCGCGTTCATCTGGCCATCCAGTGCGCGCACCTTCAGGCCCTTAGCGCGCAGGCCATCATAAGAAACCTGGCTGAGCGATTTGATGATGGCATCCGGGGCGACAGACTTGGCGTGTTCGGCGACAGCCGCATAAAATTTCAAGCCGTCATAGGCATTGATGGCCCAGTCGGTCGGATATTTCTTGAACTCGGCCCGATAGGCAGCAATGAACGCTTTGACTTGCGGTGTCTGTTCCAGCGCAAAGAAAGGCGCGCGGGACATGCCATGGATATTCTGCACCGGCATGGTGGCGCCCTGCGATTGCAGCGTGTCCACGGTCATCAACGTTACCAGATTGGCCTTGTTGAAGAAGCCGAAACCCTGGCCCTGTTTCAGCACGGCACCGAGCGACGGTCCGAACAGCGGTGCAAACACAGCATCAGGATTCTGCGCCATGGTCGCAGTGATGTAAGGTGACATCGCTGTCTCACCGACCTTCGCATAAATCGGTTCGGCAAAAACGACATCAGGCCGCAATTCCTTCAGCCGCTTGGTGAAAGCCGCAACGGAGGTGTGGCCCCATTCGTAATCGGAACCCAGCGTGGAAATGCGCTTCCAGTTCGTTCGCTTCGCGACATATTCAGCCGCCGCATAGGAATCCATCAGGGCATTGCCCTGCGCCTGCCAGAAATAGGGCTGGAACGCTTCCATATTTGCGCGCTGGGTTGATCCGATCGTTGCGTAGAACGGCACTTTCAATTCTGCGGACACAGCCGTTTCAGCCAGCATCACCGCGGACGAGCAGACGCCGGTGAGCACATCGATTTTTTCATTGTTGATCAGTTCGCGGGCAATTTTTGCGCCTTCCGCCGGCTTGGTCTGCGTGTCGCGCACGATCAGCTCGACCTTGCGGCCGAGAATGCCGCCAGCCGCATTGATTTCGGCCGCTGCGAGTTTCGCACCGCTTAGCCCGTCTTCTGAAAGGGCTGCGCATGCGCCGGTGAGGTCGGTCGCAAAACCAACCTTCACGGGGCCGCTTTGCGCAGACGCCATGTCTGCCGCCGCGAGCGCGACAACAGTCGTCATCAGTGCCGCAATGCGGCGTGTGTTTGATCCAAGCATGTTTTCCTCCCTGATTGGCTTGTGGATTTTTTTGCGTCTCAATTGCCGAATTTGCGGAAATCCGGCTTGCGCTTTTCACGGAAGGCGATGCCGCCTTCCTTGCTCTCGTCGGTGCCATAGTAGAGCGACAAGGCGCGCATACCCATGGCCGAGATGCCGCGAATGCTTTCGCTGTCGGCATTGAAGGACACTTTGGCGAGCGCCAGCGCGGTTGGTGAGCGGTCCATCAATTCCGCCACCCAGCGGTCAACTTCCGCGTCCAGTTCGGCATGGGGAACAACGGCATTGACCAAGCCCCAGGCGAGCGCTTCGGCTGCGGTGTAGCGCTTGTTCAGGTACCAGATTTCACGGGCGCGCTTTTCGCCGACCACGCGGGCGAGATAAGCCGTGCCAAAACCGGGATCGACCGAACCAACCTTCGGGCCGACCTGGCCGAATTGCGCCTTGTCAGACGCGATGGTCAGATCGCAGACCGTTGCCAGCACATTGCCGCCACCGATGGCAAAACCGTTGACGCGCGCAATCACTGGCTTGGGCACATCGCGGATCAGTGACTGCAATTCATCCACCGGCAGGCCGATCACGCCGCGACCATCATACTGGCCGTCATGGGCGCTCTGGTCACCGCCTGTGCAAAACGCCTTGTCACCGGCACCGGTGAGAACAATCGCGCCGATGGCGCGATCCCAGCCGGCGGTTTGAAAGGCATGAATCAACTCGTCGACGGTCTGGCCGCGGAACGCATTGTATTTGTCTGGCCGGTTGATCGTGATCCAGGCTGCGCCACCACGGGCTTCATACAAAATATCGGTATAATTCATGGCCATCTCCTCAGCCGTGCATTGTCAGACCGCCGGAGACGCTGATCGTCTGTCCGGTAATGAAACCCGCGTCATCACTCGCAAGAAAAAGAATGGCACCGGGCAAATCGTCAGGCCGCCCCAGGCGGCCCATCGGCACAGCCTTGGCAAAGGAGACGCGCAGTTTTTCCTTGTCGCCAGCCGCTTCCATGAAGCTGTCGAGCATCGCCGTTTCCGTGACGCCCGGGCAGACGGTGTTGAAGGTAATGGCGTGGCGCGAATGCTCGCGGGCAAGGGTTTTCATGAAAGCGATCACGCCGGCCTTGCACGCGGCATAGACAGATTCACCCGATGAGCCGCCACGGCCGGCATCAGAACCAATCGACACGACGCGGCCGCCCTTGCCGCGCGCCACCATGGAGGCCAGCACCGGTTTGGTGATGTTGAGCACCGCACGCAGATTGATGTCGATGATCTTGGCCCAGTAATCAGGCCCGGATTTCAGGAAGGGGACAAACAGATCCCAGCCGGCATTGTTGACGAGAATATCAATAGGACCGAAATCCGCCTCGGCCCGCGCAACGGCCGCAGCCGTGGCATCATGATCGGTCAGGTCAACGATCATGGCAGCCGCCTCGCCGCCCATCGCCTTGATTTCCGCTACAACCTTGTCTGCTGCACCGGCGCTGATGTCGGCAACAATGACCCGCGAACCTTCTCCGGCGAAGCGCAGACAGGTGGCTGAACCGATACCGCCACCACCACCAGTTACGACAACTACTTTCCCTTTTAAGCCACGCATTTCGCGTTACTCCCTTTCCTCCGGGCTGCAAGATTGATGCACGCGGAATGGAATTCCCCGTCTCTTGCTGCTATAATGGCCCGGCTTGATTGCTGGATGCTCTGTTGGAAGCGTTCATGCCCTAAGGGTAAAGTTATGTCAATATGTTTCCGTTGTTTGTTTGACCGTGTCCCCTTGACCGTTTCGAATGGATAAGTGATGGATTGGTATGGCTCACACACATGACAAGCTCACTGAACTGGTGCCGGGGTTGAGCAACCGGGTTTTTTTCCGCCTCTATCAATGCGCCAACATGATGCACAAGACAGGCACCAGGGCGCTTGATGACTACGGTGTCACGACCCAGCAGTGGGCTGTGCTGGGTGCCTTGACCCGGCCCCCTTTCGCGCAGGGCGTGGCTGTGGGTGACCTCGCCGCGTTTCTGCTGGTCAGCCGGCAAAACCTGACGGGCGTGCTGACACGGCTTGAGGTGACCGGTCACATTGAACGGGCCGTGGATGCCAACGACAACCGCTCACGGCTGATCCGGCTGACAGAAAAAGGCCGCAGCCTCTGGGACGAGAAGATGCGGCCGGTCATTTCCGATTATTATGATGAGGCGCTGCACGGCTTTTCGACAGAGGACCGGATTCACCTGATTCATTATCTCGACAAGATGCTGCACAACTTCAAAGCCATCGACACCGAGACGCAGGAAGCCAAACAGGCCGCAGAATAATCCGCTGCCGTTCGCGGGCAGACGCGCCGCGCTCAGATTAGGATCTGGGCTTTAGAGGCCTGCCCGCTCCTGCGCCCTGGCTGCAAGGGCCTTGGCGATGATGATCTGCTGGATCTGCGTTGTGCCTTCATAAATGCGGAACAGGCGGGCATCGCGGAAAAGCTGCTCGGCGCGATATTCACGGATGTAACCAGCGCCGCCATGCACCTGCACATTGCGATCCGCAATCCGCCCGACCGCTTCGGAGGCGAACATCTTGGCACAGGATGCTTCGGTGCTGACATTGTGTCCGGCATCGCGCTTGCGGGCAGCATCCAGCACCATGCAGCGTGCCGCATAGGCATCGGCCTTTGAATCCGCAAACATCGCCTGCAAAAGCTGAAACTCAGCGATCGGCTTGCCAAACTGTTTGCGCGTCACGGCATAGTCGAGCATGTCATCAATGATCCGATCGGACAGGCCAACGCAGGCCGCCGCAATATGCAGGCGGCCCTTGTCGAGCACCTTCATTGCGGTCTTGAAGCCCTGACCCTCGACACCGCCGATGAGCTGGGTGGCGGGCACGCGGCAATTGTCGAAAATCACGTCGCAGACATGCGCGCCTTGCTGGCCCATTTTTTTCTCAGGCTTGCCGAACGCCAGCCCCGGCGTGCCGCGCTCGACCACAAAGGCCGAAACACCTGCGGCGCCTTTCTTCGTTGCGTCCGTGCGCGCCATGACCGTGAAAATTCCGGCATGGGGCGCATTGGTGATATAACGCTTGGTGCCGTCGATGATGTAGGACTCCCCATCCCGGCGCGCCGTGGTTTTCACCGAGGCTGCATCGGAACCCACATCAGGCTCTGTCAGAGCAAATGAGCCAATCAGCTCACCCGACGCCAGACCCGGCAGATATTTATTCTTCTGTTCCGGCGTGCCATCAATCGCAATGCCCTGCATGCCGATGCCGACATTGGTGGCAAACATCGAGCGGAAGGCAGGTGCGGCCCGGCCCAGCTCGAACATCACCGTGACCTCTTCCTCCATGGTGAGCCCAAGGCCGCCATATTCTTCCGGCGCCGTCAGGCCAAACAGACCAAGCGCACGCATCTGGGCCACGATCCGTTCCGGGATGGCGTCCGTTTCCGCGACCTCAGCTTCGGCAGGGATCAGCTGTTCCGTGACAAAGCGGCGCAAGGCCGCGCACAGTTCAGCCAGCGTATCGGAATCCAGCGCCATGACGTCCTCCAATTATGGAAATATGTTTCCTTATAATCCGAATTTGGATTTTGCACAATATGACCATAACGTCGATATGTGCGCTATTTATGTCCGAAATGGTAAGGGCTCTTGCGTTTTTATGACAATGTATTTACTCTTATGGCAAGGGAGCTGCTCATGAAAGCGATCGTTCTTCACCAGCGTGGACCGGCCGGCGTCACCCTGCGTGACATGCCGTCACCCGACTGCCCCCCCGGATGGGTACGGGTGCGCATGACCGCATCCTCCATCAACCGCGTCGATCTGTATATGCGGGACAGCGGCGCAGGCATCACCCATACGCTGCCGCTGATCATGGGCGTCGATGGTGTGGGTGAAGTGATGGACGCGCCAGACCAGCCCAATCTGACCCGCGGCGACAAGGTCATTCTCTATCCTTACGAATTCTGCGGGGCCTGCCGCCATTGCCTCGCGGGCGATCAGCCGCTCTGCCACTCCGCCCGTATTCTGGGTGAGCACCGGCATGGCACCTTTGCTGAAGAGGTCGTGCTGCCCGCGCGGGCCATCGTCAAGCTCGCGCCGGATGCGGATATGGAGCAGGCGGCCGTGCTCGGTGTGGCCTATCTGACCGCTTGGCGCATGGTTTTTGGCAAGGCACCGGCGGGGCCGGGCTCTGCCGTGCTCGTTCAGGGCGCTGGCGGCGGGGTTTCCTATGGCGCCATGCAGCTGGCCCACATGGCCGGGGCACGGGTCATCGTCACCACCGGCAGTGCCGGCAAGCTGGCCCATTTCCGGGCGCTCGGTATTGAGGCCATCGACTATCGCTCGGAGGATGTCCCCAAGGCGGTGATGCGCCTGACGGGCGGCGAAGGTGTGGATCTGGTGATCGACAATGTTGGTGAGAAAACCTGGGGCGGCTCGCTGCGGTCTCTGGCGCGTGGCGGCCATCTCGTTACCTGCGGCTCCACCACCGGCGCGCACCCCTCTGCGGATATTCAGCGGCTTTTTGTGCGGCAGATCTCGATCCATGGCTCGACCATGGGGTCGATGGATGAATTCCGCCGCATGATCCATGCCTGGCAGGAGGGTAGGTTCAAGCCGCTGATCGACCGGGTGTTCCCGCTGGCTGACGTGCCACAAGCCTTTGCCTCTCTCGAAGACCCGGCCCGCATGGGCAAAATTCTCATCCGCAACCGATAGGCCCGTCATGACCTACGAAAACATTCTGGTCACCACGCAAGGGGCGGTGGGCGTGATCCAGCTCAACCGTCCAGAAGCGCTGAACGCCCTGAACAGCAAGATCACCGGCGAGATTTCTGCCGCCGCTCGCGCATTCGATATAGATCCCGCCATTGCTGTTGTTGTGGTGACCGGCTCTGACCGCGCCTTTGCCGCCGGGGCCGATATCAAGGAGCTGAAGGACAAGCGCTTTGCCGATGTCTACAATGAACAGTTGATCACGGCGACATGGGAAGGGCTTTCGCAAATGCGCAAGCCAACGATTGCGGCGGTGTCAGGCCATGCCATCGGCGGGGGATGCGAACTGGCGTTGATGTGCGACATCATCGTCGCCTCAGAAACAGCGCGGTTTGCCCTGCCGGAAACGGCGATCGGCATTATTCCCGGCGCGGGCGGCACACAGCGCCTGACCCGCATCGCCGGCAAGGCTGTTGCGATGGACATGATCCTCACAGGGCGCACGCTGACTGCGGCCGAGGCGCTGGCGATGGGGCTTGTCAGCCGTGTGGTTGCACCCGGCACGCAGGTGGATGCGGCGGTCGCGCTGGCCCAAACCATTGCCAGCCGCTCTCTCCCGGTTCTGCAAATCGCCAAGGAAGCCGTGAACAAGGCCTATGAGACGCATTTGCAGGAAGGCATTTTCCTTGAGCGCCGCCTGATGTATGCGACATTCGCGTTGGAGGACCGGCGCGAGGGCATGAACGCTTTTGCGGAAAAGCGTCCGCCGCAGTTCAGGAATTGCTGAGGCGGCCCGCGCATTTTTACGGTCGGGCAAGCGTGGAAATTCAACGCGTCCTGCCAAACTGGCGCTGGCATCCAGCTTCCGGTACGTGATTGACAGGCAGCAGCGGCGCGGACCGCACCACATTCACGCCATTTGCGGATTTCCAGAGCATGGGAGTGACACCTGGGGGTATTGATATCCTGATCCTGCATGGCGCATCGCTCGAGCGGATCACGGCAGCCCTGGCGGCTGTTTGCGGGCTGACCGCAGACGGCAGCGGGCTGACCATAAACGGCATCATCAGGCCTGATGAAGATATCATGGACCGGCTCGACGTTCTGGGTCTGCCGCTGCACGCCAGGATCCATGCCTACATGGGTGGTGACTTCAGCTTCAAGGTGGACATTGATGGCCTGACGCCGCGCGATTACACCGCGTTGGCGCGCGAGATGGCGTCGGCACTGGGGCAGGGTGTCGTCATCATGGATGAAAGCAGGGCTGATCCGGTTTCCTGTATTCTCCTGCATCCCGATGTGCCGGACCGGCATGGCATTATCGAAGATGCCGAGCCGGACGGATTCTGGCTTCGCACGCCCACCACCGCCCTCTGAAAGAACTGCTGCGGCGCAAGCTTTGCTGGCCAGCCCCTTTGCAGGTCATGCCTAAGGCCCTATGCACAGGCCTGAAAATCAGCGCATCCAATGCGGGCAAGACCTGCTACATGCGCCCCTCAATCCCTGTGCAGGCGCGAATCCCGCTGCCCATGCACCCAATGATGAATGTTCCCGCATGTCCCATTCCGCCGCCGCGCCGCACGGCCTGCATCCCCTGCTGGCCGAAACCCTGCGCAAAAAAGGCTATGATACCCTCACCGCCGTCCAGATCGCCGTGGCAGACCCGAAACTGGCAGACCGTGATCTGCTCGTGTCCTCCAAGACCGGCTCCGGCAAGACCGTTGCCTACGGGCTGGGGCTGGCCACCGTTCTCCTGACAGACGCGATGCCGGCCCGCCATGGCGGCGGTGCCAAAGGCAGCCCGGTGCCGCTGCCGCCGCCGGCCAAGCCGCTGGCCCTGATCATTGCGCCGACACGCGAGCTGGCGCTTCAGGTCCAGCGCGAGCTGACATGGCTGTTTGAAGATGCTGGTGCCGTGATTGCGGCCTGTGTTGGCGGCATGGATGCCCGTGCCGAGCGCCGGCAGCTTGACCGGGGGGCGCACATCGTTGTCGGCACGCCGGGCCGGCTGGTTGATCATCTCACGCGCGGGGCGCTGGCGCTCGACGGGTTGGCGGCCGTGGTCCTTGATGAAGCCGACGAAATGCTCGACCTCGGCTTTCGTGAAGACCTCGAACTCATTCTCGGCAAGACGCCGGAAACGCGCCGCACCCTGCTGTTCTCGGCCACGTTGCCGAAAGCCATCATTGCTCTGGCGACGCGCTTTCAGCGCAACGCCGCCCGCATCGAGGTGGCAGGTGATGTGGCAGGCCATGCTGACATCGAGCACCGCGCGGCGATGGTGCGGCCCAATGGCATTGAGCATGGGGTGGTGAATCTGCTGCGCCAGACCGATGCCCCTGCCGCTCTGGTCTTCTGCAACACGCGCGACGCCGTGCGGCATCTGCATGCGACTCTGATTGAGCGCGGATTTTCCGCCGTGATCCTGTCCGGTGAGCTGGGCCAGCATGACCGTAACCAGGCCTTGCAGGCCCTGCGCGATGAGCGGGCCAAGGTTTGCATCGCCACCGATGTGGCCGCGCGCGGCATTGATCTGCCCCATCTCGGCCTCGTCATTCATGCCGACCTGCCGCATGACTCAGAAGTCCTTCAGCACCGCTCCGGGCGCACTGGCCGGGCCGGGCGCAAGGGCATCAGCGTGATGCTGGTGCCGCCCTCGCGCCGCCGCAAGGCCGAGCGGCTGTTTGCGGAAGGCGGCATCCGCCCGGTATGGGTGGCCCTGCCCAGCGCCGATGAAATCCGCCTGCTGGACCGCGAGCGGCTGTTGCAGGATGCGACGCTTGTTGCCGACATCACCGATCACGACCGGGACATGGGCGCAGCCTTGCTGCAAACCCGTTCCGCCACCGACATCGCCGCCGCGCTGGCGCGCCTCATCCGCCTGCGCCTGCCGGAACCGGAAGAGATTGATCCGGTGCCGCAGGAGGAAATGCGGGGGAAAAAGGGCAAGCAGAGGGATGATGCTGACCGGCCCGTCTCAGGCCGCTGGTTTGAGCTGAATATTGGCCGCAAGGATAATGCCGAACCCAAAGGCTTGTTACGGCTTCTGACCCGGCGCGGCGGCGTGGAAAAACACTATATCGGCGGCATCCGCATCCACGACCAGACCAGCCAGGTTGAAATTGCCGCCGAGGTTGCCGACCGCTTCCAGAAAAAAAGCGCCAATGCTGCACCCAATGATGTGCGCATCAGGCCAATTGACGGGCCGGACAGTGCGCCCAAGCGCAGCAGCCGCAAGCCGGACAAGGCGGCCCGCAACAAGAAAAAGCGCAGCGGCCCCCGCGAGGGCTGATATAAAAGGCATGAACCTGCGGCTGGTGCCGATTCATTCTGCGCCCCTATTGATCATGGTGACGGCATTTTTTGCCGTGACCATAACAGGGAAGAACCGGCTGCCGCTTTTCAGGCCACTGGCACCGGATACTGCGTGGCTTGCTTGATGCGCTCCATTGCAAAACGCGATGTCACATTTTTCAGCGGTATGGCCGCAACAAGGCGCTTATAAAAATTATCATATGCAGCCATATCCGCGACAGCGACGCGCGCCATATAATCCACATCACCCGCCATGCGATACAGCTCCATGACCTCTGGCATGGCCGATACGGTTTCGGCAAATCGCTGAAGCCATGGCGCGGAATGATCTCCGGTTTCAATCTGCACAAACACGGTCAATCCCAGTCCGATTTTTTCCGGCGACACAAGCGCGACGCGCCGCATGATCACACCGGCCGCCTCAAGTTTTTGCACCCGTTTCCAGCATGGCGTTTGTGACAAGCCCACGCGGTCAGCCAGCTCAAGCATGGACATGCTGGCATCATCTTGCAATGCGGTGAGAATTTTCCGGTCAATCGCGTCAAATTTCATCCTGCGCCTCGCCGCTGTTATTTTTCATATCGCCTGACGCGCATACGTTATTGCCGCCCGCAAAATGGTGATCATGTCATCCCTTCATGGTCAAGCCATGTGTGGGACATGTTACCCAATGGGCTGCGCGTGCTGCCGCGCGCCATTTCTCACGCGCATAAATCTTCTCCATGACAGCCGATCTAGAGAATAAAACTGTTCTCGCCAGACAATCCACGGCTGTATTTTTTCTTTCTTTTTCCGGGCTCTTGCCTGCCTTGTGGTGATGGCGGCACATCGCGTGAAAAGGAAAGACAATGCAGCAGCCAGAAATTGTTCTGCGTGGCCTGTGCCATCACTTTGGCGGCAGTCGCACGCATGGCCTCGGGCCGCTCGATCTGGTTGTCAAACGCGGCGAGCGTATTGCCGTGCTCGGCGCTTCGGGCGTTGGAAAATCCACATTGCTGATGCTGCTTGCCGGATTGATCAAACCGGCATCGGGGCACATTGTCATCGGCGGCCGCGCTGTGACAGGACCGGCACCACGCGCCACCGTTATGTTGCAGCGGCCAGCCTTGCTGCCATGGGCCACAGTGGCTGACAATGTTGCCCTAGGCCTCACATTTTCCGGGCTTGCCCGGCGTGATCCTGACACCGCGCGCCAGCGCGTGGCCGCGCTGATTGCAGCTGTCGGTCTTGCGGACCGCGCTGATGCCATGCCCAGTGAACTTTCCGGCGGACAGCTGCAGAGAGTCGCCCTTGCCCGCGCACTGGCACCGCAACCGGACGTGCTGCTTCTGGATGAACCGTTCTCCGCACTGGATATGGCGACACGGGATATCCTGCGCAGCGATGTCGCCCGCATCGCGCGGCAAAGGCAAACGACATTGGTGCTGGTGACCCATGATATTGCCGATGCCCTATCCCTTGCCACGCGCGCCATTGTGCTGGGCGGAAATCCTGCCTGTATCCGGGCTGACATGAGCGTTGGCGAAGAAGGCATTGAATACCTCACTGAAGCCCTGCGGGCGGCCTGAAGAAAGTTTTATCATGACAATCGGCAAGGATTTCTGGGAAACGCTCGGCACGCATGAGTGGGCGCACGCGGACTGGAACCGCAGAACAACGCTCGACATGCTGGCCAAAGGCGGGCTTACGGCTCTGCTGTCGGCGGCAGGATCTTCACCGGCACAGGCACAAAACAGAACGGAAGACGTGCAAATCGGTTATTTGCCCATCACGGATGCTACCGCACTGCTCATTGCGCATGCGCGGGGATATTTCAGGGATGAAGGGCTGAACGCAGCCCGCCCGGTGCCTGTCCGCTCATGGGCAGCACTGGTTGAAGGATTTGCTGCGGGAAAATTCAACCTCGTGCATCTGCTCAAGCCTATCCCTGTGTGGATGCGCTACAATAATAAACTGCCGGTGAAAATTCTGGCCTGGGCGCACACCAATGGCTCCGGCGTAGTGGTCGGCGGTGCATCGGGCATAACTGATTTTCTGGGACTTGGCGGCAAGCGCATTGCTGTGCCCTTCTGGTATTCGATGCACAATGTGGTACTGCAATATGCCCTGCGCAGCGTCGGGCTGAAGCCTGTGATCCGCGCTGATGGGCCAGTGGCAGGCGATGAAACCGCCCTGCAAATTCTGCCCCCGCCGGAAATGCTGGCGGCCCTCGTGTCAGGAAAAATCGACGGCTATATTGTTGCTGAGCCATTCAATGCACTGGGTGAAATCAGGGCCAAGGCGCGAATGCTGCGCTTTACCGGTGATATCTGGAAAAATCATCCGTGCTGCGTCGTTGCCGCCCATGAGCGCGATACAGTGGAGCGGCCGGAATGGACGCAAAAGACTGTTAACGCCATTGTCAGGGCGCAGGCTTTCATCCGTGAAAATAAAGCTGAGGCTGCACGAATTATTTCGCAGGATGGCGAAGGGTATTTGCCGATGCCTGCCAGTATTCTTATCAAGGCCATGACAGATTACGGTGCCGATTATGAAAAGACTGGGGCGATCAGGCATCGTGGCTGGGGCAATGGCCGCATTGATTTTCAGCCATGGCCCTATCCCTCCGCCACACGCCTGATTGTCGAAGCCATGGGCCAAACGGTGGTGGAAGGCGATGCAACATTTCTGAAAGGCCTCGATCCGGAATTCGTGACAAATGACCTTGTAGATACCCGGTTTGTGGAAGCGGCGCTGAAAAAAAATGGTGACTGGATCAACGATCCGTCTGTCACCGACAAGGCCAACCCGTATGAACGCAGCGAGGTGCTTTCCCTGTGAGCGCGCAGCCTGTGCCTTTTTCCTCCCGTGAGGGCAAGGCTTTCAGCACGCCTGGCGTGGCGGCGCAGAAATCCCTGTGGCGCAATGGCCGGCGGCTTGAAATTTTCATGCCGCTGCTGGGTGTAGGAATTATCGGGCTGTCCTGGTGGGTTGGCGGTGCCGTGCTGAAAAATAATCCTGACTTTCTGGCATTCACCGGATTTGCCCCGGCCGATACATTATCCGCGTTTGCGCGGCTTATTTTATCCGGTGAGGCCTATCGCGCTGCCTGGCCATCGCTTGGCCGCGTGCTTGGCGGGCTGGCGCTTGCGTTTGCCATTGGTGTGCCGGTCGGGCTGATTTTCGGGTCTGTGCGATTGTTTGAGAAAACCATGCAGCTGCCTTTTCAGGTATTGCGCATGGTCTCGCCTCTGTCCTGGATGCCGGTGGCCATTCTGGCCTTTCCATCCTGGGATGGGGCCATCATTTTTCTGATCACGGTGGCAGCGGTCTGGCCGGTTATTTTCGCGACAGCCGCCGGCGTCAAGCGCATTGATCCGGTCTGGCTGCAGGTGGGCCGCACTCTGGGCGGTCGGGGCCTTGTGCTGGCACGGCATATTATTTTGCCGGCCATTCTGCCCGATATTCTTGTCGGGGTGCGGCTGGCGCTTGGCGTGGCGTGGATTGTGCTGGTGCCGAGTGAATATCTGGGCGTCACATCCGGCCTTGGCTACGCCATCAATGATGCGCGCGACACGCTGTCCTATGATCGCCTCGCAGCCATCGTGCTGCTGATCGGGCTGATTGGCTGGGCGCTGGATGCGCTGCTTGGCCTTGTCGCTGCGCGCGTGCGGTGGAAGCACGCGCACTGAATCCATTATAGACAGGAGAAAAAATGACTGTTGCAACCGCGTTTCAAACCATTGATGCCGCTGGCCTGAAAACACTCGCCGACAAAGGCAAGGCTGACCCCACGATCATCCGCACGGTGAAATGCCGCACGGTGGCTGAAGGAAAAAAATACCGTCACCTGAATTACATCCGCGATCTGCCAGCGCATATTGTTGATGAGCCGCCGGGCTTGCTGGGCGATGATACCGCGCCCAATCCGACAGAAGCGCTGCTCGCTGCGCTTGGCACCTGTGTTGCTGTCGGTCTTCAGGCGAATGCCGTGGCGCGGGGCTGGACCATCAAGGCCATCGCGGTTGAACTGGAAGGCGACATCAATGTCACATCGGTCTGGGGTGTTGGCGATCTCGGTCCCAAACCCGTGGGTCTCACCGCCGTGCGCATCAAGGCCCATCTGGATGTCGAAGGCGCGAGCCGTGACGAGGTTGATGCTGTCGTTGCACACGCGGCGCAATGGTCGCCTGTTTTCAACACGGTGAAAAATCCCGTCGCTGTTTCAATCGAAAGCCGGTAAGGGCCATGACTGCGATTGCCGCACTGGAAAAACCGGCGTCTGATCTGCAAAGGGTTATGGCGGATGCCTTGTCCCCGCTGGTCAGGCGGATTGATGCGGAGGGCTATTATCCTGAAACGGTGATGCACGCGCTGGGGGCGGCCGGCGTCTTTTCGCATCATGCGGATATGCAAACGGCCACAACAGGCCTGGCCAGCGCGGCGGATAATATGGCCACCGTTGGCACTGTGTGCGGATCGACTGCGTTTTGCACATGGTGCCAGGATGCGCTAGTGTGGTATCTTGCAGCATCATCCAATAGCGGCCTGCAAAAGCGGCTGCTGCCGCAGCTCAGCCATGGCAGCACACTCGGCGGCACTGGCCTTTCCAATCCTATGAAAAGTTTTTCGGGCCTCGACCAGCTTGCCCTGAAAGGCACACGCGTGCCCGGCGGCTGGCGCGTCACCGGAAAATTGCCGTGGGTTTCCAATCTCGGGCCTAATCATTTTTTTGCATCCGTGTTTCTGGCGGGAGAGCGCCCGGTGATGGCGGTGTTTGATTGCGCCGATGCGGCCATATCGCTGGTGCCGGGGGGCACTTTTATTGCGCTGGAAGGCACACGCACCTATTCGGTTCTTGTGCGTGACGCGTTCGTGCCGGACGACAATGTGCTGGCTGAAGACGGACTGACTTTTGTTCAAAAAATCCGGCAAGGTTTTGTGATCCTGCAGATGGGCATGGCCATTGGCGCCGCGCGTGCAGCCGCGCGGCACATGCACGAAGATGCAGGCCGGCGCTCTGTTCTGGCGGCGCTGCCCTTGTCTGCTGACACCATTGACGCGCGCGCTGATTCGCTGATGGCGCGGGTGCATCAGCGCGCCAAAGAAGCGCTGGATGCAAGCCGTTCGGCCTTTCTCGAAACACTGAAACTGCGTCTTGCCGGATCACAGCTGGCGCTGGAGGCTGCACAAGCCAATCTCATCGCCCATGGCGCGCGTGGTTATCTGAAAGGATCCCATGCTGAACGATTGCATCGCGAAGCGCATTTCATTGCCATCGTCTCGCCCTCGATCAAGCACATGCTGACGGAGTTGCAGCGCGGATAAACAGCACCAATGCAGTGCTATTATTCTGTGCCGAGCAAATCCATCACCACCTGCAACAGTACATCGGCACCGGCGATCAGATCCGCATCCTGAGTCAATTCTTTCGGGTTGTGCGACAGCCCGCCGACAGACGGCACAAAAATCATTGCCGTTGGGCATAACGGGGCCATCATCTGTGCATCGTGGCCTGCACCTGATATCATCCGGCGCACCGGCAAGTTCAGGCTTTTGGCGGCGGCTTCGACCTTGCCGATCAAGTGTTCTGAAAAAGGCGTTGGCGCAAAGCGGGCCAGATCGCGAATGGTGATTTTTATATCACCGTCCTTTTCCAGCCCGGTCATATAATCCCGGATATTTTTTTCTGCCTGCGCGAGATGACCGGCGTGCGGGTTGCGCAAATCCAGCGTTGCCACGACGCGCTCCGGCACCACATTCACATTGTTTGGCTCAACCCGGAAAAATCCCATATTGGCGAGCTGGCCGGGAACACCCTGCGTTATTTCATGCGCACGCAGATTGATGCGGGCTGCGGCCAAGCCTGCATCGCGGCGATAGGTCATGGGCGTTGTACCGGCATGATTGGGCTGGCCTTCCAGCGTCACTTCCAGCCATGTGATGCCCTGCACCCCGGTGACGGCACCGATGCCGCCGCCCTCACTGTCGAGCACCGGGCCTTGTTCGATATGCAGTTCGAGATAGGCGTGGGCCTGCAAGAAACCGGGCTTTTCCGGGCCTTCATAGCCAATGCGGCGCAATTCCTCGCCAGCCAGAAAACCATCCGCATCAGCGGATTGTCTTGCATCATCCAGCGGTAAGCGACCAGCCCAGACACAGGAGCCGAACATATCAGGCTGAAACCGCGCACCCTCTTCATTGGTGAAAGCCATAACGGCGAGATCGCGTGGCGGCATTATTTTCGCATCACGCAAGGCCGCGATGACTTCAAGCCCGCTGATGACGCCATAAGCCCCATCATATTTTCCGCCCGATGCAACCGTATCAATATGCGAGCCGATGAGAATGGCCGGGCCATCGGCCACGCCTTTCATGATGCCGGCGATATTGCCGATCTGGTCGATGCGCACATCCAGATCAAGCGCGCGCATCTGCGCCACAAGCCAGTCGCGCCCCTGCCTGTCCTCATCACTCAGGGCAAGGCGGCGGCACCCGCCCTCCGGCGTTGCACCAATGGCGGCGAGATCCATCAGCCGCGTGATGAGCCGACCACCATCAATCCGCATATTGCTGGGCATGGTCATTGGTTTTTTATCCGCGTCACGGTTCACGCACGCCTTTTTGCTCAACGATGCGCCGGTATTGCGCTGGTTCGCGGTGACGCTCAAAATTGAAAACCCAATCCTTGTAGCTGCGGACGCCATCAAGATCGCACCGCGCAACAATCAACTCATCGCCCTGTGTCAGCGCCTGCGCCACAACCTCCCCGGTCGGTGCAATGATGGATGTGCCGCCAATCAATTCGCAGCCCTCTTCCACACCGGCCTTGGCCACACCCACGACCCATGTGCCATTTTGATAAGCGCCGGCCTGCATCACGAGCTGGTTGTGAAAATAACCCAGCCTATCCTGATCAGGCGAGGGCGGATTGTGATACGGGGTATTGTAGCCGAGCAAGATCATTTCCACGCCCTGCAAGCCCATGACGCGGTAACTTTCGGGCCAGCGCCGGTCATTACAAATCATCTGGCCGAACAGGCCGCCTTGCAAATCCGCGCCAGCGCGCGTTACAGGCCATGATAAATCACCGACCTCGAAATATCTTTTTTCAAGATGCTGAAAGGCCCGCCACGGTTCATGCTCGCGATGGCCGGGCAGATGAATTTTACGATAGCGCGCGAGAATATGCCCCGCCTTGTCAACGATGATCTGCGTATTAAACCGCCGGGTGCGGCCTTCGCTCATTATTTTTTCGGCAAAGCCGAAACTGAAAGCAAGCTGCAATTCCTGCGCCGCCGCAAACAGGGGCGCTGTTTCGTTGGATGGCATGGCCGATTCAAAGAACGCATCCACCTGCGCCTGATCTTCCATATACCAGCGCGGGAAAAACGTGGTCAGCGTCAATTCGGGAAAGGCGACAAGATCGCAGCCATTGCCGGCCGCCTGCCGCATCAGCGCGATCATGCGGGCGACAACGGCGGAACGCGTATCGGCCCGCTGGACCGGCCCCATCTGGGCTGCGCCCACTGTCAGAATCCGGCTCATCACACCACCTCCTCAGCCGACCGCCCGACAATCTGGCGATAGACCTGCGGGTCCGTCGCGCCTTCCGTGCCAAACAGCAGCACGCGGGACTGTCCCGTCAGGCCCAGCGCCGCACGCATGGCCGGATCACGGGCGGCCAGACGCAAACCCGCCAGACCAGCGACGCCGGATTCACCGCTAACAATTTTATGGGCCGCGAGATCACACATGGCGGCGGCGGCCATGTCATCGGTGATCGTCATGAAGGCATCCGCGCCGGGGGCGAGCAGCCGCCAGGCGAGGATGGATGGCTCGCCGCAGGCCAGACCGGCCATGATCGTATCGAGATCACCGCCAACAACCGTCAGCGCGCGGGCACGGGCACTTTCAAACAGGCAGGCAGCCGTCACCGGCTCAACCACGGTCAGCACCGGGCGCTGCGCGCCCTGTGTTTGCCAATAATAGGATAACACACCTGCCGCCAGACCCCCGACACCGCCCTGCACGAATATATGGGTTGGCGATGCACCCTGCGCCTCAGCCTCCATGCCGAGCAGGGCGTACCCCTGCATCACATCCTTCGGCACCTCCTCATAGCCGGGCCAGGATGTATCAGACACAATCTGCCAACCATTTTTTGCAGCGGCAGCAGACGCGGCGCGCACGGCATCATCATAGGTGCGGCCCTCCCGCACCACGCGCGCGCCCAGTGCAGCAATGGCATCAGCCCGGCCCTGACTGACTGTTTCATGCACATAGATCACCGCAGCAATGCCGGCACGGCGGGCACCCCAGGCGACGGCACGGCCATGGTTGCCATCCGTGGCACAGGTGACGGTGAGCGTGCCAGACCCGTGCTGCGCTACAAGACGCTGCACGGCATAGGCTCCACCAAGCGCCTTGAAACTTTTCAGCGTGAAGCGCTGACCCTCATCCTTATAATGCACCGCAGCAACGCCTGCTTCACGCGCCACAAAATCGAGATCACGCAGTGGCGTTGGCGTGTAACCTGCCCATTGCGTAATCGCTGCCTGTGCCGTGCGCGCCTTTTCAAGCGAGAGGACGGATTGCAAATCGCCATCATAAGGGGCGGCACGATCGAGTTGCATATTCTGGAAAAACTGCGGTTTCGTTTGTGTCATGACGGTCCAGGCAAAGCAGGAGGCGAAGTGTCACCGCGCGGCACAAGCATCGTCAAGTGAGATGGCGGGATAGGAGCCATGATCGCACACGGCATGGCTGCCGGAAAAAATGCCATTGGCAGATGGCAGGAGACTCGCTAGCGTTTGCGTATCGCGGCTGCGCGATGGTCTGGCGATGAGGGTGGTATGCGCATTTTTGCTGCTTCACTGGCAACGGAAACAAACACGTTTTCGCCAATCCCCACCAACCGCAGCAATTTTGAAGCCTCTGCCTATTTTCCAGCCGGACAGCATCCAGACCGGGCCACGCATACAACCGCGCCTCTGTATGTGGCGCGCCAGCGGGCACGGCAGGAAAATTTCACGCTGATTGAAGGTTCGTGTTTCTGGGCCGAGCCATCAGGCACATGCGCGCAGGCCGATTATGAAAATATGCGCGATGAAATTCTTGCACAGTTGCGGGCAGCCATGCCGGTTGACGGTGTGCTGCTTGGGCTTCATGGCGCCATGGTGGCCCATGGCTATGATGATTGCGAGGGCGATATCATTGCCCATGTGCGCGATATTGCCGGGGCGAAGGTGCCGATTGGCGTCGAGCTTGATCCGCATTGCCACCTGACAGAAAAGCGCGTGCGCCTTGCCGATATTATCGTGATCTACAAGGAATATCCGCATATTGATTTTGTCGAGCGGGCGGAAGAGCTTGTCGGCATGATGGTGAAAACCATTCGTGGCCAGATCAAACCCGTAATGTCCCTGTATGATTGCCGGATGATTGAACTGGTGCCGACGACGCGCGAGCCGGGCCGCTCTTTCGTGGATCGCATGAGCGCACTCGAGGGAAAAGACAATGTGCTGTCGATTTCGCTGGCGCATGGATTTCAGCAAGGCGACGTGCCGGAAATCGGATCGCGCGTGCTTGTTGTCACCAACAATGCCAAATCCACCGGTGATGCGCTGGCGAAAAAACTCGGCGAGGAATTCCGCGCCCTGAAAGGCACATTTGCACCGCCGGTGACGCCGCTGGACGCAGCGCTTGACCGCGCCCTTGCCGCGAGACCCGGCAAGCCTGTGGTGATCGGTGACTCCACCGACAATGCTGGCGGCGGTGCTGCATCCGACAACACCAATGTGTTGCGGCGCATGCTGGACCGCGGCATCACCAATGCAGCCATTGGCCCGATCTGGGATCCCGTGGCGGTGCAATTTTGCCATACCGCCGGTGTTGGCGCGACCATTCCACTGCGGTTTGGCGGCAAGGCTGCGGCCACATCCGGCCCGCCGATTGATGGCGATGTCACCATTATCGGGCTGGCTGTCGATGCAACGCAGAGCTTTGGCACAGCGAAAGTGCCGATTGGCAATGCCGCCGGCATCCGCATCGGCGGCATTGAAGTCTCGCTCATTTCGCATCGCTCGCAGGCGCTGGGGCTGGAAATATTCACCAGTGTCGGCATCGATCCGGCCAGCAAGACCATCGTCAGCGTCAAATCAACCAATCATTTTCACGCCGCCTATGGGCCCATTGCCTCCGAGGTGATTTACACCGATGGTGGCGGGCCCTCGCATCTGGATGTGCGCCAATACCCCTACAAAAAAATTCAACGGCCGCTGTGGCCGCATGATCCACTGCCGGACGGTGTCTTGCTGGTATGACCGTGGCTGCGTCACTTCACTTTTGCCCCGGCTGTGTATTTTGTCTCGACGGTTCTTTTGGCCTCGACAGTTCTTTTGGCCTCGACTCTTGGCTTCACTTCGCATTGACTTGATTCAACCCGCATCACCCATCCTCGCAGGAGACCGACCATGATTTCCAATCGCCGTCGTTTTGTTCAGGGTTCGCTGGCTGCCGGCGCGCTTGTCGCCAACCCGGGCCTGTTGCGCGCGCAAGCCACGCCACCTGCCGCCCGCACCATCCGCGCGGTGATGCATGGGGATTTACGCGTGTTCGATCCGATCTGGACGACCGCAAACATGACCTCGTATCACGCGGCCATGGTGTATGACACGCTGTTCGGCACCAACGACAAATATGAGCCGCAGCCGCAGATGATCTCCAAATGGGGTCTGTCAGATGACAAGAAAACCTACACCTTTGAATTGCGCGACGGGCTGAAATTCAGCGATGGCACGCCGGTGACATCGAAAGATTGTGTTGCGTCCATCCGGCGCTGGATGGCGCGCGATGGTGGCGGCATGCATATGGCGCTGCGCCTGGCCGATACGCCTATAAAAGATGACAAGACCTTCCAGATGGTGATGAAGGAGCCTTATTCCCTGCTCATCGAATGGCTGGCGAAGGCGGGCACCAATGTCTGTTATGTGATGCGCGAAAAAGAAGCGCAGACGGACCCGATGCAGCAGATCCAGACGATTATCGGTTCCGGCCCATTCCTGTTCAACCAGGGCGCTGTCGTGCAGGGCCAGCGCTATGTCTATGACAAGAACCCCAATTATAACCCGCGTTCTGAACCAGCCAATCACACCTCTGGCGGCAAGGTTGTGAATGTCGACCGAGTGGTGTTTGAAAATGTGGCTGATGAAGCCACTGCCATTGCCGCCATCCGCGCCGGGGAAATTGATTTTATCGAATATCCCAATGTCGATCTGCTCGACACGCTGAGCGGTGACCCGGATATCAAGCTCGAGGTTTTGAACAAGCAGGGGCAAATGGGCTGGGCGCGGCTGAATTTCCTGCATCCGCCGTTCAACAATGTGAAGGCGCGGCAGGCCATGCTGCATCTCATTCATCCCACTGAGGTGATGAAGGCCACCTTCGGCAATGAGAAATATTTCCGCGGCTGCCACTCCCTGTTTGGCATGGGCACACCGATGGAAAATGATGCGAATATCGGCTGGTACACGGGCAAGCAGAATTTTGACAAGGCGCGGCAACTCGTCAAAGAGTCGGGCTATGATGGCCGAGATGTCGTGGTGCTTCAGGCCACGAATATTGCCTACATGAACAATGCCGCAACGCTGATTGCGCAATGGATGCGCGAGGCTGGCTTCAAGGTATCGCTGCAAGCCTCCGACTGGGGCGGAGTTGTTACGCGGCGCGCGGTGAAATCTGCGCCGGAAGCCGGACAGGGCGGCTGGAATGTGTTTTTCACCTCTGCGTCAGTCAACGCGTTTGGCAATCCTGTCGGCCTGTCCGGCCACGCCGCGAATGGCGAAAAAGGCTGGTTTGGCTGGCCATCAGATGAAAAGCACGAGCAGCTGCGCGACAAGTGGGCGGGGGCGTCCACCGATGCGGAGCGCAAGGCCATCGCCCGGGAGATTCAGGACAATGCCTGGAATTTCGTGCCGCATGCCTATTACGGCCAATGGTTCCAGCCCGCTGCCATGCGCAAACTGTCTGGCATGATCGGGATGCCGGAGCTGGTGCCATTCTGGAATGTAAAAAAAGGTTGAGTGATTTTGAATGATACGCGCAGCCGCTGCTGCGGCTGTGCGTCTTCACCGGTCTGCCGCCTGTATTGGGATGTTGATGACGATATTGCGCCACACCTGCATCTGCCCGCCCTCAGGCTTGAATCTGGCCTGCGGCATTGCCCTGGGGAGCTGTGGCGCATGCTGAGTTATATTATCCGCCGTCTTGCATCGACCGTGCTGGTGATGGGGCTGGTTGGCGTGTTTGTGTTTCTGCTGCTGCATCTGTCAGGCGGCGATCCGGCCGCGATTATCGCCGGTGACAATGCCACGCAGGACCAGATTGATGGCATCCGCAAGAAACTTGGCCTTGATGATGCGCTGCCGGTGCAATTCTGGCGCTGGGCGCTGGCGGTGCTGCATGGCGATCTCGGCGTATCGATTTTTTCCAACACACCGGTCACCGAATTGATCGGCCAGCGGCTGGCCCCTACCCTGTCACTGGCACTGCTGACCATGGGCTTTGCCGTGACGCTGGCCGTAAGCGCCGGTGTGCTCGCGGCCTGGCGTTCGGGCAGCCTGATTGACCGGGCGCTGATGGGATTTTCCGTGCTGGGATTTTCCGTACCGGTGTTCGTTGTCGGCTATGTGCTGATTTATATTTTTTCGATTCAACTGCGCTGGCTGCCTGTGCAGGGCTACAAGCCCTTGAGTGAAGGTGTCTGGCCGTGGCTGCAAAATCTGATCTTGCCATCGGTCACGCTGGGCATGGCCTATGTCGCGTTGATTGCACGCATCACGCGCACGTCAATGCTTGATGTCCTCGCGGAAGATTATATCCGCACGGCCAAGGCGAAGGGCGTTGCCACCCGCTCGATGCTGATCAAGCATGCACTTAAAAATGCCGGCGTGCCGATCATCACCGTGATTGGTATTGGTGTGGCGCTGCTGATTGGCGGTGTCGTCATTACCGAAACGGTGTTCAACATTCCCGGGATTGGCCGGCTGGTGGTTGATGCCATTTCCAAGCGTGATTATCCGATCATCCAGGGCGTCATCCTGATTTTTTCGGGCGTGTATGTCCTCGTCAATCTGCTGGTGGATTTGTCCTACACGCTGATTGATCCACGGATTCGCTACTGATGAGCAGTGTGACCGCTGACCCAGCCATTGCTGTGCGTGCCAAACCGCGCGGATTGTGGCGGTTTATCCGGCGCAACCCGACGATGGCGCTGGGTGCCTTCATTCTCATCTCTGCGGTTCTGATCGCAATTTTTGCGCCACTGCTGGCCGGTGACCCGATGCAGAAAATGCCCTCGCGCCGGCTGCTTGCGCCTTTCGCACAGCACTGGTTCGGCACCGATCATCTTGGCCATGATGTGTTTGCACGGACCTTGTTCGGTGCGCGCGTGTCGCTGATAGTTGGATTGAGCGTTGCCACACTGTCCATCTCCATTGGCCTGATGATTGGCCTGATGGCCGGATATTATCCCATGGTTGACGCCATCGTGATGCGGTTCATGGACGGGCTGATGTCCATCCCTGCCATTCTTTTGGCGATTGCGCTGGTCTCTCTCAATCGCGGTGGCATTTTTATTGTGATTGCTGCTATCACCATTCCGGAAATTCCCCGTGTGGTGCGGCTGGTGCGGTCGATTGTGCTTGGCGTGCGCGAGCAGCCCTTTGTCGAGGCCGCGATTGCGGGTGGCGCGCGGCAGGGCAAAGTTATTATACGCCATATCATGCCCAGCACGTTTTCTCCGCTGATCGTGCAGGCCACCTATATCTGTGCATCCGCCATTCTTGTGGAAGCCTCGCTGTCATTTCTCGGCGCGGGCATTCCCCCCGAAATTCCAAGCTGGGGCAACATGATTGCGACGAGCCGCCTTTATCTCGCCCGCGCGCCATGGACCGTTTTCTGTCCGGCGGCAGCGCTGGCGCTGGTGGTTCTTGCTGTGAATCTGCTGGGTGACGGGTTGCGCGACCGCCTTGATCCGCGCCTGTCGCGGCGGATGTGAGGTGACATGAGCGCGCTTCTCTCTGTCCGTGATCTGGAAACGCATTTTTTTAATGAAGATGGTGTGACGCGCGCGGTCGGTGGCGTTTCGTTCGATGTTCAGGCCGGTGAAACGCTGGGCATTGTCGGCGAATCCGGCTGCGGAAAAAGTGTGACGGCCCTTTCGATCATGCAGCTTTTGCCGGCCGGTTTGGGCCGCACCGTGGGCGGCACTGTGCAGTTTGACGGAAACAACCTGCTCGACTTGCCGGAAGCGCAGATGCGCAGCATTCGCGGCAATCGCATTGCCATGATTTTTCAGGAGCCGATGACAAGCCTCAACCCTGTGCTCACCATTGGTGAGCAGATTGCCGAGGCTGTGCGGATTCATCAAGGTGCAGACGATGCGGCGGCGCGGGCGCGCGCTACCGAAATGCTGACGCTGGTGCGTATTCCTGATGCAGCGAAGCGGCTTGATGATTATCCGCACCAGTTTTCGGGCGGCATGCGCCAGCGTGTGATGATTGCGATGGCGCTGGCGTGCAATCCGCGCCTGCTGATTGCCGATGAGCCAACGACTGCGCTTGACGTGACCATTCAGGCGCAAATTCTGAAATTGATTGTTGATCTGAAAGACCGCACGGGTGCAGCCGTTATCTTGATCACCCATGATCTTGGTGTGGTGGCAGAAACCTGCCAGCGCGTGATCGTGATGTATGCCGGGCGCAAGATTGAAGAGGCGCCAGTTGAATCGCTGTTTGATACGCCGCTGCATCCCTACACACGCGGCCTGATGGCTTCGATCCCGCGTGTGGGCAGCGTCAAATCCGGCCAGCGGCTTAATGAAATTCCCGGTATTGTCCCGTCACTGCGCGAACCGATTGCGGGCTGCGCCTTCGCGCCCCGCTGCACAATGGTGCAAGAACGCTGCCGCCATGAAGCGCCGGCGTTGCGTGCCCTGCAAACTGCCCATCTTGTCGCATGTCATGAGGCGGAAAAAGCCTTGCCCGGAGGCAGAGGATGACAGCGCAAATCCAACCCATCGCGACGCCGGTGCTGGATGTGCATGGCCTTGCCAAGCATTTTCCCGTGCGCAAAGGCCTGCTCAAACGGGAAATTGCATCGGTCAAGGCGGTCGATGGTGTTTCCTTTGCCATTCAGCCGGGCACGACCCTCTGCATTGTTGGTGAATCCGGTTGCGGAAAATCAACTGTAGGCCGGCTGGTCATGCGGCTGATCGAGCCGACCGGCGGCACCGTTAAATTGAATGGTGAGGATATTACGGCGCTGCCGTCCGATGCGCTGCGCCATTTCCGCAAACGCGTGCAGATGGTTTTTCAGGACCCGTATGCCTCTCTCAATCCACGCCTGCGGGCGGGAACAATTGTGGGCGAGCCACTGGAAAATTTTGATGACATGGGTGCTGCCGAGCGGCAGGGGCGGGTGGCCATGCTGTTTGGCAAGGTGGGCCTGCGGGCCGATGCCATGCAGAAATTCCCGTTCGAATTTTCTGGCGGGCAGCGGCAGCGGCTTGGCATTGCGCGCGCATTGGCGCTTTCGCCATCGGTTATTGTTGCTGACGAGCCGGTATCTGCACTTGATGTATCCGTGCAGGCCCAGGTCCTCAATCTGCTGATGGATTTGCAGCAGGATATGGGCCTCGCCTATCTGTTCATTTCCCATGACCTTGGCGTGGTTGAGCACATCGGTCACCATATCGCGGTGATGTATCTGGGGAAAATTGTCGAGATGGCGCCCAAGAAAACGCTGTTTGCGACCCCGCAGCATCCCTACACCCGCGCCCTTCTGTCAGCTGCGCCCGTGCCGGATCCGCGCGCGAAACGCGAGCGGCTTTTGCTGGAAGGGGATGTGCCATCGCCGCTCAATCCACCTTCAGGCTGCGCGTTTCATACCCGCTGCCCGTTTGTCTTTGATCGCTGCCGCGTTGAAACGCCGGCGCTGAAATCCATTGGCAGCGGCCATGTGGCGGCATGCCATCTGATGGACGCAAAGAGCTAAAGCCTATTGAATGGATTGCCATTGAATCAATAAAACCGCTGTCCCCCAGCGGTTTTATTTTTTACTGTTGTATTCATTTCTTTTTGGCGAATTTTGTGCTGCGCGTGGGGTGCCACCATTTGCCCTTCAGCACCACGCCTTCAGAGACAATGCGCTGATCGCCGATCAGATGCTCGCCAACCACATCGACATAATCATGCTTGCCCTCCTTGACTGATATAATTGTTGCATCACCCAGAGAACCGACTTTCAAGGAGCCGTATTCCATGCGTTTCAAGGCAACGGCTGCATTCAGCGTTGAGCATTTCACAACATCATACAGGCTCATGCCCATGCATAAAAATTTCGACATGGTGGTGACCTGATCAAAAGCCGGGCCATCAATGCAAAGCTGATGCACGTCTGACGAAATCACATCCGGCTGGAAGCCGTTGGCAAGCATGGCGCGCGCCGTCTTGAATGCAAATGAACCCTTGCCATGGCCAATATCAAAAATCACGCCGCGCTTGCGCGCCGCCAGTACGGCGGGTTTTATTGTGCCTTGTGCTGTGGCCGGAGAATTTGGAAATGGCCGGAACGCATGCGTCAGCACATCGCCGGGGCGCAGCATATCCAGCACCTCCTCATAGGATGGCGGGGGATGATCGATGTGGCACATCAACGGCATCCCCACCTCATCAGCCACCTGCAACGCCATGTTCAG
>JBOFCU010000246.1:0-11472 GCA_051646285.1 Beijerinckiaceae bacterium
CGTCAGCCGCAGCGATTTCTGTGGCTTTCGGCGGGATGGGATGCGCGCGCTCGAGCGCGTCAGCGATGCGGCGCAGCAGGACGAGTGTGTCGTTAGAGGCAGTTTGCGTCATGGAATCGGCGTTTTTCAGGCTGAAACAGCGTCATTGTCGGGTTAAGTGCTCCGTTTAGAGGTCAGGGGCGGGGCCGTCCATGGCAGAAACACGCGGGTGCATTGCAAACATTGCTTTCAATACGCCGGTCAGTATAGTCCGCGCGACTTTGCAGGCCTTGCCGCTGGTGATTTGCTGGTGCGGCGGCTTAATTTTCCAACCCCTTCTGGGAGAGTGACGACGTGATTACCCCCGCTTATGCGCAGGCCGCTGGGGCACCCGGTGGTGCCGACATGTTCATTCAGCTCGTGCCGTTCGTGCTGATTTTTATCATCATGTATTTCCTGATTATCCGGCCGCAGCAGCGCCGCGCCCGGGAACATGCGGATATGATCAAGAATGTGCGCCGTGGCGATACGGTTGTCATGGCTGGTGGCCTTCTCGGCAAGGTCATCAAGGCGCCAGATGATGGTTCTGATCTTGAGGTGGAAATCGCTGACAATGTGCGCGTGAAAGTGGTCCGCACCATGGTGGCGGACGTGCGTTCCAAGGGTGAGCCGGTCAAATCCTGACCTCAGGCTGTTGAAGGGACGGGCCGGCTCGGGCCGGCGCGTCCGCCTCCATTTTAAGGCAGACTGATGCTGCGCTATTCTTCTTTCAAAACCTTGGCTGTAGCGTTGCTGGCGCTTGGCGCGCTTCTGTTTGCCTGGCCCAATCTGTGGACCAAGGAAACGCGCGAGTCTGTTCGCGCCGGTATCCCCTCATTCGTGCCAAGCTGGCTTGTGCCGCATCTGGCCATGCCGCTTGGCCTTGATTTGCAAGGCGGCGTGCATCTTCTTTACGAACTCGATTCTGCGTCTGTCGTGCGTCAGCGCGCCACCCAGTTGCAGGCTGAAATTCGCGATATTTTCCGCCGGGTTCAGGTGCCGCTGGTGGCCATTCCCTTGCAGCAGAGCGGCGTCAGCTTCCGGATGCCTGATGCAACAAATCGCGGCAAGGTGCTGCCGGAAATTCAGAAGCTCGCGGCCCCGGGCTTCAACCAGTTGCTCGGCACAAGCACGCGCCCGCCACTGGAAGTCACGGAAGGTGACGGCGGGCTGGTGACTGTCACGATTACCGAAGCCGGGATCAGCGAGCGCATCGGTGATGCTGTCGCCCGTTCCATTGAAGTGATCCGCAAGCGCGTTGATCCTGATGGCGTGACCGAGCCGAATATCCAGCGGCAGGGTTTCGACCGCGTTCTTGTGCAGGTGCCCGGCGCAACTGATGCCCAGACCGTGAAAGACCGTGTCGGCTCGACGGCTGAACTGGAATTTCGCTTTGTCGCCGAAGCGGGTGCCAACCCCAACGATATTGAGGTTGTCCGATATAAAGAGGGTGGCGAAGGCGCGACCATTACCGTTGAAAAGCTTGTGATTGTCAAAGGTGAGCGCCTGACCAGCGCAACGGCATCTCCCAACACGCAAAGCGGCGGCTGGCAGATCAATTTCGGCTTTGATGTCACCGGCGCAAAGGCCTTTGGCGAAGCAACGACCAAGGGGTTGTATCGCCGTCTGGCCATCGTGCTGAAGGATAAAAAGCCCGGCGGCGCCGAAGAAAAAACCGTCATTTCTGCACCGACGGTGCAAAGCCCGATCACCGGCGGCTCCGGTCAGATTACCGGGCAGTTTACGGCGAAGGACGCGAATGATCTCGCCATTCAATTGCGCTCCGGCGCTTTGCCTGTGGCGCTGACGCCTGTGGAAGAGCGCACCATCGGTCCTGGCCTCGGCCAGGATTCAATCGATGCCGGCAAACGCGCTGCGATTGTTGCGGCATTGCTCGTCGCGGGATTCATGATTGCAAGCTATGGCCTGTTCGGCATTTTTGCGAATATTGCACTGGCGATCCATATCACCATGGTGGTTGCGATCATGTCACTGCTGGGCGCCACGCTGACCTTGCCGGGTATTGCAGGCATTGTGCTGACCATTGGCACAGCCGTCGATGCCAACGTGCTGATCTATGAGCGCATCCGGGAAGAGGTGCGGCTTGGCCGCTCCATCATATCGGCGTTGGAGGCAGGCTTTAATCGCGCCATGGCGACAATTACCGATTCCAATATCACATCGTTTATTGCGGCCGTGCTGCTGTATCTTTTCGGCTCCGGCCCGGTGCGTGGTTTCGCGGTGACGCTGATTTTCGGCATCATTACAACCGTGATCACGGCAGTGACGATGACGCGGATGATGATTGCGCTGTGGTACAAGTGGGGCCGCCCCACCAAATTACCGTTCTAAGGAGCAGGGACCATGAAATTGCTGCGTCTCTTTCCGGACGATACGAAATTCAGCTTCATGCGCTTCCGGCGCATCAGCTTTCCATTTTCGGCGCTGATGTCGGTTGTTGCGGTCGTGCTGTTCGTGACCGTCAGCATGAATTTTGGCATTGATTTCACCGGCGGCACGCTGATTGAAATTCAGGCGAAATCCGGCAAGCTCGATGTGTCGCAGGTGCGTAAGACGGCCGAAGGGCTGGGCTTTGGTGAGCCTGAAGTGCAGGAGTTCGGCGACAAGGGCGAAGTGTCGATGCGGTTTGGTTTGCTGCCCGGCGGTGATAGGGCGCAGCAGCAGGTCGTGACCAAGGTAACGGAAGCCTTCAAGGGCGATTATGAAATCCGCCGCACTGAGGTTGTCGGGCCGCGCGTCTCAGGAGAGCTTGTGCAATCCGGCACGCTTGGCATTGTGCTCGCGATTCTGGCGGTACTGATATATTTGTGGTTCCGGTTTGAATGGCAGTTTGCACTCGGCGCCGTCATTGCAACATTGCATGATCTGGTTCTGACGCTCGGCTTTTTCTGCATCACACGCATCGAGTTCAACATGACCTCGATTGCTGCCATCCTCACGATTGTCGGGTATTCGCTCAACGATACCGTGGTTGTATTCGATCGTATCCGCGAGTTGATGCGCAAATACAAGAAAATGCCGATTGAGGATTTGCTTGATCTGGCGATGAACCAGACGTTGGCACGGACATTTCTGGTGTCATTCACCGCAGCACTCGCCTTGCTGGCGCTGGTGATCTTCGGCGGCACGGTGATTTCGAGCTTCTCATGGGCGATGCTGTTTGGTGTGGTTGTCGGCACCTATTCGTCGATCTTTATTGCCGCGCCGGTTCTGATCTATCTTGGCTTGAAGACCGGGGCCGGCATTTTCGCTGATGATGGTGACAAGGCAGCCACGGGCAAGGCCGCTGGCAGCAAGGCCGTGCCTGCGCCGACGCGCTGACAGCAAGTGATCCGGGCCATGATCACGCCATCAGGGTATTTGCCCGGACGCCATCTCATCGATGCCTATGGCAATGGCGGGTTCCGCTTTGGCGACATGAGCCATCGCGGATCGATTCTCATGTTACCATCGGGCGTATATGCCTGGCCGGTCAGTGACGTCAGCCAGTTGACGGATGCTGATTTTGCCCCAGTTTTCAAGGAAGCGGAAGCAATCGGTTTTCTGCTGATCGGGGTAGGCCAAGACATGGTGCATTTGCCTGAAACACTGCGCTGGCGCTTGCGCGAGCATCGCCTCACCGCTGATGTCATGACCACAAGTGCGGCTGCCCGCACGTTCAATGTGCTGCTGGCAGAGGACCGCCGTGTCGCTGCGGCGTTGATTGCCATATGATGATGCGGCAATGAATCGGAACACGCATGTGGCCGAAAAAATCCATCCTGTGAAAAATGGGCAGGATGCCTACATCCATTGTGAGGGCATTGTGCGTGCGGCTGACAAGGACAGGTGGCTGGCCACCTTGTTTGCGCCTGTCCAGTCGCGCCCCCATCTGCATGCACTCTATGCGTTCAATCAGGAAATTGCCCGTGTGCGCACGGCGGTGAATGATCCATTGCCCGGTGAAATCCGGTTTCAGTGGTGGCGCGATTTATTGACGGGGCAGGCACGCGGCGAAGCGCAGGCTCATCCTGTTGCGGCAAGTCTGCTGGCAACGATTGAACAGTGCCGCCTGCCGCGTCAGGCTTTTCTCAACATGATCGATGCGCGCGGATTTGATTTGTATGACGATCCCATGCCTTCTGTTCTTGATCTGGAAGGCTATGCCGGTGAAACAGCGAGTGCCATCATGCGCCTCGCAGCGATGATCTTGATGCATGGTGAGGAGCCTGGCGCTGCGGATGCAGCAGGCCATGCCGGTGTTGCCTATGCGGTGACGGGGTTGCTGCGCGCACTGCCATGGCATGCGCGGCGCGGCCAGATTTATATTCCGAAGGATATTCTGGATCGTTATGGTGTGACGCGTGAGGATATTGTGCAAGGCCGTGGCGGCCCCGGATTTGTTTCTGCGCTGGCTGATATGCGTGCGCTTGCCCGTGCCCATGTCGAACAGATGGCGGCGCTTACAAAAACAATTCCGGCACGGATCGCGCCAGCTTTTTTGCCGGTGTCACTGGTGCGCGGATATTTGGCGCAAATGGAAAAAACCGGCTACGATCCGTTCCGAACTGTGATTGATGTGCCGCCTTTCACGAAAATGTGGACACTCTGGCGCTCGTCGCGCCGCGCCCGCCATATCAGTGAATAACGGTCACGCGGCTTTGTCTTTGGCCTGTTCTGCAAGCCAGCTCTCCAGCACCGCCAGCGCGCGCCCCGTCAGCATTTTCTTTTTCGCAACCGATTTGGCGGGGCCTTTCAGCCGCTCACCATTCTCGCCGCGCACCGGGGCCGTCACCGGCGGGAACAGGCCGAAATTGATATTCATCGGCTGAAATGAGCGCGGGCCATTGTCGATGGTTTCGATATGGCCGCCGGTGATGTGATTGATCAATGCGCCATGGGCGGTTTCCACCGGCGGCACGCGGGGCGCCATCCCGAGCCGCTCGGCTGCAGCAAAGCGTCCGGCCATCAGGCCAACTGCGGCGCTTTCCACATAGCCTTCGCAGCCGGTGATCTGCCCGGCAAAACGCAGGGCAGGGCGCGCCTTCAAGCGCAAGGTCTGGTCCAGAAGCTTGGGCGAATTGAGAAAGGTGTTGCGGTGAATGCCGCCAAGGCGTGCAAATTCCGCCTGCTCAAGGCCGGGAATCATGCGCAGAATGTCAGCCTGCGCCCCATATTTCAGTTTCGTCTGAAATCCGACCATATTGTAGAGCGTGCCAAGCGCATTGTCCTGCCGCAGCTGCACGATGGCGTAGGGCTTGATGGTTGGCTCATGCGCGTTGGTCAGCCCGACCGGTTTCATGGGCCCGTGCCGCAAAGTCTCACGTCCGCGCTCCGCCATGACTTCGATCGGCAGGCAGCCATCGAAATAGGGAGTGCCTTCCCATTCCTTGAACTCGGTCTTGTCGCCGGCGAGCAAGGCATCAATGAAGGCATCATACTGTTCGCGCGATAGCGGGCAGTTGATGTAATCCGCGCCCGTGCCGCCTGGACCCGCCTTGTCATAGCGGGATTGAAACCACGCCCGGCCCATGTCGATCGAGTCGCGATGGATGATGGGCGCGATGGCATCGAAGAATGCCAGCTCCTTCTCGCCTGTCAGCGCGCCGATGGCTTGCGCCAGCGCGGGCGAGGTCAAAGGGCCGGTGGCGATTATGCAGGAATCCCAATCATCTGGAGGCAGATCCGGAATCTCTTCACGAGCAATCTGAATTAGGGGATGCGCTTCCAGCGCGGCGGTGACAGCCTGCGAGAATCCGTCCCGGTCCACCGCCAGCGCGCCGCCAGCCGGCACCTGATGGGCATCGCCCATGGCCATGATGAGCGACTGCATCCGCCGCATTTCCGCATGCAGCAAGCCAACCGCATTGGTCTGCGCGTCATCAGAACGGAAAGAGTTGGAACAAACGAGTTCAGCCAGCCCGTCGGTCTTGTGCGCATCGGTGCCGCGCACGGGGCGCATTTCATGAAGAATGACAGGCACGCCGAGATTCGCAGCCTGCCATGCGGCTTCGGAACCGGCCATGCCGCCGCCGACGATATGAATGGGTTTTGTCATGCCGCTTTGAACGGCACTTGTTGAAAAAATGCAAATCGTCTGGGCCTGTCCGGCTGCGAAATGTGCTTCGCCACGCCAGATATGCCAACGCCCGCCAGAGGCGGGCGTTCAAAACACGGATAAGATTGCTCTTAGCCTCGTTGGCGTCGCAGACTTAGCTGCGCGCCGCTTTCCATGCGAGCGAATCGATATCGAGGCGCTTGATGCCGATATCGTCCAGTTCGCGGTCGGAGAGAACAGCCAGCTCGCGCAGGTTGCGGCGATACTTGGACCATTCGTTGATCTTGCGGATGATGGCGGTGATAAACATGATGCGGTTCTTTCAGATGACGCGGCTGAATCAGCAGCCGCTTGAATTTGTGCACTGCATATAAGTCGGAATGACTAGACATTAAAGCGCCAAGACATCGGCTCAGGCATGCGTAAAACGCGCGTCTGATTTACAAATTGTTACCAATTTGTCTTATTGCATGACGTAGAAGCATGGATTGTGGCGATTTCGCCACATTTGCCTTGTTGCGACGCACAATTGGCGCAAATCACGGATGGACCCAACCCATTCTTAATGCGGATATCCCAGACGACGCCGGCAGCCGCCCTATTTTGCCGCCCGCGCCCGCGCCGCCAAGGTCGCCGCCGCCATCGTGCCCTTGGACAAAACGTCCTTCAGGAACCGGCCTGTATGGCTCATGGGATTGCGCGCCACATCCTCCGGCGTGCCGGTCGCAACGATGACACCGCCGCCATCGCCGCCTTCCGGCCCAAGGTCGATCAGCCAGTCCGCTGTCTTGATGACTTCAAGATTGTGCTCGATCACCACCACCGTGTTGCCCTGTTCCACAAGCTCGTGCAGCACGTCGAGCAACTTCTTCACATCGTGGAAATGGAGGCCCGTGGTTGGCTCATCAAGAATATAGAGTGTTCGCCCGGTCGCGCGCTTGGACAGCTCCTTCGACAGCTTGACGCGCTGCGCTTCGCCGCCGGACAGGGTGGTCGCCTGCTGGCCAACCTTGATATAGCCGAGGCCGACCTTTTGCAGCGTTTCCATCTTGTCACGGATGGAGGGCACCGCCTTGAATGCTATGGCCGCCTCATCGACCGTCGCATTCAGCACATCGGCAATCGACATGTCCTTGTATTTCACTTCAAGCGTTTCGCGCTCATAACGTTTGCCTTTGCACACATCGCAGGTGACATAGACATCCGGCAGGAAGTGCATTTCGATTTTGATGACGCCGTCACCCTGGCACGCTTCACAGCGGCCGCCTTTCACGTTGAAAGAAAACCGGCCGGGCTGATAGCCGCGCGCCTTCGCTTCGGGCAATCCCGAAAACCATTCCCGGATAGGCGTGAAAGCGCCGGTATAAGTTGCAGGGTTGGAGCGCGGCGTGCGTCCAATCGGGGACTGGTCAATGTCGATGACCTTGTCGAGATGCTCAAAACCCTCGATTTTATCATGCGCGGCGGGATGCTCCATGGAGCCATTCAATTTCCGCGCCGCTGCCTTGTAGAGCGTATCAATGGTCAGCGTGGATTTTCCGCCGCCGGAGACGCCGGTCACACAGACAAAAAGCCCGAGCGGCACGTCAACATCCACATTTTTCAGATTGTTGCCGCGTGCGCCTTTTATTTTCAGCGTGCGGCCCTTTTGTGCGGCCCGGCGCTTTTTGGGAATGGCCACAGCCTGCGCGCCGCTGAGATATTGCCCGGTCAGGGATTTCGGATTGGCCATCACCTGGGCCGGAGAGCCCTGGGCAATGATTTCGCCGCCATGCACGCCGGCCTTCGGCCCGACATCGACGACATAATCAGCCTGCAATATCGCGTCCTCATCATGTTCCACGACAATGACGGTGTTGCCGAGATCGCGCAGCCTTTTCAGCGTCACCAGCAGGCGCTCATTATCGCGCTGATGCAGGCCAATGCTCGGTTCATCGAGCACATACAACACGCCAGTCAGGCCCGAACCGATTTGCGAGGCCAAGCGGATGCGCTGGCTTTCACCGCCGGACAATGTGCCGGATGCGCGCGACAGCGTCAGATAATCAAGTCCGACATCAATCAGAAACCGCAGCCGGTCGCGGATTTCCTTCAGGATGCGCACGGCGATTTCATTCTGCTTTTTTGTCAGTTTCTGTGGCAGGGCATCAAACCATGCCACCGCGTCGCGCACCGCCATCTGTGAGGCTTGGCCAACATGAGTTTCCGCAATTTTAACAGCGAGCGATTCTGGCTTGAGACGAAAGCCCTTGCACGCCGCGCAGGGCGTTTCGCTCATGTAGCGGCCAATTTCCTCGCGCGCCCAATCACTTTCTGTTTCCTTGTAACGCCGTTCGAGGTTCATCACGATGCCTTCGAACGGCTTCTTGACCTCATAAGCCCGCAGGCCATCATCATAGGAAAAACGGATGTCCGTGTCGCCCGATCCATACAGGATCACAAGCTGCGTCTCATGCGGCAGGTCAGACCATTTGTCGGTCATCTTGAATTTGTATTTGCGCGCCAGTGCTTCAAGCGTCTGGCCATAATAGGGCGAGGAGGATTTCGCCCAGGGCGCAATCGCTCCGCCACGCAATGTTACGGACGGATCAGGCACGACAAGATCGGCATCAATCGCCATTTCATGGCCGATGCCATCACAGGTCGGGCAGGCGCCATACGGATTGTTGAAGGAGAAAAGACGCGGCTCGATTTCCGGGATGGTAAAGCCCGACACAGGGCACGCGAATTTCGACGAGAACATGATCCGCTTCGCGGTCCCGTCCTTTTCCTTTTCGTCGGCGTATTCGATCACGGCAATGCCGTCTGCCAGTTCAAGCGCCGTCTCAAAACTTTCAGACAGCCGCGCGCCCATGTCGTCTCGCACCACAAGGCGGTCAACGACCACATCAATGTCGTGTTTGAATTTTTTGTCCAGCGTTGGGGCATCAGCAATTTCATAAAAGGTGCCATCAACCTTGACGCGCTGAAACCCTTTTTTCTGCCATTCCGCCATTTCCTTGCGATATTCACCCTTGCGGCCGCGCACCACGGGCGCGAGCAGGAACAGCCGGGTTTTTTCCGGCAGCGCCATCACACGGTCAACCATCTGGCTGATGGTCTGGCTTTCAATCGGCAAGCCTGTGGCAGGCGAATAGGGCACACCGACACGCGCCCAAAGCAGGCGCATGTAATCGTGAATTTCCGTTACGGTGCCGACGGTGGAACGCGGATTTTTGGAAGTTGTTTTCTGTTCGATGGAAATGGCCGGCGATAAACCGTCGATCTGGTCCACATCCGGCTTCTGCATCATCTCCAGAAATTGCCGGGCATAGGCCGAAAGCGACTCCACATAGCGCCGCTGTCCTTCAGCATAGATCGTATCGAAAGCCAGCGAGGACTTGCCGGAACCGGAGACGCCGGTGAAAACGACCAGCTTGTCACGCGGGATCGTCAGATCAACATTTTTGAGATTGTGCTCGCGCGCGCCCCGCACCGTGATCACACGCATGTTCGGGTCGGCCGCGCGGTTGCGGTCGAACATGTCATCAAGGCTATCGCGCGCTGCCACCGTGCGGACGGACGACTTGTCAGATTTGTTGACGGACTTGGCCGTCACTGCCTTGGTGGTGCGTGAGCTTTTTATGGTCATGATCAGTTCTTCGGGAATGCGCTCTCTTAGATAGGGACATGCATGCAAAAGCGCATGGGGGTGAGTCCTCCGCACACAGGAAATTGCAGACGACTCATTCCCTCGACTCATTCCCTTTTTGATGGATTGTGCCTCATGACAGCGCAAATGAGAACATAAAAAGAACACAAGCGGTTCACGCAACGGCTTAGCATATTATCCTGCCAGAAACTGGCAGCTGACTGTGCTAGTCAAAGCGCGTGAGGTTTACATGTCACGTGCCGAACGTCTCCTCGATCTCATCCAGCTGTTGCGCCGGCATCGCCAGCCGGTGAGCGGGAGTGTGCTGGCGGGCGAACTCGGCGTGTCGTTGCGCAGCGTCTATCGTGACATTGACACATTGCGCGGGCAGGGCGCGCCGATCGATGGTGAGGCTGGTGTTGGCTATGTGCTGCAACCCGGCTTCATGCTGCCGCCGCTGATGTTCTCAGAAGAAGAGATGGAAGCGCTGATGATGGGCGCAAGCCTTGTGCGCGCGCGGGCCGATGGTGCGCTGGCGCGGGCTGCGGAAAATGCCATGGTGAAAATTACTGCCGTGCTGCCGGATGATGTGCGTCAATCCCTGCAGCCGACGTCATGGACAGTGCCCTCTGGCGAAATTGAGCGCAGCGGCGACGATCATTTGCCTGCGATCCGCGATGCAATACGCCGCGAACGGAAAATCACTATTCACTATCGCGACATGAATGGCGTTGAATCAAGCCGCACCGCCTGGCCATTTTTGCTTGCCTTTTTCGAGCGTGTGCGTGTGGTGGTAGCGTGGTGCGAATTGCGCAAGGATTTCCGCACTTTTCGCGCCGACCGGATCATTGTTCTGAATGCCGGGCAGGAGCGCTATCCGCGCCGCCGCCATGCACTGCGCAAGGAATGGCGGACGCGGGATATGGTCGCCTGCCCATCCGCCTGAATGGCGTGGGTTTATGCCTGATCAAACGGTATGATTAACGAAAGTTTGCGGCAACGTTTCATAAAATAATCGATATTAATGTCCTCTCATGCGATTGTTGCCGAACTTGTTAGATTTTTTCGGGCATGATGGCTGTATGATCCCGGGCAAAGAACCGGACGTAACAGGAGTATCACCGTGTCCAGAGTGGCGATGGCAGCAGTTTCGGTGTTTTTGGTCATGTCGTCGTCAGCCGCCTTTGCGCAATTTGGCGGCTCAGGGTCTGATCGCATCAAACAATGCGCCACCACGGTGTTCCCAAAGGGCAACTACAACCCGTGCGATCCTGACCAATGCGTCAAGGTGTGCCAGTGCGGCGGCGGCAGGGATTGCTTCAAGCGCTGTGAATCGGAAAGCCGGACCATGTACGGCCCGAACAGTTGCCGCGCCAATATCCCCACAGGCCCCGTCGTCCGTTAGGCGAGAATCAGCACCAGCCTCTTGCGAGAGGCTGGTCGATGCATTAAAGAACATAACAGGAACATAAGCATGGGGTGGCGTGAGTTTCCTGTGCGCGCAGGCCGGTGGCGGGCTGACCGCTCCCCCATTTCGGGCTAGCATGAACTGTGATGATAAGCATGAGAGAACGGGTATGGCTGGAAGTTTGAACAAGGTAATGTTGATCGGCAATTTGGGGCGTGATCCCGAAGTGCGCCGTCTTGGCTCGGGAGAGCCGGTTGTGAATTTCAGCATCGCGACAGGCGAGAGCTGGCGCGACAAGAATACGGGCGAGCGGCGCGAGCGTACCGAGTGGCACAATATCGTTATTTTCAACGAGAA
>JBOFCU010000259.1:0-1569 GCA_051646285.1 Beijerinckiaceae bacterium
TCAGATCAAACTGGGAAAAATCCCTGATGCAGGCGATGACATTGCTGAAATCCGCAAATGCCTTTTCCTCCAGCATGGTGAGCATCGCCACCGCTTTCATGCCGGCATTGCGCGCGGCTTCAACGCCCAGCGGCGCATCCTCGAACACAAGGCATTGCGCGGGATGCACCTTCATGCGCTCGGCAGCGGCGAGAAACATATCGGGGTGCGGCTTGCCGCGAAAACCCTGTGAAGGTGAAACAATCGTATCAAAGCGCGGGCGCAAATTGAGCGCATCAAGCACCACCGCAATATTGCCGGGCGGGGCTGCGGTGCCCACAGCTTTGGGAATCCCCTTGCGCTCGGCATCAACCAGAAGGTCCATGAAACCATCGATGGCGCGCACACGCGGCGCATAAATATCCCGGTAGAGCGCTTCCTTTTCCTCGCCATAAGCCAGCAATTCATCATCCGATTTTCCCGGCATCAATGCGCCGATGATTTCGGGATTGTGCCGCCCGGCTGTGCGTTCGAAAAATGTCGCTTCATCGAAGGGCAGGTTGTGCCGTGCGTGCCAGATCGCCCATGCCTCATTGTGCACACCCATATTATCGACAATCGTGCCGTCCATATCGAAAATCAGCGCGGCGTAAGTCATTCCTCGGTATCCCACCCTTGCGGCGGATCAATGATGATGCGCCCGTTGCGAATATCGACCACCGGCACACACGCATGGGTGAAAGGCAGCAGATAGGTCTGTTTGTCGTCCGGCTTCCTGATGTCCAGCAGGTCGCCGGCGCCATAATTTTCGATGGCGATAACTTCGCCGATCAGCGTGCCGTCTTGTAACATGGCCTTGAGGCCAATCAGGTCAGCTTGCAGATATTCATCTTCGGCACCCGGCGCCAATGCCGTGCGCGGCGCGAATATTTTCTGCCGTGTCAGGCGTTCGGCCTGCTCGCGTGTCGTGATGCCCTCCACGCGGGCCACAAGAATATCCCGGTCATGCACGCGGGCGGCGAGAATTTTATAAATCTGCACACCATTTTCACTCGTCAGCGGGCTGTAGCGCGCCAAGGCCAGCGGGTCTTCGGTGTAGGATTTGATGCGCACCTCGCCCCTGATGCCCTGGGCGCGGCCAAATTCTCCGACGAGGATTTTTTTATCTGTCATGACGTCTCGCGTTTGCCTGCGCCCACACAATAAAAAATCCGGCGGGGATGAGCCGCCGGATTTTTGCAGATCACTGGCGTGATGCCAATGGCATTATTCAGCCGCCGCTTCTTCCTTCGGGGCAGCCGCCGCTTCAGCCTTCTTGGCCTTGGCAGCAGCGCGTTCCTCAGCTTTTTTACCGGGCTTGGCCTTGTTGGGGTTGTTGCGCGCTTCGCGCTTCAGCAAACCGGCGGCATCGAGAAAACGGGCGACGCGGTCTGTCGGCTGGGCACCCTTGGCCAGCCAGGCCTTGGCTTTTTCCAGATCAAGCACAACGCGCTCGGCCGAATCCTTCGGCTTCATCGGATCGAAGCGGCCAATGCGCTCGATGAAGCGGCCATCGCGCGGCGAAGTCGAGTTCGCAATCACGATCTGGTA
>JBOFCU010000267.1:0-3616 GCA_051646285.1 Beijerinckiaceae bacterium
AGTAGATGTATTTGGTGTAGAGCACCTGCCCGATGGCGCGCGTGTTGGTCACGTCGGATGGAATTTGCGCTGCCGTAGTTTTGAGCAGTTGCGGATCAATCGCCCATGCGCCCACCACGACGGCCAGCTCCGCCAGAAAGATGAAGGCGATGAGCACACCAAATGGAAGATACTGCTGAAAGCCCTGACGCATTTCTGCAAAGTCGACATCCAGCATCATGGTCACAAACAGGAACAGCACCATGACGGCACCGACATAGACGACGACAAGAATCATCGCCAAAAATTCGGCGCCCAAAATCAGGAACAGGCCGGCCGCATTGACGAAGGCCAGGATGAGGTAAAGCACCGAATGCACTGGATTGCGCGCAGCGATCACCATGAAAGCTGATGCAATCAAAATGCCTGCAAAAAGATAGAAGAAGATCGCGCTCACTTTATCCTCTCCATCTCAGCGGTACGGTGCGTCCATCGCGAGATTGCTCGCGATTTCACGCTCCCAGCGCGCGCCGTTATCCAGCAGCCGCTGCTTGTCATAGAAAAGCTCTTCGCGCGTTTCCGTCGCGAATTCAAAATTCGGGCCTTCAACAATCGCATCGACCGGGCACGCTTCCTGACAGAAGCCGCAATAAATGCACTTGGTCATATCGATATCGTAGCGCGTCGTGCGGCGGGTGCCGTCATTGCGGCGCGGGCCGGCTTCGATGGTGATGGCCTGCGCCGGGCAAATGGCCTCGCACAGTTTGCAGGCAATGCAGCGTTCCTCACCGTTCGGGTAGCGGCGCAGTGCATGTTCGCCCCGGAAACGCGGTGACAGATCGCCCTTCTCGAACGGATAATTCAATGTCGCCTTCGGCTTGAAGAAATAGCGCATGGACAACGCAAAAGCGCTGACAAATTCCTTCAGCAGAAGCGATTTGGCGGCTTGAGCCAGACTCATTTCAGGCCTCCCCATCCGGTCATTTGCAGTACGAACGCCACAATGACGACTGCGGCCAGCGACAATGGCAGAAACACTTTCCAGCCCAGCCGCATCAACTGGTCATAGCGGTAACGCGGCACAAACGCCTTCACCATCGCGAACATGAAGAATACGAAGCAGACCTTCAGCACGAACCAGATGACACCCGGCACCCATGTGAAAGGCACGAGCGCAATCGGAGCGGCCCAGCCCCCCAAGAACAGAATGGTGATGAGCGAGCACATCGTGATGATCGCGACATACTCGCCGAGCATGAACAGCAGATACGGCGTCGAGGAATATTCCACCATGAAACCGGCGACGAGTTCGGATTCTGCTTCCGGCAAATCAAATGGCGGCCGGTTTGTTTCTGCCAGCGCCGAGATGAAGAAAATCACGAACATCGGGAACAGAGGCAGCCAGAACCAGTTCAGCACGCTGAGCCAAGGCACGCCCAGCATTGTGGCGAGGCCGTATTTCTCCTGAAACTCGACAATGTCCGAGAGGTTCAGAGAGCCGACACACAGCAGTACGGTGATGATCACGAAGCCGATCGAGACCTCATAAGATACCATCTGCGCTGCCGAGCGCAGCGCGCCAAGAAATGGATATTTCGAGTTTGACGCCCAGCCACCCATGATGACGCCATAGACGCCGAGTGAGGAAATCGCGAACACATAAAGCACACCGACATTCAGATTGGCGACAGCCCAGCCGGCCTGCACGGGAATGACGGCCCACGCCCCCAACGCCAGAATACAGGTGACAAGGGGGGCCAGCAAAAACACGCCCTTGTTGGCGCCTGCGGGAATAATAGGCTCCTTGAACACGAATTTCAGCAAGTCTGCGAAGGATTGAAAAAGCCCGAAGGGGCCGACCACGTTTGGCCCGCGCCGCAATTGCACCGCCGCCCAAATCTTGCGGTCGGCCAGCAGCAGAAATGCGATGACGACCAGCAGCACAACCAGCGTCACCACGCTTTTCAGGGCAATGATCAGCAGCGGAACGAACCAGTCTGTCGCGAACAGCCAGGTGATGGCGTAGCCAGCTGCAATGAGGCCGGCGATAGCGACGAGGCCGAACACGAGCATCAACGCAATTTTTGTGTTGATACCAACGCCGGGAGTGGGACGGGTGGACAGATCAGACATGGGCTTTACTCCGCCGCCTGCTGGAGACGGCCAGCCGCGAGTGCGGAACATTCGGCCATCACAGCAGATGCCCGCGCGATGACGTTGGTGAGATAAAAATCACTGATTGCACTTTTCATTGGGGCACGGTCAGCCGTGCCGCCCAAAGCCATCAGCGCATCAAGATTGACCGGGTCAGTCGGCGCAATCACATCCACCGCCGCAAAGATCGGGTGCGCGGCATACAGGGCCACGCGCAACTGACCAAGAGAATCGAACGGCAATTTCTGGCCGACATGCTCAGAGAGCGCACGGATAATCGACCAGTCTTCACGGGCATCACCAGGCGGAAACACGGCGCGATTGGTAATCTGAATCCGGCCTTCGGTATTCACATAGGTTGCTGACTTTTCAGTGTATGTGGCGCCGGGCAAAATCACGTCCGCCCGATGGGCGCCGCGATCACCATGGCTGCCCTGATAAATGACAAAAGCGCCCGCAGGCACATCCACTTCATCAACACCGAGCAGATACAGCACATCAAGAGCGCCCGGTTTCAGCATCGCTGCCGTATCCAGCCCGCCCTCGCCCGGCACCAAGCCGAGATCGAGCGCGCCGACCATCGCCGCTTCCGTATGCAGGATATTCAGCGTCGCGTTCTGTTGTTTGGCGAGCTTTGCAGCCGATGCGAGAACCGCTGCGCCGTCCGCACGGTTCAATGCCCCCTGCCCGACAATGACCATCGCATTTTTAGCCGAGCCGTCATGCGGCTGATTCACAAGCGCACTCACGGACTCCATGCCAGCGCCAATATAGTTGGCGGGATAAGACAAATCGGCATTTTCACCGATCACGGCAATTTTGACGCCACCCTTGAGATAGCGCTTGCGGATCCGCGCATTCAGAACCGGCGCTTCCTTGCGCGGGTTGGTGCCAATCAGCACAATAGAATCGGCTTCTTCAATACCGGCAATGGTGGTGTTGAAGAGGTAGCTGGCACGCCCATACTTGGGATGCAGCGGCGATCCGGGATAACGGGCGTCGATATTGCTGGAGCCAAGCGCCTTCATCAGGCTTTTCAACGCAAACATATCTTCAACACCAGCGAGCTGGCCGGCGAGCGCGCCAATGCGGGCTGGCGTTGCTGCCATGATTTTTTTCGCGATCAGCTGGAATGCCTCATTCCAGGACGCGGCACGCAGGCGGCCATTTTCGCGCACATAGGGGCGGTCGAGCCGCTGCGATTTCAACCCGTCCCAGATGAAGCGGGTCTTGTCGGAAATCCATTCCTCATTCACCGCCTCGTTCACACGGGGCATGACGCGCATAACTTCCTTGCCGCGGGAGTCAACACGGATGGCAGAGCCGACAGCATCCATCACGTCGATGGATTCTGTTTTCTGCAATTCCCACGGGCGGGCATGGAAGGCGTAGGGCTTGGAGGTCAACGCGCCAACGGGGCACAGGTCAATCACATTGCCCTGCATCTCGCTGGTCATGGCCTTTTCGAGATAGGTCGTGATTT
>JBOFCU010000299.1:0-12725 GCA_051646285.1 Beijerinckiaceae bacterium
CCCACTGCTGCCTCCCGTAGGAGTCTGGGCCGTGTCTCAGTCCCAGTGTGGCTGATCATCCTCTCAGACCAGCTACTGATCGTCGCCTTGGTGAGCCATTACCTCACCAACTAGCTAATCAGACGCGGGCTACTCCTTCGGCGATAAATCTTTCTCGTTACCGACTTATCCGGTATTAGCTCAAGTTTCCCTGAGTTATTCCGAACCAAAGGGTATGTTCCCACGTGTTCCTCACCCGTCTGCCACTAATGTATTGCTACATCCGTTCGACTTGCATGTGTTAAGCCTGCCGCCAGCGTTCGCTCTGAGCCAGGATCAAACTCTCAAGTTTGAGAGATAATCATTGGCTGCGATCACGTCACGTCATTGACGGAGTGCACACATCGAACAACCGAAGCTGTTCTCTGGTGTACTCTTAAAACGTGATCGCCGACTATCTTGTTGATTGCTTTCGCAATCCGCAAGAGATCCGCCGTCCACGTTTCTCTTTCTTCCTATTCACATGTCAAAGAGCGACATCTTGCGATGCTGACCTTCGCTGCCGAATTCGGCGACAAATTTCTCTACCCGACTTTTGGTCGGGCCGGTTGGCCCCAAAAGGAGAGAGAGCTTGTCGCGCCGAACTGCGTGGCAGCGGCGTCGTGTGGGGCGATATAGGGGCGGGTCCGGTCGTCTGTCAACGAAGAAGTTTGAAAAAAAACCAAATTTTTATAAGATACTGAAATATCGCGTTTTTTAATGTGTAGCCGTATGGTGCGCCGCAATATCGCCGCTACGCCATGGAAAATATTTTGCCCTGATACCCACCGTTTTGCTGCTTGAACGGGCTCGGCCTGCCATCTTCAGCGGCCTATCGCCCGCTGATCCAAGCCCGAGGCTGTCTTTTGCCCACTCGACGGCCCGCACCCATACCAGGACCGGGACCGATACCTGGACAAACACTTGCACCCACCTGAACACTTGCACCGGTATAAACACTTGCCCTGCTTTTGCCGGCTTTGTAGCGGATTGACCCTGTTCCCGTTGATTTCGTGAACGGCCCGGCGCATGGTCGCGCCTGAATCACGGGCTTTGCGGCCTTGTCCCTCGTGGTCTTCTGTCGTTTCGGAGAAAACTGACCCGCAATGTCGTCTGCTGTTTTCCCCGGTTCGTCTGACCCCGGCATGCGTGCGGGCGGAATGCGCAATCCCTATGAGGCTGCGCTGGGCAATGAGCCGGCACTGGACCCCAATGGCCGCAACAGTGCGCTTGACCGCCAGGCGATCAGCCTGCGCTGGCTTTCGGGCACGGTTCTGACCGGCATTGGTGGTGCCGCCCTTCTGGGTGCAGCCTTGCTGATTTCCATGGAAGGCTCGGAAATTCCCCTCGAACGGGCGGAAATTGCCGGCGTGGCCACCAGCAGCGCCGGGCCGCAAACCGGCGCATCGCGGCGCGGCGACAAACTGGTGCGGCCCGCCGATGTGATTGGCGCGCGCAACGGCTTCAAGGCACCGATGACATTGAAGGTGGGTGACCGCGAGGTCATCAAGGTGCGCAATTTCGTGCGCGTCGCCACCGCGCTTTCGACTGTCTCCGGGCCGCTCGCTTCCGAAGTGCCAGCCTTCAACCCGCTCAAGCTGATGACCGAGGACACGCAGTCGGAGCGCGGTCCGGAGCCGCTGGTTGAATCGGGTGATGCGGAAGTGTCGCTGGTGAAACTCGATCTATCCGCCGTGCCCTTCACCGCGGCTGACGGCCCTTCGCTGAGCGATGCCGATGTCGCGGCGCAAATTCTCGAAGAACGGCGGGCCATTTCGGAAAGCGGGCGGCGGCCCTATCTGCCGATGCCGGCGCATGTGCTGATGACACGCACATTGCGCACGGAATTGCCGAGCGAAGCGGCGGCCTTTGCGCCGACACCGTTGTCGGGCAATTTTTCCACGATCGAGGTGCGCGTCGTTCCCGAAAACGTGACATCGGTGAACAAAACACCGGCAACAACCAACGCGACTCAGCCGGATGAAAAAATAACCGCCGTCAATCGCGGTGAAACCATTGAAGGCATTTTGCGCGCCCATGGTTCGAGCCCGGAAGAGGTGCGCATGATTGTGGCGGCGCTGTCACGCGGGCAGCGCAATTACAGCGTCGCGGAAGGACGCACGGTGCGCATCCTGATTGCGCCTGCGGGATTAAATCGCGGCCGCGCGCAAATTCTGCGCGTCAGCGTTGCCGATGAAGACACCGTGGAAGCCATTGCGGCGCTGAATGATGATTATGCCTATGTGGCCGCGCCCTTGCCCCAGCAGGAGAAGAAAACCCGGCGCGCCGAAGAAGAGGATGATGAGGACGAGGATGATGGCACCGGCGTGCGGCTCTATCAGAGCTTTTATGAAACGGCGCTGCGCCAGCAAATTCCGCGTGAGGTGATTGACGAACTGGTGCGCGTGTTTTCCAACGATATTGATTTTCAGCGCCGCGCCTCCGCCAGCGATACATTTGAAGCCTTCTTCACCGATGATGAAGGGGATCTTGACCTGTTTTATGCAGCCATCACAGTTGGCGGGGAAACACGGCGGTATTACCGCTATGCCAATCCGGAAGAGAATTTCGCTGACTATTATGATCCGGATGGAAAATCCGCGCGCAAATTCCTGCTGCGCAAGCCGGTCATGGCGGGCGAACTCGGCTCATCCTTCGGGCCGCGCTACCATCCCATCCTGCGCTATGCGCGGATGCATAATGGCGTGGACTGGAACAAGAATGTCGGCGCGCCCATTCTGGCCGCCGGCAACGGCAAGATTGCCAAGGCGGGCTGGGATTCCGGCTATGGCCGCCGTGTGGAAATTGAACATGCCAACGGGTATCTGACGACCTATTCCCACATGTCGAATTTCGGCAAGGGTATTGCCGAGGGCCAGCGCGTGCGCCAGGGCCAGGTGATCGGCTATGTCGGCTCGACCGGCCTCTCGACCGGACCGCATCTGCATTACGAGGTGATCGTCAACGGCCATTATGTTGACCCGATGCGCATCAAGGTGCCGCGCGGGCGTGAACTGGAAGGCCGGGCGCTGGCGGAATTCCGCAAGCATAAGGAACAGCTCGACGCCATTATGCAGAAGGCCCCGGGCAAGGGCACGCGCGTGGCGCAAAATACAACGCGATGACCGCTATTTTTCTCATTGTCCTGCCGGTCTTCGGGCTGATCGGCGTGGGATACTTGTTGCGGCTGGGGCATATTCTCGATGACAAGACCGGCGACGGGCTTTCCCATTTTGTTTTCACCGTTGCCGTGCCTGCGCTTATCATCAAGACCCTGACCGGGGCCGCTTTGCCGGCGGTGCAGCCATGGGGCTACTGGATTTCCTATTTTACCGGCGTGGCTGTTGTGTGGACGCTGGGCATGGTGATTGCGCGGCGGTTTTTTTCCACCTCCCACACCGATTCCGTGATTGCCGGATTTACCGCAGCGCAGGCCAACACCGTGCTTGTGGGCATTCCGATGATTCTCGAAGCCTTCGGTGAAGAGGGTGCGGTGCCGCTGTTTCTGCTGATAGCCATTCATCTGCCGATTATGGTGAGCGTCGCAACCCTGCTGGTGGACGGGCGCGATGCACATCTGCTGACGGTGCTGAAAAAATTGACGCATAATCCGATTGTCATCGCCATTTTTATTGGCGGGGCGCTCAAGCTGATCGGGCTTGCACCATCCGGGCCGCTGAAGGTGCTGATCGACACCATCGCGCAGGCGGCAGTGCCATGCTCGCTGATCGCCATGGGCATTGCGCTGCGCCGCTATGGCATTGCCTATGGTTTTGCCTTGCCGTCCATTTTATCGGGATTGAAAATCATCATTCATCCGCTTGTGGTGTATGTGATGGTGATGAAGGTTTTCACCATGCCGCCCGCATGGGCTGGTGTTGCCGTGCTGTTTGCCTCGTGCCCGTGCGGGGTCAATGCCTATCTGTTTGCCGAACGTTACCGCACCGGTGTCGGGCTGGCGTCATCCAGCATCGCGCTTTCAACATTATTGAGTGTGGCCACGAGTATTTTCTGGCTTTGGTTTCTCGGCGTTGGAAAACTAACGCCCTAAAGCAATCAGCCCGGACACATTTCTGTGCCGGGCGATTGGTCATTCCGTTGCCGGTCGCGCCTGCGCGTATGACGTTGGAGATAATCATACATCAATTAACGGCCGGATGGCCCGCCTGATGTACCTGCTGCGCCGCCACGCGGTGCTGCAGGGGGACGCGGGATTACGATACGACCATCATTATAATATTGCACCATGCGCTTCGAACCATCGGCGCGCGAGACTTCATACATGGTGTAACCACGCATTTTTTTGCCCGGGCCTGTCATGTTCCAACCATAGCTCTGCAATTCTTTGGCATGCGGATTGCCGACATCACCGCCCGCACCTGCACCTACTGCTGACGGTGCCTGCGCAAAAGCGGCAGTTGCCATGCCCAAGGTGAACACGGCCGCAAGGCCACCCATTTTAAGTGAACTGTTCATTATCATACGCTCCCTGTGAGTGTGGCGGCCGATTGGCCGTCTCCATCTTACAACAGCGCGCACGAGGGAAAGTTCCGGACACCTTTTACAAATAGTAACGCTGGTATTCTTTGTGGAATAATCAGCGCGTGATTAAAATACTGATCCTCCAATGGCGCTGAAAACCATTTCACGAATATCCTGTGGTTTTACGCCTTGCTGGCGCAATGTGCGCAGGGCTGTCGCATGCGTGCTCTTGGATAATTTAATGCCTGCAGAGTCTTTGATCAGCGGATGGTGCCAATAGGATGGTGTCGGATAAGACAGCAATTTTTGTATGATGATGTGAACAGCGGTGGCCTGCTGCAAATCTGCGCCGCGAATGACATGGGTCACGCCTTGCAACGCATCATCATGGACAACGGCGAGATGATAACTCGCTGGAAATTCCTTGCGGGCCAGAACAACATCGCCCCACAGTGCGGGATCGGCATGCCATATCCGGGGTATGCCGTGCAGGGGATTTTCCTGCCATTGCAGATCAGGCCCCGTGCGGCGCAGCGCCTTGGTCATATCAAGACGCCACGCCAATGGTTGATGCGTGTTGCGAATGTCATCTGCCGCCGCGCCTTTACACGTGCCCGGATACAGGGGCGCACCATCGGGATCACGCGGCCATGCCTTGCCGGTCTGCATCTCCTTTTGCGCCACAGCGCGGGTAATATCACTGCGGCTGCACCGGCAGGGATAGACAACGCTTTGCGCTTTCAGCGATGCGAGCGCCACCTGATATTCGTGGATATGACTGGATTGCTGCCGCACCGGGGTGGCCCATGTGAGGCCGAGCCACGCCAGATCTTCAAAGATCGCCTCAATCCATTCCGGCTTCGCGCGCGCCTTGTCGATATCCTCGAGGCGCAATAAAAATTGTCCGCCTGTGGCGCGCGCTGCCTGCGCATTGAGAATAGCAGACAGGGCATGACCCAAATGCAGATAGCCGTTGGGTGAAGGAGCGAAGCGAAATACGGGGGCTGGTACGGCTGTCATGCGAATCCCGCTTTACCGCACGACGCCGATCATGAACATAGGATGCGAAAAGGCGCAGGCGATCATGACACGAGCGGGCATTGAAACGGACGATGACATTGCGCGGGCGGTCCGGGCGTTATCCCGCCGCTGCGCTGTGATGCGGTTCATGATAAAACAGTCTGGGCCAATTCCGCTGCGGCGGCGGTCTGGAGGGTTTGATGGGTTGGTCGGCATCATTGTTGCCCAGCAGGTATCCGTGGCAGCGGCCAATGCAATCTGGAATAAATTGACTGCCGTCATCACGCCGCTGACGCCGGAAACCTTTCTGGCCGCTGACGATGCGATGCTGGCGCAATCGGGCCTGTCACGCCCCAAGCAGCGCACCATCCGCGCCATTTCCGAGGCGGTGCATGCAGGTGCCCTGCCGCTGGATAACCTGCACACGCGTAGCCCGGAGGATATTCACGCCCTGCTCACGGCGGTCAAAGGCATCGGCCCATGGACGGCGGATATTTATGCCATGTTCTGCCTTGGCCATGCGGATGCGTTCGCGCCCGGTGATCTGGCTTTGCAGGAAGCGGCACGGATCGCCTATGATCTGGATGAGCGCCCCTCACCTGACGAATTGCTGGCAATTGCGGAAGCGTGGCGGCCCCACCGCGCTGTCGCTGCGCGCATTCTCTGGGCCTATTATGCGGTGGCGAAACAGCGTGAAGGCGTGATCGGCAAAAAATAATTCAGCGCCGCTGCGCCAGCGTGGTCAACACGATGCCGAGCGCGATCACGCCAACACCGGCAAACGTAATGATGCCATAGCGCTCGTTCAGAAAAACAAGGCCGCTGAACAGCCCCACCGCAGCGGCGACATACCCGATCTGGCTCAGATAAACCGGCCCGCCCACAGCCTGAAGCTGAAAGAAAAAGCTGAACATCAGCACCGAACATATGACCTGAATCAGCGCCAGATGCGGCAGCTTGAGCAGGGCCGCAGCAGGAAAATTGCCATGCACCGCCAAGGATACAAACACTAAAATCAAGGCGGCCGCCAGATTGCTGCCTGCAGCCAGGGCGATGGGGTTGGCATTTTTGGGCCAGGCCAGCGTGCGATACACATTGCCGATGGCCAGACTGACGGGAATGGCAAAGGCCAGCATGAGCGCCCAGTGCTGAACCGCCTGCCCCTCCTGGAGGCGCGACACGGCAATGGTCAGCGCGCCGGCAAATCCGGTCAGAATACCGATCACACCCAGCCCATTGGTTTTGCCGGTGCGGGCCACAACGGAAAACAGCAATGTCAGCATCGGCGAGAGCGTGAACATGATGCCGCTGTAACCGGCACCCACATGGGGAATCACGGAAAACAGCAGCAGGTTGGGAATGGCGTAGGACACCAGCGCCGTCATAAAAAAATAGGTGAGACTGGCGCGGTCCAGCGGCAGGCGCTGGCCCGAGATAAGCAAGGCCGCCAGCAGGACAAGGCCGCTGCCGCCGGCAATGAGAAAGGCCCATATCACGGGCGAAACACCGGCGGCCGCGGTCAATTTTCCCAGCGGGAACGTGGCACCGAGCAGACTGCCGGTGATGGCCAGAAGCGGCAGGGGCGCGCGCCAGATTTTTTCCATCAGCGGCGCGCCCGCACCCTCAGGCTTTGGCTGCTTTCAACGCAGCGGCTGCGCCATTGCGCAGCATGATCTGGTCTGTCTCCAGCGAAACAAGCTGGTAGCCCATGGCCGTGAGCACCTTGGCCCGCTCGCCGGTGGGCGAAAATGCGCAGGCAATCTTGTTTCTGGCCCGTGTGCGCCGCGCAATATCGGCACTGGCATCGGTCACCTGCTTGCCGAACGCATCCACACTGGCGCCATGGCTCAGGGCAATCGACAAATCCGACGGGCCGACGAGAATACCATCAATGCCCGGCACATCCAGAATGGCTTCGAGATTGTTCATGGCTTCGCGCGTTTCGATCATCGCGATGGCCAGTGAAAAGCTGTTGGCCTGCTTCAGATAATCCGCCGGTGACAGGCCGGTCAGGTTCAGAGCACGGGCCGGGCCCCAGCTGCGGTCGCCATCCGGCGGCAGTTTCATGAAACTGGCCAGCGCCCGCGCATCCGCAACCGTGTTGATCATCGGCGCAACAATCGCTGAGGCACCCATATCGAGCATCCGCGAGGCCATGGCAAAATCGCCCACGGGAATGCGCACGAGGCAAGGTTTGCCTGCGCCAGTCACCTCGGTAATGCCGGCGGCGGCACTGTCAAAATTGAAGGCGCCATGCTGCTGGTCGAGCAGCACCGCATCATAGCCCGCCCGCGCGATCAGGCCGGCCACGACCGGATCAGCCATGCCGCACCAGCCCATGTAAAGGGGCGCATTCTGCAAGGCGGCGGGCAAGGACGTGACGGGATGCATGGGCGTTTCCTGTTGTTATGGGTGTAACTGTCCGGCCAGACTGCCACAGAAGCCTGGTGCGTCCATCCCCCGCGCCTCGCATCCGCATGCATTTTTTGCACATGATCCTGCATGTGCCCTATCGCCTTTACCCTTGGGCCCTTACTCCCGGAATTGAAACGGGTTTTCCACGCCCATGCGGGCAACCGGCCTTTCATCGCCATGCCTGCAATCCACCATTGACTTTGGCAGGCGGATTCCGGCAATCCCGTTGCAGATATTCTGCCATGATTGAGGATGTGCCCGATGACCACCGCCAAGCTGGAAGCCACCATTGAAAAGGCGTGGGAAGACCGCGCCGCCATCACTGCAAAAACCAAGGGCGCAGCGCGTGCTGCGGTGGAGAAATCCCTGCTGCTGCTCGATTCAGGCCAGGCCCGTGTCGCCGAAAAAATCAATGGTGAGTGGGTCACCCATCAATGGCTGAAAAAGGCGGTGCTGCTGTCGTTCCGCCTCACCGATTCCGCACCGGTCAAGGGCGGGCCGGATGGTGCACCCTGGTTCGACAAGGTGCCGTCGAAATTCAAGGGCTGGACGAAAGCGAAATTCACCAAGGCCGGCTTCCGGGCCGTGCCGAACTGCACCGTGCGCCGCGGCTCTTTCATCGCACCGAATGTCGTGCTGATGCCGAGCTTCGTGAATATCGGCGCTTATGTCGATGCCGGCACCATGGTCGATACATGGGCGACCGTGGGATCGTGCGCGCAGATCGGCAAGAATGTGCATCTCTCCGGCGGTGTCGGCATTGGCGGCGTGCTCGAACCGCTGCAAGCCAACCCGACGATCATCGAGGATAATTGCTTCATCGGTGCGCGCTCGGAAGTGGTGGAAGGCGTGATCGTTGGCGAAGGCTCGGTGATTTCCATGGGCGTGTTTCTCTCCGCCTCGACAAAAATTGTTGACCGCGCCACGGGCAAAATCCATGTCGGCAAGGTGCCGCCCTATTCGGTGGTTGTGTCCGGCTCGATCCCCGGCAAATCCCTGCCCGGTGAAAATTGGGGGCCGTCGCTTTATTGCGCGGTGATTGTCAAAACGGTTGACGCGCAGACGCGCTCGAAAACCGCAATCAATGATTTGTTGCGCGACTGATGATCACCGCCGCCGCCCTGCTGCATGACCTGATCCGCTGCCCGTCGGTGACACCAGCGGAAGGCGGGGCGCTTGCCTTTTTGCAGCGCGTGCTCACCGATGCCGGATTTGCCTGCGAGCGTGTTGTATTTTCCGAACCCGGCATGCCGGATGTGGACAATCTCTACGCCCGCATCGGTGATGCTGCGCCTTATCTTTTATTCGCCGGCCATACCGATGTGGTGCCACCGGGAGACGAATCGCAATGGGCGCACGGGCCATTTTCCGGGCAAACCGTTGATGGTGTGATGTATGGGCGCGGCGCTGTGGATATGAAAGGCGGCATTGCCGCATTTCTGGCGGCCACGCTCGATTATCTCAGGCATGAAAAGCCGCGCGGCTCCATCGGCTTTCTCATCACCGGCGACGAGGAAGGCCCGGCGGTCAATGGCACCATCAAATTGCTGCAATGGGCGCATGCGCGCGGTGAGCGCTTTAACCACTGCATTCTGGGCGAGCCGACCAATCCGCAAGCGCTGTCTGATATGATTAAAATCGGGCGTCGCGGTTCACTCACGGGGCGCATCACCGTGCATGGCAAGCAGGGGCATGTCGGCTATCCGCAGCTGGCCGATAATCCGATTCGTGGCATGACACGTTTTCTGGCTGCGTTGCAGGATGAGCCGCTCGATTCCGGCACGGCTCATTTCGACCCATCGAACCTTGAATTTTCCTCCGTCGATGTCGGCAACCCGTCGTCGAATGTGATTCCGGCGCAAGCCCGCGCTGTGTTCAATATCCGCTTCAATGATCTCTGGACGCACGAGACGCTCGGCGAAGAAATCCGCAGACGCTGCGAAAAGGCAGCGGGCAACAAAACAAAATCGAGCGAAGTGGAAGCCGGTTCGCGTGAAGATTTTGCGTCGGATCAGAAAGCCGTGAAATTCTCGCTCGATTTCGAGCCATCAAATGCACCGGCCTTTTTGACGCAGCCTGGCCCCTTCGTGACCATGGTCTCGGATGCGGTGGAGCAGGTGACGGGCAAGCGCCCGCAATTATCGACCACAGGCGGCACATCCGATGCGCGCTTCATCAAGGATTATTGCGAGGTGGTGGAATATGGCCTTGTGGGCCAGACCATGCACCAGATCGACGAGCGCGTGGCGCTCAGGGACCTGGAAGGCCTGACTGCGATTTACCGCGTGCTGATCGGCCATTATTTTGCAGGCCAGGCTGCTTCCCAATGAGGGGGATTGCCGCGTTATTATTTTTTGAAGCAGCCACACAGAGCATGTGCTGATGATTGACGCGCTTGCCCTCATGCTTGCCATCGCCGCTGGCTACTTCCGGCTGTTCAACACCCTGTTATGGGCGGGCGGCTGCGCCCTTCTCTCGATTTATATCTTTGGCCATGCGTGGAGTTTTGCCGGCGCATCCCTGGGGGGCCTGATCGGTTTATGGGCTGATCTGGGATCATCAGGCGTTATGCCGCCGTGGCGAAAAATAATCGATTATTCCGGCTTCAGTGTTTTCCTTGCCGGTGTGCTGGCTTTTCTGCTGCTGAGCTGATCGGGTATTTTTGCCGGTTATTCATACTCCACACCGACCAGATACAATCCTTGCGGCGGCGCGACGATGCCGCACCGGCTACGATCCTTCGCTTGCAGCGCAAGGCGCACATCATTGACAGCAAACCGCCCCCATCCGACTTCTGCCAGCGTGCCAACCATGGAGCGGACCTGATTATGCAGAAATGAGCGGGCCGAGGCGCGCACATGCACCTCGTCATTGACGCGCGCCACATCGAGCACATCCAGCGTTTTTATCGGGCTTTTCGCCTGACATTCAGTGGCGCGGAATGTCGTGAAATCATGCTGCCCGAGCAAATGCTGCGCGGCCTCACCCATCAAGGCAACATCAAGCTTGCGCGGCACATGCCAGACGCGGTTGAAATCAAAGGCAGGCGGCGCACGGCGGTTGAGGATGCGATACAGATAATGCCGCTTGCGGGCGGAAAAGCGGGCATCAAAATCATCAGGCACATGCTCGGCGGCAAGCACGGCCACATGGTCGCCGTGGCGGCGCGTCATGGCGTTGATGCCGTCGCGCAGGCGGTCCAGCCGCCAGTCCTTGGCGAGATCAACGTGGGCAATTTGCCCGGTGGCATGCACGCCGGCATCGGTGCGGCCAGCGCCGCCAATGCGCGCCCGCTCATGGGTGATGGCAAACAGCGCGTCCTCCAGCGCGTCCTGCACAGCGCGCGGTGCAGCCGGTGTGCCGGTTTCACGGATCGTCAGGCCGCGCTTGTCCGGATGGGTTTGTGTCTGCCATCCGGCAAAAGCCGTGCCGTCATATTCGATGATCAATTTATAACGTGGCACGCGGACAATAGCGTTTCTGATTCAGTGGGCGAAGCGCGGGCCGCGCTTGGCTTTCAACAGTCCCGCCTCGAAGGCGCGGGCAAACTGCGCGCGCTCAAGGGGTGACAGATGCATGGCGACGGGAATGCGTGTTGGCCCGGATACAATCGCAAGATCCTGCAACCCGAAATCCTCATCCTCGCTGCCGCGCTCGATGCGCACCCAGGCCGGATTCAAATGCCACTCCGCCGTTTCACCGCGATGGCTGACACGGCGGAAATGCAACCGCACCGGCGTCAGCAACACCTCTTCCCATTCATTGGCGCGGTTCTGGTTGACGCGAAAGGCAATCGCCAGCAGCAGCACATCCAGACCGAAATAACCGGCCACTGGCCACGCGCCGATAATCATGAAGGGAATGGAGGAAATAACGCCGGCAATCGCCACCAGCGTAATGACCAGCCGCCGCCCTTCCGCCCCTATGGAGCGATGCGGCCTGATCAGGGCAGAAAATACGGTGTCGTCAGCCGTCTGCGTGGTCATGGCACCAGAGGTTCCGGGTTGTGCACGGGTTGGCTGCGCTTATAAACAGCGCATGGCCCATGCGAAACCGAAAACAGCCGCGAAGTCCAGCCCCACCGCCGCAGCAAAGGGGCGGGCAAACGGTCACGCTTCCGCGACCGGCGACAAGGCCCGTCCGACAGCGGATGCCCCGCGCCTGAAAAAAACGGCGGCACCGGCACAGACAGGCGCTGCGCAAAAAGCCGCACCCCCATCGCGCCGCCGCATACCGCCGGTGGATGATGCAACTGTGCATGCCATTTTCAGCGCCTTTCATGCGGCAAACCCGGACCCTCAGGGCGAGCTTGAGTATGTGAACCCGTTCACGCTGCTGGTGGCGGTGGTGCTGTCGGCGCAGGCGACTGACACGGGCGTCAACAAGGCCACACGCGCCCTGTTCAAGGCCGCCGACACGCCGCAGGCGATGCTGGCGCTGGGTGAGGATGCGGTGCGGGAGCATATCAAATCCATCGGCCTGTTTCGCGGCAAGGCCAAGAACGTCATCGCCCTGTCGCAGCAGCTTATCCGCGACCATGGCGGCACCGTGCCGGCTGACCGCGCCGCGCTTGAGGCGCTGCCGGGTGTGGGCCGCAAGACGGCGAATGTGGTGCTCAACATCGCCTTCGGCCAGCCCACCATTGCGGTGGACACACATTTGTTCCGCGTCTCCAACCGCATCCCCCTCGCGCCTGGTAAAAATCCGCTGGCGGTGGAATTGGGGCTGCTGAAACGCATCCCGCCGCCCTTTCTGCTGCACGCCCACCACTGGCTCATCCTGCACGGGCG